>CAYYIK010000026.1:0-35553 GCA_964471955.1 uncultured Thermoanaerobaculia bacterium | reverse complement strand
AGATCTACGGCAAGACGATGTCGATCCCCGACGCGCTGATGTGGGACTGGCTGCTCCTGCTCACCGA
The DNA here is from genome assembly GCA_964471955.1 of uncultured Thermoanaerobaculia bacterium. Classification (GTDB taxonomy): domain Bacteria; phylum Acidobacteriota; class Thermoanaerobaculia; order Multivoradales; family JAGPDF01; genus JACTMI01. Next base: position 35,486 of record CAYYIK010000026.1, on the reverse strand, counting down.
CGTCGAAGCGAGCGAGATCGAGGCGAAGAAGCGCGCCGTCGCCGCCGCCGAACTGCACCCGAAGAAGGTCAAGCAGGAGCTGGCGCGCACCCTCGTCGCTCAGCTGCACGGCGCCGCCGCCGCGGCGGAGGCCGAAGCCGAGTTCGAGCGGATCTTCGCCTCCGGCGGAGCGCCGGACGAGGTCGCCGAGACGGCCGTCTCCGCAGGCGTCACGCTCGCGGAGATGCTGCTCGGCGCCGGGCTGGTGGCATCGAAGAAGGAGGCGGGGCGCCTGCTCGAGCAGGGGGCGGTCACCATCGACGGCGCCGCCGCGACCGACGGGCGCGCCGCACTACCCGCCCGCAGCGAGCCCTATCTGGTCAAGGTCGGCAAGCGCCGCTTCGCGCGTCTGCGGGTCGGCTGACCCCCTCCCGCCCGCGGGGGCGGTGCCTCCGGCGCCCGCGGAGGTAAGGTGGAATCGTCGGCACCGGAGTCCGGTGTCGACCTCCGAGGAGGAGACCATGAGAGCTCTCACCGCCCGCGACGTGATGAACCCCGAGGTCCTCGCCGTGCGCGACGACCGGACGGTCGCCGACCTCGCCGACTTCCTGGTCGACAACGAGATTTCCGGAGCGCCGGTCGAAGACGCCGAGGGCCGCCTGATCGGGGTCGTCTCCCTGACCGACGTCGCCCGCGTGCTCGGCGGCCACGACCAGGCGGTCATCGATCACCCGCAGCCGGAGTACTACCTGCGCGGCTGGGAGGACCGCTTCAACCCCGAAGACGTCGCCGGACTGAGGGTGGCCGAATCGGACCTGACGGTGGGCGAAATCATGACCCCGAAGGTGTTCGCGGTCGAGGACGAGATGCCGATTTCGAAGGTTGCGGAGAAGATGATCCACGGCCACCTCCACCGTCTGCTGGTGACCCGCGACCGCAAGGTGGTCGGCATCATTTCGACTTCGGACCTGCTCGGCCTGCTGGTCGAGGACGCCTGACGGCCCTCCCGGGCGGCCGCGCGGCCCGCGCTAGACTTCCGGCCATGAAGCCCCAGGTCTCCCCCCGCGGCCGGGCGATGCCCGCGTCGCCGATCCGCAAGCTGATGCCGCTCGCCGAGGAAGCGAAGCGACGCGGCATCCACGTCCATCACCTCAACATCGGCCAGCCCGACCTCGAGACCCCTCCGGCGTTGCGCGACCGGCTGTCGCGTGCCGACCGGGTGTTCGCCTACACCCCGTCGGGAGGTACGCCCGAGTATCTCGACGCCCTGGTCGGCTACTACCGCGGGCAGGGGATCGAGGTCGACCTTGCCGACCTGATCGCCACCACCGGTGGCAGCGAGGCACTGCTCTTCGCCTTCTTCGCCACCACGTCGGAAGGCGACGAGGCGCTGGTCTGCGAGCCCTACTACACGAACTACAACTCCTTCGCGACGCTGGCCGGAGTGCGCCTGGTGCCGCTGCGCACCCGCGGCGAGGACGGCTTCCACCTGCCGCCGCGCGAAGCGTGGGAGCGGGCGCTGACGCCGCGCACCCGTCTCGTCCTGCTGTGCAACCCGAACAATCCGACCGGTACCGTCTACACCCGGGAGGAGATCGAGCTCGTCGCCTCCTTCTGTCGCGATCACGGCCTCTTCCTGATCGCCGACGAGGTCTACCGCGAGTTCGTCTACGACGGCGGTCACGCGGTCTCGGCGCTCACCCTTCCCGGCTTCGAGGATCAGGTCATCGTCGTCGACAGCCTGTCGAAGCGCTACAGCGCCTGCGGAATCCGGCTGGGCGCGCTGGTGACGCGCAACCGCGAGATTCACCAGGCAACGCTGCGCATGGCGCAGGGGCGCCTCTCGCCGCCCGGCCTGGCGCAGCTTGCGGCGAGCGGCATCCCGGATGTGCCGGCCGGCTACTTCGCCAGCGTCGCCGCCGAGTATCAGCAGCGGCGCGACGCCCTGTTCGCCGGACTGACCGGGATTCAGGGCGTCTTCCTGCGCAAGCCCGAAGGGGCCTTCTACTTCATCGCCCGACTGCCCGTCGACGATGCCGAGGATTTCGCCCGCTTCCTCCTCACCGAGTTTTCGCATCAGGGGGCGACGGTGATGGTCGCTCCGGCGGCCGGCTTCTACGCCACCCCCGGCCTCGGCCGCGACGAAGTGCGCATCGCCTACGTGCTCAAGCGCGAAGACCTCGAGCAGGCCGTCGCCGTGCTCGCCGCGGCGCTGCCCGCCTACCGGCGGGCGCGCGGCCTCGACAACCGGCCGGAGGTCGCTGCCGAGCCCGACGAGGCCCTGCGCTTCCAGCGCCCGGTCGTCTGAGGGCTCGCCGTGGGCGCCCTGTTCCTCTACGGCGCCTATGGATTCACCGGCGAGCTGATCGCCCGCGAGGCGGTACGCCGCGGACTGGCACCGCTCCTCGCCGGCCGGCGCGCCGCGCCGCTGGCAGCGCTGGCGCGCGAGCTCGCCCTGCCCTGGCGCGTCGCGCCGCTCGACGATCCGGCGGCGCTCGCCGCGGCGCTCGACGGCATCGCCGTCGTCCTCCACGCCGCCGGGCCGTTCGTTCATACGTCGAAACCGATGGTCGACGCCTGTCTGGCCGCCGGATGCCACTACCTCGACCTGACCGGCGAGATTGCCGTCCTCGAGGCCACCTATCGTCGCCACGAGGAGGCGCTGGCGGCCGGCATCGGCCTCGTCCCCGGCGTCGGATTCGACGTCGTCCCCTCCGATGCCCTCGCGGTCGAGCTGCACGAGGCGCTGCCGGAGGCGGACCGGATCGAGCTCGCCTTCGCCGGCGCAGGGGGAGCCCGTTGGAGCCGCGGCACCCTGGTGACCGCGCTCGAAGGACTTCCCGCGGTCGGCTGGGAGCGGCGCGACGGGCGCCTCACGCGGGTACGGCCGCTGGCCGCCACGCGCCGCGTCGACTTCCCCGGCCTCGGCCGGCGCACCGTCGTCCAGATCCCGTGGGGGGACCTCGCGGCCGGTTTCCGCTCGACCGGCGTGGCGAATCTCGCCACCTTCGCCGCGGTCCCCCGGTCGGTCGCCCGCGCACGCGGCCTCTCCCGCCTGCTGCTGCCGGTTGCCGGGCTCGCCCCGGTGCGCCGCGCCCTGCAGGGCTGGGTCGCGCGCCACGTCAGCGGCCCCTCTCCCACCGTGCGCGCGAACGCCCGCATGTACCTGTGGGGCCGGGCGAGCGCCCCGGACGGGCGCACCGTCGAGCGCGCTCTCTCGATTCCCGACGGCTACGCTTTCACGGCGACCGCGGCGACCGAGGCCGCCCGCCGCACGCTGGCGGGCGACCTGCGCCCCGGCGCCTGGACCCCCACCCGGGCCTTCGGGCGCCAGCTGCTCGACGCTCTCCCCGGTGTCCGGTCGGCCCCCGGTTGAGCCCCGCCGGGCGGTCCGGCGAGGCGTCCGCCGCACCGCGGCGCGCGTATCCTCCGCCACCGTGACGCGCCCCACGCTGCGAGTCGTCCTCGCGGGCCTCGCCCCGCTGCTGCTGCTGCCCGCCTCCGGGCAGGCCCGAACCGCCATCGCCAGCGGCTTCGTGCGTCTCGCCCTGGCGCGCTTCGAAGCGCCGCCCGGATTTCTCGCCGGCGGCTTCGGCAAACTCGAGGACGGCGCCGCCGCCGGGCGGTCCGACGCGCTCTCCGGCGAAGCGCGGCTCGCCTTCGACTGGGAGCCCGCGGTCGGCTGGCGCCTCCACCTCCACGGCGTGGCGCGGCGCGACTCCGACCCGCGCGAGGCGGCGTCGGGATCAGGCCTGCTCGAGGCCTACCTCGAGCGGCGGCGGGCCGTGGGCGAGGCCGCCGAGCTGTCGCTGCGGGCGGGGCAGTTCTTCCTGCCCGGTTCGCGCGAGAACGTCGATCCGCTCTGGACATCGTCCTACACCCTGACGCTCTCGGCGCTCAATTCGTGGGTTGCCGAAGAGGTCCGACCGATCGGCCTCGAAGCCGCCTGGACGCGGACCCTGGCCTCGGAGCATCGCCTCCAGCTGGGTGCCACTCTTTTCGGGGGCAACGACACGGCCGGCACGCTGCTCGCCTGGCGCGGTTTCGCTCTGCACGACCGTCCCACGCCCACCGGGCGCTTCGTTCCCCTGCCGCCGCTGCCTGCGCTGGCCACGACCTTCCCGCGACAGAGCTCCCGCGGCAGCCGCCCATTCGGGTCGGACCTCGACGGCCGGCCGGGCCATGCCGGTCGTCTGCGCTGGGACGCGCCGGACCGGCGTGCCCTTGTGCAGGTGACGACCTTCGACAACCTCGGGGATCGCGCACTGCACGGCGACGAGTACGCCTGGCAGACGCGGGCCCGCTGGCTCGGCGTCGAAACCGACCTGCCGCTCGGCCTGCGCCTGGTCGGCGAGTGGGCGACCGGCTCGACGCGGATGGGGTTCGCGCCGCCCGGCGAACGCTCCGCGGCGCGCGTCGACGTCGCGTTCGATGCCGGCTACGCCCTGTTGACCCGCGCCCGGGGCCGTCTGCGCGCGAGCCTGCGCTACGACGACTTCCGAACCCGTGACCGGGACGCCACGATCGGGGACGACAACCGCGAGCGGGGTCACGCCTGGACCGCCGCCCTGCTCATCGGAGCCGGAGAACGCTAGCGGATCGGCCTGGAGCTGGTCGATCTCGAAGCGGATCGCCCGGCGGCGGGGAGCGCGTCTTCCGGGGCAGCCGACGCCCGGAGCCTGCGTGCCGAGGTCCGCTTCGCCTTCTGACGCTGTCGGCTCGAACCTCGGGAGGGGTAGACTCCGCGCTCACCGTGCACCGCCGCGGGACGGCGAGCCGCCGGATCCCGCGCCCAACCGAGAGGAGAACGCACCATGTCGACGTCCCGCCTGCGCACGACCGTCGTCGCCGGAGCCCTGGCCCTGGCCGCCCTGGTTCCCGCCACGCTCGACGCCCAGGACCTCCACCCGTCGCGCCGCCCGAGCCCCCTGGGGCTCGCCCGCTACAGCGACGGCGACGCCTACGTGAAGATCCACTACGGCCGTCCCTACAAGCGCGACCGCGACAACATCTTCGGCAGCGCCGAGAGCAAGGCGCTGGTCCCCTTCGGCCAGCGCTGGCGGCTGGGCGCCAACGAGGCCACCGAGTTGACCACCACGGTCGATCTCGTCTTCGGCGATCAGAAGCTGCCGGCCGGGACCTACTCCGTCTTCGCCACGCCGGACGCCGACCACTGGAAGCTCCATTTCAACTCGAAGCTCGGCCTCTCGGGCACCGGCTTCTTCTACCCGGAGACCGGCAAGTTCGAGGCGGTCGATCTGGGACCGACCGACGTGCTGGTGATCGAAGCGCCGGTGCGCACGCTCGAAGAGGAGGACGAGGTCGATCAGCTCACTCTCTCCTTCAACCGCAGCGAGGCCGGCCCCGAGCTGGTCATCGCCTGGATCCGCACCGAGGTGCGATTCCCGTTCCGCACCGCGGGCTGACTCCGGCCGTCGACGTCCGCCTTCAGCCGCCGGCCGCCGCGCCGGCGGCTGACCCGCCGCCGCCCTGCGCCGGGCGCCCTTCCCGTCCGTAGACGCGATTGAAGAAGGGGAGCGCCATCAGGGTGGTCGCCACCGCCATCAGAACCAGCAGCGTGAAGAGCGTCTGGGTGATCAGGCCCCGCTCGTAGGCGATGTTGAGCAGGATGAGCTCCATCAGCCCGCGCGCGTTCATCAGCGCACCGATCGCCACCGCCTCGCGCGGCGGCTCACCGGCGAGCCGTGCCGCCAGGCCGCAGGCCACCCCCTTGCCCGCGACCGCCACGACGAGTACCGCGAGCGCCACACCCCACATCGCCCACGAATCGAGCAGTCCGATCGACGTGTTGAGCCCCGAGTTGACGAAGAAGACCGGCAGCAGCAGCACCGAGGTCAGCGGCGCGATCGCCCCCTCGAGCCGCGGCTGCAGCGCTCCGCGCGGCAGGCAGGCGCCGAGCGTGAAGGCGCCGAAGACGGCGTAGACGCCGAGCGAGTCGGTCGTCCAGGCGGCCAGCGAGAGCAGGATCAGAGTGGCCGGCAGCAGCAGCCCCTCCCCCCCGGCGCGCCGCTCGAGCCGGGCATAGAGGCGGGCGAGCAGCGGCCGGCCGAGCACGAACATGCCGGACAGCCAGGCCGCGCCGCCACCGATCGCCAGCAGGGCGATCGCCGGGTCGCCGCTGAATCCGGAGAGCACCACGGCGAGCAGGCACCAGGCCGCCGCGTCGTCGAGCGAGCCGGCGGCGAGGGCCAGCGTGCCGAGCGATGTCCCGGACAGGCCGCGTTCGTAGATGATCCGCGCGAGCATCGGGAAGGCGGTGATCGACAGGGCGGCGCCGAAGAAGAGCACCGCCTGCGGCGCCGACACCCCCGGTGCGAACAGGTCGAAGCGCTGGCGCAGCAGGAGCGCCAGGCCGCCGCCGAGCACGAACGGGGTGGCGATGCCGGCCCACGAAACGGCGACGGCGCTGCGCATCCGGTGGCGGATCAGCGACAGGTCGAACTCCAGCCCGACGAGAAACATGTAGAGCACCAGGCCGAGCTGCGCGAGGACGAAGAGCACCGGCTTGCCGGCCGCGGGGAAGAGCCAGGCCTGGGCCCGCGGCGCCAGCAGCCCGAAGAGCGACGGACCGAGCAGGACGCCGGTGATCATCTCGGCCACCACCTGCGGCTGCCCGAGCGGCCGCACCAGGCGACCGACCAGCCGGCAGGCGGCGAGAATCACCGCCAGTTGGAGAAAGACGCGCACCGAGATCTCGAAGGCGGTCATCTGGAACGAGGCTCTCTCCCGGTCGGCCGGGCAGGTCGATCCGGCGGCAGCGGGCCGCCGGGCGGCAAAGCCGGCGAAGTCTATTCGACTGTTCTAGAGTGCCGGCCATGCGTTCGCTCCGGGGTCTCTGCGCGCTCGCCTTCCTGCTGCCTACCCCCCTCCTGGCTGCTTGCGGCAGTGGCGGAGCTCCACCGAGCACCGGGCGAATCGCCTCGGGCGAGAGGCCCGCGGTCCTCGCGCCCGGCGCCGCCGCCGAACTGGCCCCCGGCGAACGGATCGCCGTGGCGCGGACCGACGCCGTGCTGCGCTTCGTCCGCGTCGTCGAGGACTCGCGCTGCCCCACCGGGGTCGACTGCTTCTGGGCCGGGCGGGCGGTGGTCGAGCTCGGCATCCGGCGCGGCGACGCCCCGGAGTTGCTGGTCGAGCTCGACCTGTCGCAGGTCGAGCGGGCGCGCCACACGCTGGCCGGTAGCGCTCTGGTGATCGCCGCCACGGCGCTCGAGCCCTACCCCCAGGCCGACCGGGCGATCCGCCCCGAGGAGCGCCGCCTGCGCCTCGAAGTCGCGTCCGCCCCCTGAGCGGGGCGCATAACCTTTCCTCGCCCGGTGCGTAGGAAGAGTTGAAGGCGCGCGGATGATCCGCATCGCCTCCACTCCTGGGCACCGGGCGTTCCGTGAACGCCCGGTCTTTTTTTGCGCGTCACCGGCTCGGGAGATTTCCCCGGCGCCGGGCTTCGCTGGTCTCGAGGGGCGCGACCGCCGGATTCGGCCACGGCCTCGGGAGGTCTCGAGGGCACCGAGTGAAGCCGCCGGAGCTCGCCGGCTGCCTTCTCCCCTCTCCGGGCCCTGGTTCTTGTCTCTCCGGCGTCTGGGCTGAACCCCAAGCCAGTCAGGTCAACCCCTTCTCTCTTCTGCGGAAGCTCTGCGTCCTCGCCCGGGGCCTCTGCGTCGATCCGGGTCCGACTCCGACGCCCCGGCTTCTCACGCTGAACGGTGGGGAGCCCTTTCTTCACCGGTCGCGCCGGCCGGGGGCGCCGCGTGGCTCAGCCGAGGGCGAAACCGAGGCCGAGCGCCGCGGCGAAGAGCAGCAGCCCGCCCGCCGCGTGGCGGCGGAACTGCGGGGCGCCGAGGACCAGTGCGACGGTCGCCTTCATCCCGGTGTTGGCCAGCATGCCGACCAGCAGCGCGCGCACCGCCGTGGCGGCGGGCGTGCCGCTCCCCACCAGCTCGCTCATCGAGTAGGTCAGCGCGTCGAGATCGGTGAGCCCGAGCAGGGCCGAGGTGCCGAGCAGGCCCGCGGTGCCGAAGCTGCCGCGCATGGCATCGAGCCCCCAGAGCACGAGGGTGAAGAAAAGCGCCATCTGGATCGCGGCCGTGAGCCGCAGCGGGTTGGCCGGCAGCAACTGCTCCGGCGGCGTCTCGGTGCCGTGCCGCCGCCACAGGGTGAGGACGATCATCGCCGTCGCCAGCAGCAGCGTCGGCGCGAGGGCCGGCAGCAGGGCCCGCGCCACCGCCGGTTCGAGCAGCGCCGAAAGGACCAGCACGCGCAGCGGCAGGATGGCCGACGCGGCCAGGGCGCCGATCGCCAGCGGCCGGGCAAAGGAGCCGGCGGCGCGGCTCTCGCGCGCGAAGTTGAGCGTCACGGCGGTCGAGGAGACGAGGCCGCCGAGCAGGCCGGCGATCCCGTAGCCGCGCCCCGGTCCGGCGGCGCGCAGCGCCACGTAGCCGGCGAAGGAAAGGCCGGCGAACAGCAGCACCAGCGCCCACAGCTTGCGCGGCTCGAGCTCGCCGAGGGGAGTCGCGAGCGTGACCGGCAGCAGCGGCAGGACGACCAGCGCGAGGACGGCGAAGCGCGCCCCGGCCTCCAGTTCGGTCGACCGGATCCGCTCGACGGCCGCGTGCATGCGGCCCTTGGCCACCAGCACCAGCGCCGTGCTGGCGAAGACCGCGCTCGCCACCGAGAACTGGCCGAAGCCGGCCAGCAGGCCACCTCCCAGCACGACGACTCCGGCCACCTCGGTCGTCGCGTCGATCGTGCCGTGCCAGGCCGAGATCAGGTAGGCGACGATGACCAGTGCGAGACCGCCGGCGAGTACCGCCAGTCCGAAGCGGGGATCCCACGCGGCGACGATGGCCGCCAGGCCGCCGAGCAGGCCGAGCAGGAGAAAGGTGCGCACGCCGCCGAAACGGCTGTGGTCCACGTCTCGCCGCGCCGACCACTCCCGTTCGATGCCGACCGCGAGGCCGCCCAGCGCCGCCACCGCCAGTCGGATCAGAGCCTCACGAGCCTCCATGGCCCCTCCCGGCGCGGCGCGCCGCCCAGCCGAGCGCCGCCGCCGCCATCAGCGCGATGGCCGCGGCGAGCGCGTTGAATCCGACGTCGCGCAGGTCGTAGACGCGGTTGGGGAGAACCCCCTGGATCCCCTCGTCGGCCCAGCCGGCCAGCCCGGTCAGTCCCAGCGCGCCGGCCGCCGACCACGCCGGTCGCGCGGCCGCGCCGACCGGTGCGGCCGCGGCCCGCGCCGCCAGTGCCTCGCGAAACGCGAGAGCGAGCAGGCCGTACTCGAGCAGATGGAGCCTCTCCTGGATGATGGTCATGCGGGAGAGCAGCAGCAGATAGACCGCCCCGATGGCGCCGAGCACCAGCCATTCGAGGCGGGTCGCCCGCCGGCGCGCCATCACCGCGATCACCGCGGCGCCGGCCATGACGAACAGCGCGCCCATCGTCAGCCGCAGCAGGTTGCGACTGCGCAGGAAGTCGAGCACGAACTGCAGCGGGTAGAGCGACAGGTAGATACCGAGGAGATAGACCAGCGCGACCGTCCACCATCGTCGCTCGCTCGCGCTGCGCGTCCAGGCCACGCGGCGAGCCTAGCAGGGGGGCGGGCCGCCTTCGACTCTCACGCCGGGCCGGCGCCGCGGGCGAGCAGGAGCTTGACCAGTTCGACCTGGCGCGTCGAACCGATGCGGTCGTAGAGGTTGCGCAGGCTGGCGTGCACGACGGGCTGCGGCACGTCGAGCGCCGCGGCGATCGAGGGGATGTCGCGTCCGTGCAGCAGCAGCGAAACGACCTGCATCTCCTCGAAGCCGAGGTGGAAGCGCCGCGCCAGGACGGCCGCGGGGTTCTCCTCGTCCCGACGCGGGTCGAAGATCAGCGCCACCGCGACCGCCTCGGGATTGCCGTCCGAGAAGCGCGGCGAGGCCACCACGAGCATCTCCAGCGCGCCGGCCGGGTCGGGGCGCGCCAGCACGATCGCTTCGGTCACCGCGCCGCGGCCGTCGAAGCGCGTCGCGCGGGCCAGAATCTCGGTGAGGATCCGCTGGATCGCCGGCGAGGCCGCGCGCACGAGGCCGCGCGCCACGGAGATCTCCACCTGTTCGTCGAGGCGCCGACGGGCGGCATCATTGGCCTGGAGCACGCGGCCGGTCGCGTCGAGCACGAGCACTCCGGTCGGCAGCCGCTCGAGCAGCGTCGCCGTCCACGATTGGTGGCGCTGGCTGGCGACCAGGGCGTCGGTCAGTCGCCAGGCGCGGGCGAGGAGCGGTCCGATCGACTCGAGGAGCTCTTCGTTCTCGCGCGTCAGCAGCGGCTGGTCGAGCAGCAGGCGCAGGGTGCCGTCCGGCGAGAGGGAGACCTCGCGGTGGACGGGAGGCGGGATGATCAGGCGCTCCTCCTCCGAGCCCAGGCGCCGGCCGGCCAGCCGGCGCACCGCAGCCGGATCGAGGTCGCTGGTGGCGAGGATGACCCGCCTCGCCGCCTCGGCCCGCAGCAGCATCACGCGCTCACAGCCGATTCCGGAGGCAATTCGGGAGAGCGCCGGTGGCCAGTGCGCCGGTTCGAGCACCGCGTCGAACAGGTCGGCGGCGATTCGGGCGACGACCCCCTCGCCCGAGCGCACCAGGAACCCCCCCATACCGCCCCCCGCTGCACCTTCCGCGCCAACCCCGAAAATTCAGTCACAGGCAATTTCCCGGTCGCCTGTCTCCCCGGAAATTGGGCCAGGTAGCCGGGAAATTGCCTCTGACTGAATTTCACGGGGGTCGGCGGGCGCCGGAAAAGGGCGCGCCCGCCGACACTAATTGTCCACTCAGTCCATCTGTTTGCGCAGGACGGTCGGGATGTCGTAGTCGTCGACCGCCGACCAGTTCGGGCCGAAACCGCCCGGATCCTCGCTGCGGGTGTTGGAGGCGACGACCTTCCGGTAGAAGGGGACGCGCTCTCCCGACCCGGGCTCGGCCGGCTCGGGGGACGGTCCGGGCGCAGCGGCGGGGGTCGGCGCCGGGGTGGTGTAGCGAACCGCCCCGGCCGAAGTCACCACCGGCCGGGCCGCGCTCGCGGGAGCCGTCTCGTGCTGCTCGCCGGCGTAGCGGAAGCCGGTGGCGATGACGGTGACCTTCATCTCCTCGTCGAGCGTCTCGTCGAGCACCATGCCGGTGATGATGTTGGCGTCGACGTCGACCGCGCTCTGGATGATCCGTGCCGCCTCGTCGACCTCGTGCAGGGTCAGATCGCGCCCGCCGGAGATGTTGATCAGAACGCCCTTGGCCCCCTCGATCGACGTCTCCTCGAGCAGCGGCGAAGAGATCGCCCGCTGCGCCGCCTCGAGGGCGCGGTTCTCCCCCTTCGCGATGCCCGTGCCCATCAGGGCCATGCCCATGCCCGCCATGATGGCGCGCACGTCGGCGAAGTCGACGTTGACCTCGCCCGGGATGGTGATCAGGTCCGAGATGCCCTGCACCGCCTGGCGCAGCACGTCGTCGGCGATGCGGAACGCCTCGGCGAGCGGGGTGCCGCGCTCGACGAAGCTGAGCAGCCGCTCGTTCGGGATGGTGATCAGCGTGTCGACCGAATCGCGCAGCTCCGCGATGCCGCGCTCGGCCAGCTGCATGCGCCGGCGACCCTCGAAGCCGAACGGCTTGGTGACCACGGCGACGGTCAGCGCGCCGATCTCCGAAGCGAGCGAGGCGAGAATCGGAAGAGCGCCCGTGCCGGTGCCGCCGCCCATGCCGGCGGTGAGGAAGATCATGTCGGCGCCGTCCATCATCTCGAGGATCTTCTCGGTGTCCTCGAGCGCCGCCTTGCGCCCGATGTCCGGATCCGCTCCGGCGCCCAGCCCGCGGGTGATCTGCTCGCCGAGCTGCAGCTTCTCCTGGGCCCGGCATTTCGCCAGCGCCTGCAGGTCGGTGTTGGCGCCGATGAACTCGATGCCGCGCAGGTTGGAGGCGATCATCCGGTTGACCGCATTGCCACCTCCGCCGCCGACGCCGATCACCTTGATCTTGGCCGGCACCATTTCGGCGGCCGGCAGCACGCGATCTCCGGCTTCGCGCTTCTTCGGGTCGTGATCTTCGAAGAGGATCATGTCGTTTCTCCCTGGATCTATCCGGTCGCCGCTCAGAGCAGGTCGGAGAAGACGCTGCGCAGGCTGCCGACGAAGTTGCGTACCTTGAAGGAACCCCGGCGCGACGAACGCTGGCCGCCCGCCTCACCCGCGGCGGCCCAGCGCAGCAGGCCCGCGGAAGCCGCCCAGCCGGGCGAGGCGAGCACGTCGACGAGCCCGCCGAGGCCGTGCGCGATGCCGTAGCGCGCGCTGGCGCCGAATACCTGGCCGGAGAGCTCGAGCAGGCCGTCCAGCTGCGCGCCGCCGCCGGTCAGCACGACGCCGCCGCGCAACTGGCTGTCCCAGCCCGAACGCGACAGGTCTTCGCGCACCAGCGAGATCATCTCCTCGGCGCGCGGCTGCAGGATCTCGCAGATCTCGCGGCGCGGCACGACGCGCGCCGGACCACCGGCCACTGCCGGAACCGAGATTCCCTCCTCGTCGGCGACCATCGACTGCAGGCAGCACCCTTCCTTGAGCTTGATGCGCTCCGCCTCCGCGTACGGCGTGCGCAGCACCATCGCGAGATCGTTGGTGAAGTGGCCTCCGCCGATCGGCAGCACCGCCGAGTGGCGCACCTCACCGTCCTCGAACAGCGCGTACCCGGTGGTGCCCGAACCGACGTCGAGCAGCAGGACGCCGAGGTCCTTCTCGTCCGGCGTCAACACCGCTTCGGCGGTGGCCAGGGGCTCGAAGACCATCTCGGTGACCTCGATGCCGGCGCGATTGACGCAGGTCAGCAGCGTGCGCGAGCGCGCCGTCTGGCCGGTCACCAGGTGAACCTGGACCTCGAGCCGCGAGCCGAGCATGCCGAGGGGATCCGAAATCCCCCCCTGCTCATCGACGATGAACTCCTGCGGCACCGCGTGCAGGATCTCCCGGTCCGAGGGCAGGGCCGCCGAGCGCGCGGCGTCGAGCACGCGGTCGATGTCGGCGCGTCCGATCTCGCGGTCGCGGCGGGCCACCGACACCTTGCCGCGCGCGTTGACGCAGCGGACGTCGGCCCCTCCGATGCCGACCACGGCGCGCGAGACCTCGACTCCGGCCATGACCTCGGCCTCTTCGCTCGCCGCCTTGAGCGCCTCGACCGTGGCCTCGAGGTTGACGATGTTGCCGCGGCGGGTACCGCGGTTGGGCGCCTGCCCGCGGCCGGCGATCTCGAGGCCGCCCCGGGCGTCCCGCTTGCCGATCAGGACGGCGACCTTCGACGAGCCGACATCGACTCCCACCAGATACTCTTCGGCTTTGGCCATTCTCAGGACCTCTCTACGACGGGTTGAAGGACGATGCGCCGCGACGACCGCAGGTCGACGACGGCGAGGCCCGCATAGCGCTCCCCGATCTCGGGAAGCAGCGAGCGCAGGGCCGGAACTCGGGCGGCGAGCGTTCCGCGGCGAACCAGCAGCGGAAACGACAGCGCACCCAGATAGAGACGGAAGTCCCCTTCGCCGAGGGTTTCCACCTCGGAGAGGGTCGACGCCCAGTCGGGCGCCACGCCGGTGAGCTCTTCCGCGACGGCGAGGGCCGCAGCGAAGTCGGCGTCGAGCCCCGCGCCGACCGAAACGAGCAGCAGGTCCGCCCCGCCGAGACGCGGCTCGAAGGGCGCGATGACCCGGCCGTGGCGGTCGAGGTAGGACAGCTCGGAGCCGCTGCGCAGCAGCGCCACCGGCCGACGCTCGGCGAGCACGACCCGCAGGCGGTCGGGCAGCCGCTTCTCGAGCCGGACCGAGGCCACCCACGGGTGCTCGAGCAGTCGCCGCTCGACGCCGTCGAGTGGCAGCCGGAGCAGGTTCTCGCCGGTCAGCGGCGCCAGGACGCGCTCCACCCAGGCCCGCTCGATCGCTCCCTCGGCCTCGATCTCCGTCGCGGCGAGCGCGAACGACGGCGCGCTGAGTACCCAGGCGAGCAGGGCCGCCGGCAGGCCGACCAGCCCGAGCGCCTGCAGGAACGGGCGACGCAGCGCCGCCCACGGACTGCGCCGCCGCGCCTTGACCGCGGCCGCCGGCCGCCGGAAGGGCAGCACGCGTGCCTCGAGCGGCGTCAAGTCGCGTCCGCTCATGCCGCGCCCTCGCTCACCAGCAGCTGCGCCAGCCGGTAGATGTCGCCGGCACCGAGGGTGAGCACGACGTCGCCCTCCGAGAGGGCACCGAGCGCCGCCGGAACCTCGCGCCAGTCGACGCGATAGTCGACCCGGCCGTGGCCGAGCGAGCGCGCCGCCTGCGCCACCAGCTCGCCGGTGACACCGGGAATCGGCTGCTCGCGCGACGGGTAGACGTCGGTCACCACGACGTGATCGGCGGCGAGCAGCGCCCGGCCGAACTCGCCGGCGAGGTCGCGGGTACGCGAGAAGAGGTGCGGCTGGAAGACGGCGTGCAGCTCGCGGCGCGGGTAGACCTGGCGGGCCGCCGCCAGGGTCGCCGCCACCTCGGTCGGATGGTGGGCGTAGTCGTCGACGACCTCGGCGCCGCGGAACGAACCCAGCCGTTCGAAGCGCCGGTGGACTCCGGCGAAGGCGGCGAGGGCGCGCGCGATCGCCGGCACCGGGATGCCGAGCGCCAGGCCGACCGCGATCGCCGCCAGCGCGTTGCGCACGTTGTGCAGTCCGGGCAGCGGGATGCCGAACTCGCCGAGCTCCCCTTGTTCGCGGTGACGCACCACGAAACGGCTCTCCGCCGGACGCGTCGTCAGTTCGCCCGCCGCCAGGTCCCAGGGCCCGTCGAGGCCGTAAGTGACCACCCGCCGGTCGGCGAGCCGGGGCAGCAGGTCGCGCACGTTGGCGTCGTCCGCGCAGGCGATGACCTGACCGAAGAACGGCACCCGCGAGGCGAAGGCGGCGAAGGCGTCGCGGATCTCTCCGAGATCGCGATAGGTGTCGAGGTGGTCGACGTCGATGTTGGTGACCACCGCGAGAATCGGCGCCAGGGAGAGGAAACTGCGGTCGAACTCGTCGGCCTCCACCACCATGTAGTCGCTGCGCCCGAGGCGGGCACCGGTGCCGGAGACGCGCAGGCGGCCGCCGACGATCACCGTCGGGTCGAGTCCGGCCTCGGTGAGGATGGCGCCGACCATCGAAGTCGTGGTCGTCTTGCCGTGCGTCCCGGCCACCGCGACGCCGTACTTGAGTCGCATGAGTTCGGCCAGCATCTCGGCGCGCCGGACCACGGTGATGCCGCGCCGCCGGGCTGCGACGACTTCCGGCGCGTCGGCGCCGATGGCCGAGGAGACGACCACCAGGTCGACGCCTTCGAGGTGCTCGGGAGAGTGGCCGATCGACACCGGAATGCCGAGGCGGGCGAGCCGGTCGGTCGTCTCGCTGGCGGCGCGGTCGCAGCCCGATACCGCCAGTTCGTACTGCGCCAGGACCTCGGCGATGCCGCTCATGCCGGCACCTCCGATGCCGACGAAGTGGGCGTGGCGCAGGCCGGCGAAGCGATGGAACATCATCATCGCGCGCCTCCGGTCAGCCGTTCGACTTCGTCGGCGATCACCGCGGCGGCGTCCGGCCGCGCCAGCGCCCGCGCCCGGCGCCCCATCACGACAAGGCGGTCGGGATCACCGAGCAGGTCGGCGAGCCGGTCGCCGAGCGCGACCCCGGTCAACTCCGCGTCCTCGAGCGAGAAGGCGGCGCCCGCCGCCTCGGCCCGCCGCGCGTTCTCGACCTGGTGCGCGCCGGCGAGCGGCAGCGGCAACAGGAGCGCCGGCCGTCCGGCCGCGGCCAGCTCGGCGAGCGTGATCGCGCCGGCGCGCGACAGCACCAGCGAGGCGCCGGCCAGCGCACTCGCCACGTCGCTGACGAACGGCACCAGATCGACTCGCTCGCGGGCCGCCGGGAAGGCGCTCCACGCCCTCGCAGCCGCATCGAGGTTGCGCTCGCCGCTCTGGTGCACGACGGCGAGCCCGGGGAGCCGCCCGAGAGCCCGCTCCACCGCCGCCGGCAGCAGCTCGTTGAGACGCTGCGAGCCCTGACTGCCGCCGAGCACCAGCAGGCAGGGCGGCGCGGAGGAGGCGAGCTCCGGCACGGCGAAGAGTTCGTCGCGTACCGGCACTCCGGCGACGAAGGCGCGGCAGGCCAGCTCGCTTCCGCTCGCCGGGTCGGCGACCGCCGCGGCGGCGGCCAGCCGCGACAGCCAGCGATTGGCCGTCCCCGGCCGCGCGTTCGGCTCGACCAGCACCAGCGGCCGCCCGGCCCAGGCCCCGCCGAGGGACGCCGGGACCGCGGCGTAGCCGCCCGTGGCGACCACGGCGTCGATGCCGAGGCGCCGCACCGCGCCGCGCGCCGCCAGAGCCGAGCGCGCCGCCAGCGCCAGCGCGGACGCGCGCGCCGGCAGTCCGCGGCCGACCACCGGTCGTGCCGCCAGGGTGACGAAGGGCACCCCGTGCGCCGCCGCCAGGCGCTCCTCCATGCTCGCGGCGTTGCCGGCGTAGCTCACGCGCCACCCTCGCCGGGCCAGCTCCCGGCCGACCGCGAGGGCCGGGAAGACGTGCCCGCCCGAGCCGCCGCCGGCCAGCAGCACGTGGCGGGCAGGCGCAGCGGAGGGAGTGGTGACCGCATCGTTCATCCGTGCTGGGAGACGTTGAGCAGGACGCCGCAGGCGATCAGCGACACGACCATGGAAGACCCGCCGTAGGAGAGGAACGGCAGCGGAATCCCCTTGGTCGGCACCAGCGCAACGGCAACCGAGACGTTGAGGAAAGCCTGGAGCGCGATGAGAATCGCGAAACCCCAGGCGAGAAAGCGCCCGAACGGATCGGGCGCGCGCAACCCCGCACGCGCCCCGCGCCAGAGCACGACCGAGAACAGAGCGACGATCGCCAGGGCGCCGAGCAGGCCGAACTCCTCGGCGACGATGGCGTAGATGAAGTCCGAATGCGGATAGGGCAGGAAGTAGAGCTTCTGGATGCTCTCGCCCGGCCCCAACCCGAACAGACCGCCCGAGCCGACGGCGATCAGCGACTGGAGCGCCTGGAAGCCCGCGCCGAGAGGGTCCTTCTCCGGGTCGAGAAAGGCGAAGAGCCGGGCCCGGCGATAGGGCACCGAGATGACGAGGAGCCAGAGCAGGGGCGCCGCGACGGCGGCACCCACCAGCAGGAAGCGCCAGGCGAGGCCGGCGAGGAAGAGCATGGTGCCGGCGGTGGCCGCCAGCAGAACGGCCGAGCCGAGGTCGGGCTGGAGGACGATGAGGCCGGCGAGCAGGCCGGTGGTCAGGGCGACCGGCAGCAGCAGTTCGCGCGAATTGACCAGCTCCCCCTTGCGATCGATCTGCCAGGCGACGAAGGGGACGAGCGCCAGCTTGGCGAGCTCGGCCGGCTGCACCGAGACGCCGCCAACGAATAGCCAGCGCCGCGTCGCGTTGAGCTCCGGTCCGAACAGGACCAGGACGAGGAGCGCCGCGACGCCGCCGAGCAGACCCCAGACGACCGGGGCGCTCCTCAGTCGCCGATAGTCGACGTGCATGATCACCGCCATGGCGAGGAAGCCGAGCAGCGCCGCGCCGGCCTGCTTGACCAGGAAGAGGTTGAAGGGGCGTCCCTGGGCCCGCGACATCGGGGTCGAAGCCGAATAGACCATCACCAGGCCGATCATCACGAGCAGCACGATGGCGGTGAACAGCACGCGGTCGAAGGCGAGCTTCTTAGCCATGGCTCGCTCCCCGGGCCGATCCGCCGGCGAGCCCCTCGACGAGGCGGACGAACTGTTCGCCCCGGTCGCGGTAGTCGCGGAACTGGTCGAAGCTGGCGCAGGCCGGCGAGAGGACGATCACTTCGCCGGCGCGCGCCGCCGCGGCCGCCGCAGCCACCGCCGCCGCGAGCGTGCCGACTTCGACCGTCTCGGCCGCGCCGCGCAGCGCCACCGCCAGCTCGCCCGCCGATTCGCCGATCAGGTAGGCGCGACGCACCTTGCGCGAAGCGACGTCGCGCAGGCCCGCGAGGTCGGCCCCCTTGTTGCGCCCGCCGAGGATGGCGTGCACGCTGCCGTCGGCGAAGCCCTCGAGCGAGCGCACCGTGGCGCCCACGTTGGTCCCCTTCGAGTCGTCGTAGAAGCGCACGCCGCGGTGCTCGCCGGCCAGTTCGAGGCGGTGTGGCAGGCCGCGGAATCCGCGCAGCGCCGCGGCGATCGCCTCCTCCGGCGCTCCCACCGCGCGCGCCAGCAGCGCCGCCGCCATGGCGTTCTCGAGATTGTGCGGCCCGGGCAGCGGCACATCGGCCACCGCGAACAGCTCGACCTCCCCGCGCGCCGGATCGCGGTCCAGCACGCGACCGCCGACGACCCGGCAGCCGTCCGCGACCGCGCCGGTCGCCGAGAAGAACCGTCGGCGCGCGACGACCGGCGTCGCCGCGATCGCCGGATCGTCGGCGTTGAGCACCGCGGTGTCCTCGGCCGTCTGGTTGCGGAAGATCCGCCGCTTGGCCTCGAGGTAGCCGGCGAGGCTGCCGTGGCGATCGAGATGATCCGGCGAGAGATTGAGCAGGGCCGCGGCGCGCGGCCGCAGCCGGTGAATCGTCTCGAGCTGGAAGCTCGACAGTTCGACCACCAGGAAGCGGTCATCGGCGCCCTCGGCGACCGCGGCCAGCGGCACGCCGATGTTGCCGCAGACCTCGACCGCGAAGCCGGCGCCGCGCAGCATGGCTCCCGTCATCGCGGTGGTGGTCGACTTGCCGTTGCTGCCCGTGATGCCGATCAGCGTGCCGCTGGCGAAGGAGGCGGCGAGCTCGACCTCGGCGGCCACGGGGATGCCGTCCCGGCGAGCCGCGGCGAGCAGCGGATGATCGGCCGCGACGCCCGGGCTGACGATCACCGCGTCGATCCCGGCGGGCAGCCGGTCCGGCTCGGCGCCGAGCGACAGCTCGGCCGCCGCCAGTCCCGCGAGGTCGAGTTCGGCGGCCGGACGCCGGTCGCCGGCCACCACCGCGATGCCGCGGGCGAGCAGCAGGCGCGCGGCCGCGGTCCCCGACAGGCCGAGGCCGAGGACGTAGACGCGGGCGAGCCGCTCGGGATCGAAAGGTACCGGGCTCATCGAAGTTTCAGCGTCGACAGCGCGATCAGCGCGAAGACGAAGGAGAGGATCCAGAAGCGGGCGATGATCTTCGGTTCCGCCCAGCCGGACAGCTCGAAATGGTGGTGCAGCGGCGCCATGCGGAAGATCCGCTTGCCGCGCAGCTTGAACGAGGCCACCTGCAGGATCACCGAGAGCGCCTCGACGACGAACAGGCCGCCGACCAGGGCGAGCAGGATCTCCTGCTTGGCGATCACCGCCACGATGCCGATGCCGCCGCCGAGCGCCAGGGAGCCGACGTCACCCATGAAGACCTCGGCCGGGTGGGCGTTGAACCAGAGGAACCCCATCGCCGCGCCGACCAGCGCGCCGCAGAAGATCGTCACCTCGCCGACTCCCGAGACGAACGGCACCTGGAGATACGAGGAGACCACCTTGTTGCCGGCGACGTAACAGAAGACCGCGTAGGTTCCCGCCGCCACGCCCGCGGCGCCGATCGCCAGGCCGTCGAGCCCATCGGTCAGATTGACGGCGTTCGAGGAGC
Source organism: uncultured Thermoanaerobaculia bacterium (assembly GCA_964471955.1). Classification (GTDB taxonomy): domain Bacteria; phylum Acidobacteriota; class Thermoanaerobaculia; order Multivoradales; family JAGPDF01; genus JACTMI01. The sequence goes on along the minus strand of CAYYIK010000026.1, from coordinate 15,859 downwards.
CGACCAGCACGAAGACGACGAAGGGCACGTAGAGCAGGCCGAGGTTGACGACCAGGTCCTTGAAGAACGGAAAGGCGAGGGTCGGCGAGAAGGCGCCGCCGGGCAGCGACGGCAGCAGCGCGCCGCCGACCGCCGCCACCGCCACCTGGAGGAGGAACTTGGCGCGCGCCGACAGGCCGAGATTGCGCCGCCGTCGGACCTTGAGGAGATCGTCGACGAAACCGATGGCGCCGAAGCCGACCGTCACGCCGACCGCGATCCAGACGAACGGGTTGGCGAGATTCGACCACAGCAGGGTCGGCAGCAGCCAGGCGAAGAGGATCAGCAGCCCCCCCATGGTCGGCGTGCCGGCCTTGACCTGGTGACTCTGCGGGCCGACTTCGCGGATGTTCTGGCCGACCGACAGGCGCCGCAGCGTGGCGATGAAGCGGGGGCCGAACAGCAGCGCCAGGAGAAGCGCCGTGACCACCGCCGCCGCCGTGCGGAAGCTGATGTAGCGCACCACGTTGAAGATCGCGAACTCGTCGCGCAGCGGCAGCAGGAGGTGGTAGAGCACCGTTCAGCTCCCCGTCCCGCCGCCGGGCCGCTCGAGCAGCGCGCGCTCGATCTCGTCACGATCCGAGAAGGGCAGGCGCTGGTCGCCGACGATCTGCACGCTCTCGTGCCCCTTGCCGGCGACGAGCACCGCGTAGTTGCCCTGCGCCGCCACCGCGAGGGCGCGGCGAATCGCCTCGCGCCGATCCGGAACCACCCGGTAACCGGTGTTTCCCGACTCGCGCAGACCCTCCTCCACGGAGGCGATGATCGCCAGAGGGTCCTCGCTGCGCGGGTTGTCCGAGGTCACGATCGGCAGGTCGGCGAGCGATCCTGCCACCCGCCCCATCAACGGCCGCTTTCCCGGGTCGCGGTCACCGCCGCAACCGAACACCACCACCACCTTGCGGCCGGCCAGGTCGCGCAGCGAGCGGATCGCCGCCTCGAGGGCGGCACTGGTGTGCGCGTAGTCGATCAGCACCGGGAAGGACTGGCCGGCGCGCACCGGCTCCATCCGGCCCGGCAACGGCCGGGTGGCGGCGACGCCGGCGGCGATCGAGGCGTGCGGCAGCTCGAGCGCCTCGCCGACCGCCACCGCGGCGAGAATGTTGTCGAGGTTGTAGCGGCCGAGCAGCGGCGAGTGGAACGCCAGCGCGCCGCGCGGCGTGCGGAGGTCACCGCGCGTGCCCTCGGGATCGAACTCGACACGCGTCGGCGAGATGTCGGGGGGACGCGCGCCCGCCGCCACGGCGCCGCCGTACGAAAGAACGCGGGGCAGCCGCTCGAGCAGGCGCCGGCCGTAGGGGTCGTCGGCGCAGATCACGGCGCGGCCGGTCGGCTTGAGCTGATCGAACAGGCGTGCCTTGGCGGCGAAGTAGTCCTCGAGGTCGGCGTGGAAGTCGAGATGATCGCGGGTCAGGTTGGTGAACACCCCGACATCGAAGGCGAGACCACCCACGCGCCCCTGCACCAGGGCGTGCGAGGAGACTTCGATCGCTGCCGCACCGGCGCCGAGCGCCTGCATCCCGGCGAGCAACCGGTAGGTGTCGGACGCTTCGGGCGTCGTGCGCTCGATGGCCGCGACATCGAGCCCCGGGAAGCGGGCGCCCAGCGTGCCGATGCGTCCGCAGCGCACGCCGGACGCGTCGAGCATCGCCGCCACCAGCTCGACGGTGGTCGACTTGCCGTTCGTTCCGGTGACGCCGATCAGGCGCAGCGCGCGGTCGGGATGGCCGTAGAGCGCGGCGCCGATCTCGGCGAGCCGGGAGCGCGGCGCGGCGACGACCAGCCACGCAATGGCCGGATCGACGCCGGCCGGCCGCTCACGGTCGGCGAGCACCGCCACGGCACCTCGCCCGATCGCTTCCCCGACGAACTCCACGCCGTCGCGGTGCTCCCCCTTCCAGGTGACGAAGAGGTCGCCCGCGACCACCTGACGCGAGTCGTGTCGAACGCCGAAGACCTCGGGGTCTTTCCCGAGGTCTCCGGAGACGGCCGTCAGGCCGCTGACGAGCTGCGAGAGCTTCATCCGCCCGCTCCCGTGTCGAGCTCGTCGCGCGCGCGGGCGATCTCCCCGGGAGCCAGCGTCCCGAGGTCGACGCGAAACAGCGCCCCCGGCGGCGGCGGCGGCGAGCCGGGCGGCAGCTGCTGCGCCACGACGACGCCCCGACCCTCGAGCTGCGGCCGCAGGCCGAGTTCGGCGAGCAGCGTCACCGCCTCGCGCGCCGTGCGGCCGCCGAGATCCGGCACCATGCCCGGCGGCGGCGGTGCGACCTCGTCGGCCGCCGGCGCGCCGGCGGCATCGGCGAGCTGGCGCGCCGTCTCCTCGCCCGCCGGCTCCGGCTCGAACGGCCAGCGCTCGGGGCGTTCGCGCTCGGGGGGCACGTTCAGGTAGAGCAGCGCCTTGCCGACGATGGCCGCGAAGACCGGCGCCGCCGCCTCGCCGCCGTGATACGTGCCGCGCGGGTCGTCGAGCACCACCACGCCGGCAAGCGCCGGGCGGTCGAGTGGCGCGAAGCCGGCGAAGCTCGCGACGAACTGGTCGGGCAGATAGCCTTTTCCGGGGACCGCCTTCTGCGCCGTGCCCGTCTTGCCGGCGACCGGGTATCCGGCGATCGCCGCACCCCGTCCCGTCCCGCCCTCCAGCGTCACTCCGGCGAGCAGCTCGCGCAGCACCGCCAGCGTGCGTGGCGACACCGGCCGGCCCCGTTCGACCGGCTGCGGGTGCGGACGCACCGTGACGTCGCCGTCGACGATCCGCTCGACCACGTAGGGCTCGAGCAGAAGGCCGCCGTTGGCCACCGCGGCGAAGGCGGACGCCAGTTGGAGCGGCGTCACCGAGATCCCCTGGCCGAAGGAGATGTAGGCCTTGGCGAGCGCCGGCCAGCGCTCGACGGGCATCAGCAGTCCTGGGCTCTCGCCCGGCAGATCGATGCCGGTCGCAGAACCGAATCCGAAGGCGCGGATCGTCTCGTAGAAGTCGCGATTGGCCACCCGCAGCGCCGCCTTGATCGTGCAGACGTTCGACGACTTCGCCATCACCTCGCGGAAGGTGAGTCGACCGAACGGCTTGTGGTCGGCGATGCGGACGCCGGCGAGGGTGATGCCACCCATCTCGCAGTCGAGGCTCTCGTCGGGGTGGATCAGCCCCTGCTCGAGTGCCGCCGCGGCGGTGATCATCTTGAAGGTCGATCCCGGCTCGTAGGCGTCGAGGACGACGCGGTTGCGCCGCGCCTCCGGATCGGCGTCGCGGAACCGGTTGGGATCGAAGCCGGGCCACGACGCCATGGCGATGACCGCTCCGGTGGCCGGCTCGAGCAGCACGACGCTGCCGCTGCGCGCCCGCAACCGTCGCACCGCGCCTTCGAGCTCCTGCTCGGCGATCGCCTGGATGGCGGCGTCGAGCGTCAGGTGAAGGTCGTGCCCCGCCACCGGCGCCGCCGACGGCAGACCCGGCGGCAGCGCCATGCCGCGCCGCGCGTCGCGCAGCACGGTGCGACGCCCGGGCTTGCCGGCCACCGAACGGTCGTAGCGCGCTTCGAGCCCGCCGAGCCCCTGATTGTCGGTGCCGACGTACCCGAGCACGTGCGACGCGGTTTCGCGCAGCGGGTAGTAGCGCTTGGACTCCTCGAGGAAGTAGATGCCCGGCAGCTCGAGCGCCTTGACGGCGCGCGCCTGCGGCGGGTCGAGCTTGCGCGCCACCCAGACGAACTCGCGGTCGAGCGTCAGCTGCCGGGTCAGTTTGCCGCGGTCGAGGCCCAGCGTTCCCGCCAGCCGCTCGACGGTCCCCGCGAGGTCGCCGATCTCGCGCGGCACCGCGAATGCGGACTCGACCTCGACCGACACCGCGAGCTCGCGGCCGCGGGCGTCGAGGATCGTGCCGCGCGGCGGGTCGAGCTCGATCACCCGCTGCTGCTGGCGCTCGGCGCGCCGCACGAACTCGTCGTGACGGGCCACCTGCAGGCTCCACAGCCGGCCGGCGATCAGCAGCCCCCAGACGCCGAACGCGACGAGCACGAGCACCAGGCGCGATCTCACCTTCCCAGCTCCTCGACGAAGATCACCTGCGCGACCTCCGGTTCGACCAGGCCGAGCTCGTCGTGGGCACGCGCCGACAGCCTCCCGGGGCTGGCCAGGTACGACGCTTCGAGGCGCAGTTGCCGTTCGACCTGCGCCAGCTCGTGTGCCTGGCGCTCGAGCGCGCCGATCCGGTAGGCGACGCGCAGCGTCTCGAGCTGCATCCAGGTGTAGCCGGCCAGGCCGAGGCCGAGCGGCACCACCGCCGCGACGACCCGCAGCAGGTCGCGCAGCCGGCGCCGGTCGCGCTCGCGCACCAGGTACGCGTTGACGACCGGTCGGCGGACGGAGTACGCCGAGGGCAAGGCCTCAGAGCCTCCGGGCGGCGCGCAGTCGGGCGGAGCGGGAGCGGGGGTTGGCTTCGATTTCCGCCTCCCCGGGACGCACCGGCTTGCGGGTCAGGACCTCGAGGATGCGCGTCTCGGAGAGCGTTCGGCCGGTGACCGGGTCGACCTCCCCGCGCGCCAGATCGCGCAGGCGGTTCTTGACCTCGCGGTCCTCGAGGCTGTGGTAGGAGATGACCACCAGCCGGCCGTCGCGGTCGAGCATGCGCACGGCCTGGTCGAGCAGCTCGGAGAGCTGGTCGAGCTCCTCGTTGACCGCGATACGGAGCGCCTGGAAGACGCGCGTCGCCGGATCGATCCGCTCCTCGCCGCGCATCGGGCGGCGCGCCGACCGCACGACCTCGGCGAGCTCCGCGGTGGTCGTGATCGGCCCGTGCGCGCGCGCCCCGACGATCGCGCGCGCCACGCGCCGGGCCTGCGGCTCCTCGCCGTACTGCTGGAAGATTTCGGTCAATTCGGCCTCCGAGAGGGTCGAGACGAGATCCGCGGCGGTCGGTCCGCCGCGCCCCATTCGCATGTCGAGCGGTCCTTCGCGGCGAAAGGAGAAGCCGCGTCCGGCGGTATCGAGCTGCAGCGACGAGACCCCGAGGTCGGCCAGCACGCCGGCGAACGGCGCCCGGTGACCGACGCGCTCCTCGAGGCTGGCGAAATCGGCCTCGACCAGCTCGACCCGGTCGCCGAAGCGGGCGAGGCGTCCGGCCGCCAGGGCGAGAGCCTGCGGGTCGCGGTCGGCGCCGACCAGGCGCGTCCCGGGGGCGGCGTCGAGCAGCGCCTCGGCGTGGCCGCCGAGGCCGAGCGTGGCGTCGAGGAAGACGCCGCCGCGCTCCGGTGCGAGCCAGGCGAGCGATTCGGCGAGCAGGACCGGGATGTGTCGCGCATCCAAGGGTTCCCCGCCCTAGATCCCGCGCTCGGAGAGCGCGCGGAAGTCGTCGTCGGTGAACGGATGGTCGGCGAGGCGCTTCTCGAAGCGCTCGCGATTCCAGACTTCCAGGTGGTCGAGCTGCGCCGAGACGATCACCTCGCCGGCCATCGCGGCGCGCTCACGCAGCAGCGGCTGGATGAGCAGGCGGCCCTGCCCGTCGAGCCGCAACTGCGCGCCGAAGTAGCTGACCCGCTCGAGGAAACGCTGCCGCACCGGATCGGTCGCGGGCAACGTGGCGAGCTTGGCTTCGATCCCTTCCCAGACGGCGAGCGGATAGACGAGCGCCTTCTCCCCCGTCACCGAAGTGACGAAGAAGTCGGGCCCCCAGCGATCCTCGAGGGCGCGACGGAAGTCCGTCGGGACCTTGAGGCGGCCCTTGTCGTCGATGGTCGCAAGTGTGCTTCCGCGCAGCATTCTGGTCGTCCCGATCCGCAACGGGGTCGAATGGCGCGAGTGTAGACGCTTGTTCCACTTTTGTCCATTTTTTCCCACCACTTCGTCTCACGCCGCGTCGGCCCCGGTCGCGGCGGCGGAAGCAAGGCGGAACTTGTGGCGACAGTCGACGTCAGGGCGCGGGCGGCGCCTCGTCTGCGAGCGGCGCGGTCGTCGTCGCCTCCGGCGCTGCGGCCGTGCCGCGCATCAGGACGAAGAGCGGGTCGGCGGTGCCGACCACCGCGGCGCGATACCCGATCGCTTCGGCCGGGAGGTTCTCGACGATGTAGGAGCGCGCCGCCTGACGCTCGAGGAACTCGGCCATCGCCTTCTCGTAGCGCCCCTGCGAGAGCTCGGCGGCGATCTGCTCGCGCACCTCGCCGAGCGGCCGCACGACGGAGGGCCGGACCTCGGCGACGCGCAGCACGTGCAGTCCGCCGCGCCCGGCGACCGGAGCGCTGACGCCGCCCTCCACGAGCTGCTGCACCACGGCGTCGAGCTCCGGCGCCAGGCCGCCGGCCTCGACCCAGCCGAGATCGACGGCCGAGATCGCCCCGTCGGGCACCGCCGCGCCGGCGATCGCCTCGTCGAGCGTCGCGCCCGCCGCCAGCCGGGCGGCCAGGTCGGCAGCCAGGGCGACGCGGGCCGGCTCGTCGAGCGGTCCGTCCTCGCGCACCACCAGATCCTCGACGCGCCGCTGCTCGGGCGTGCGGAAGTCGTCCTGATGGCCGCGCCAGTGGCGCGCGATCTCCTCGTCTTCGACGACGATCCGGCTCTGGACCTCGACGTCCATCACCTGATTGAAGAGGATCGACCTCGCCATGCGGGCGCGGAAGCTCTCGACCGAGAATCCGTTGTCGACCAGGGCGCGACGGAAGGCCTCGTCATCGTCGATGCCGAAGCTGCGCTTCGCGTTGTCGACCGCACGGTCGATCTGCGCCGGCGTCGCTTCGAGATGGAGCTGGCGCGCGCGCGAGAGCACCAGGAGCTCGTCGAAGATCTCCCGCATCGCCGCGCGCCCGGCGTCGGCGACCAGGCGCCGCCGCTCTTCGAGGGCCATCCCCTCGACGCTGCCGATCTGCTCGATACGCGTCGCGGTGCGCTCCTTCCAGTCCGACAGAGTCGCGATCTCGTCGTCGACCCGCAACACGATGCGATTGACCAGCTCGGCAGCGGCGACCTCCTGCGCGGCGAGCGGCACCGCGGCGGCGAGGGCGCCGGCGAGCAGCAGGGCGGCGGCGGATCGGTCAGCGTTTCTCATAGGGCCTCGAGGTGGGAAAGTCGCCACGGTAGGCGAAGGGAAGGCTGCGGTCGAACACCTCGACAGCATAGCGGCTTCGCGCCTCGTCGACGAGCCTCGCGAGGGCCGCGTCCGCCCGCTCCGCGCGCAGCCGCGCCATCGCCTCCTGACGCACCGCGACCGCCGTCGGTTCCTCGGCCGGAAAACGGCGCAGCACCCGGAAGACGTGAAACCCGTAATCGGCCGCGATCACTTCCGAAAGCCCCCCCTCGGGCAACTGGAAGACGATGTCGGCGAAGGCGGTCGGCAGGTCCTCGCGCGCGAAGACGCCGTGCTGGCCGCCGCTGTCGGCGGCCGGATCCTCCGACAGCCTCTGCGCCACTGCCGCGAAGTCGGCGCCGCCGGCGATCTCGCGCCGCGCACGCTCGGCCGTGATCCGGTCGCTGGTCAGAATCTGCGCCAGCTCCACCCGCTCGGGACGGCGCAGCTCGTCGCGGTGCGCCTCGAACCAGTCCTGCACTTCGGCTTCGCTCGGCGTGCCGACCGGCTCGCTGCCGAGCAACGCGTCGGCGGCCTCGGCCGCCCCGGCCCCGGCGGGCACCAGCGCGCGATCGACGGCCAGCTGCACGAGAAGGGTCTCGGTGAGGAACTGGTCGAAGAGGCGCGAGAGCGCCTCGCTGCTCAGCGTCTCTTCGCGCTCGGCGAGCGCCCGGTCGAGATGAGCCTCGAAGCGGGCGAGGTGGACGTCGGCGCCGCCCACCCGCGCCACCACGCCCGGCCCCGGCGGCGGCGCCTTGGCCTCGCAGCCGAGGACGCCGAGCAGAACGAAAAGCGCCGCGGCGGCGCGCCGGGATCTCACGCGGCGAGCTCCGCCAGCAGGTCTCGCGCGACCTCGATCACCGGGGTTCCGCGCGGCAGCTCGACGGTGAGCACTCCCGAAGGCGAGAAGCTCGCTCCCGGGCGGGTGGAGACCAGGCGGATCAGTCGTTCGACGTCGACCCGCGCGTCCCGCCGCAGCCGCAGCGTCAGCTTGCCGGCCGCCGCGCTCACGGACTGGACCCGCAGAGCCTCGGCCTCGCGCTTGAGGGCCGCCACGTCGAGCAGCATGCCGACGGCCGCCGGCGGCCGCCCGAAGCGATCGGTCAGCTCGGCGAGCAGCTCTTCGCGCGGCGTCTCCGCGGCGGCCAGCTTGCGATAGATCTCCATGCGCAGATTCTCGTCCGCCACGTAGCTGCGGGGGATCGACATCGGCACGGGCAGGTCGAGCGTCGCCGACGGGCCCTCCTCGACCGCCTCCCCCTTGAGCTCCCGCACGGTCTCCTCGAGCATGCGCAGGTAGGTCTCGATACCGAGTTCCGAGATGTGACCGCTCTGCTCGGCGCCGAGCAGGTTGCCGGCGCCGCGGATCTCGAGGTCGCGCGCCGCGATGCGGAAGCCGGCCCCCAGTTCGGTGAACTCGCGCAGCGCCTCGAGCCGCAGACGCGCGTCCTCCGACAGCGCCCGGTCCGAGGGCACCAGAAGGTAGCAGTAGCCGAGCTCGTGGCTGCGCCCGACGCGGCCGCGCAGCTGGTAGAGCTGCGCCAGACCGAACCGGTCGGCGCGGTGAACGAGCATCGTGTTGACCGTCGGGATGTCGATGCCGTTCTCGATGATCGTGGTGGCGAGCAGCAGGTCGTACTCACGGGCAATGAACGCGTGCATGCGTCGCCACAGCTCGCGTTCGTCGAGCTGGCCATGGCCGACGATCACCCGCAGGCCGGGCATCATCTCGCGCAGCCGCGCGGCGACCTCGTCGATCGACTCGACGCGGTTGTAGACGTAGTAGACCTGCCCGCCCCGGCCGAGCTCGAATTCGATCGCCTCGCGGACCAGCTCCTCGGAGTACGGCAGCACCGCCGTCTCGACCGCCATGCGATCCTTCGGCGGCGTCTCGATGACGACCATGTCGCGCAGGCCGCCGAGCGACAATTGCAGGGTGCGCGGCAGCGGCGTCGCCGACATCGAAAGAACGTGGACGTCCTTGCGGAGCTGCTTGAGGCGCTCCTTCTGCGCCACGCCGAAGCGCTGCTCCTCGTCGACGATCACGAGGCCGAGGCGGGCGAAGGCGATGTCCTGCGACAGGACCCGATGGGTGCCGATGACGATGTCGACCTTGCCCGCCGCGATGCGCTCGCGCAGTTCGGCGAGGTCACGCCCGGTGCGCAGCCGCGAAATCCGTTCGATCCCGACCGCGAAGCCGTCGAACCGCTTCTGGAACGTGTCGAGGTGCTGGTCGGCGAGCACCGTGGTGGGCGCCAGCACGACCACCTGGTAGCCGCTGTCGACGGCGCGGAAGGCGGCGCGCATGGCCACCTCGGTCTTGCCGAAGCCGACGTCGCCGCACAGCAGCCGGTCCATCGGCCGAGACTGAGCGAGGTCCTCGAGAATCGTGGCGATCGCCTCGACCTGGTCGGGGGTCTCCTCCCAGGGAAAGGCCGCGGCGAACTGCCGCTCGAGATCGGTGTCGCCGGCGAGGATCGGCGCCCGCGCCAGCTGACGCTCCGCATAGAGCCGCAGCAGCTCGTCGGCCATGTCGCGCAGGGCTTTGCGCACGCGGGCCTTGGTGCGATTCCACGACGAGCCGCCCAGCTGGTCGAGGCGGGGCGAAAGCCCCTCGAGACCGCTGTACTTCTGCACCAGATGCAGCCGGTCGATCGGCACGAGCAGGCGGCGGCCGCCCGCGTAGACGATCTCGAGCACCTCGCTGTCGACCGGCGCCGGCGTCGCCACGCCGCGCAGGGTGGGCGGCAGGATCTCCTCGCCGGCGCCGGCTGATACCGAGCGCAGGCCGGCGAACTGGCCGATGCCGTGGTCGGCGTGCACCACGAAGTCCCCCGCCTTGAGGTCGCGCAGCCCGGCGACGAACGGGCCGAGGCCCTTGCGCGTGCGCCGGGCACCGGTAGCCGACGGGCGGGCCAGCAGCTGCGGTTCGCCGTAGACGGTCACTCCGGCGGCGGGCAGCCGGAAGCCGCGTTCGAGCTCGCCTTCCACGAGCTCGACGCCGGCCGAGCCGATCGCGATGCCACGCCCGTCGAGCAGCTCCTCGAGCGGCGCGAACCGCTCGCGCGGCGCCACCAGCAGCACGCGGTCGCCGCGCTGGCGTGCGGTCGCGACGTCGGCGGGGAAGCGCGGCAGCTGGCCGTGAAAGAGGTCGGTCGCCGTGCCGCCGAAGTCGACCGCGCCGGCGCCGATCAGTGGATCGACCACCAGGCGCGCCCCGCCGACCAGCGCGTGTACCGCCGCGGGCGGATGCTCGAGCAGCTCGGGCTCGACGGCGAAGCGGCCGTGCTCGCGACGCGCCGCGTACTCGGCCGTCAGGCGGGTGGCGTGGCGCTCGATCTCGGCGCCGATCGCCTGGGGATCGAAGGCGACCACCAGCGGGTCGCCGAGCGCTTCGGCCAGCGTGTACGTCCGCGCTGCCGCCAGCGGCAGGAAATTCTCCCAACCCGGAAAACCGTGCCCCCCGGCGAGTCCATTCAGGTGCTCGACCGTCTCGAACTCGCTGTCGTCGTCGACCAGCGGCCGCAACACCGACTCGAGCCGGCGCGCCGCCTCGGCGCCGGCCGGGAAGAGCGCCAGCGGACGGACGAGCAGGCGCTCGAGCCCGGACCGGGAGCGCTGCGTGGCGGCGTCGAAGCTGCGCAGGCTTTCGATCTCGCTGCCGAACAGGTCGAGCCGAACCGGCTCCGCCTCCCCCGGGGGCCAGAGGTCGAACACTCCGCCGCGCACCGCGAAGTCCCCGACTTCGGCCACCAGGTCGACACGCCGGAAACCGAGGCCGGTCAGGCGCCGCGCCAGCTCGTCGGTGTCGACCTGCGCGCCACGCGCCAGCTCGAGCCGCTCGATCGACGCCGGGTCGGGGAGGCGGCGGAAGAGGGCGCGCGGTGTCACCACCACCGCGGCGATCTCGCCGGAGCGCCCGCGGTCGAGGGCGAGCAGCTCGGCCACCCGAACCGGCAGCGACGCGTCTGCCTCCTGGTACGGCGAGAGCGAGGGGGACGGAAACGGCACTCCGGCCTCGCCGCCGCGCACCAGGCGCAGCGCCTCCAGCCAGATTCGCAGGTCCGACTCGTGCGGCACGACGACGAGCAGCGGCCGTCCCGGCCGCGCCGCCACGACGTCGGCCACCCAGGCGGCCGCAGCCACCGGAAGCCGGGTCGCCACCGCCCTCCCGGCCGCCAGCGCCGCCGCGAGCTGCCGCCCCGGCACGCTCCCGACGAGCCGCCGCCCGAGCCCCCCCCAGATCTCGCCCCCCGCCATCCCCCGCATCCTAGAAGACCCCCGCAAAATTCAGTCAAAGGCAATTTCCCTCTCCGGGAAATTCAGTCAGAGGCAGTTTCGGCGCTCAAATGCCGGCCGCGCCAGGGGCCCCGCAACGCGCGGGATGGCGGCAGCGCGGGACGAGGGAAATTGCCTCTGACTGAATTTCCGGGAGGGGGGCGAACGCCCCCGGGGGGTGGGCGGGGGGGCGGAAACGCTGTGCTACTTTCCCCGGCGGTTCGACCGGCCGCCGTGGCGGCCGCTACTGTGTCGGAGGGTTCATGACCGGGTTCGTCGGCGCGCTCACCGTTTTCGTCCTCGCCATTTTCGTCGGCTTCGAGATCATCACCAAGGTCCCGCCGACACTGCATACGCCCCTGATGTCGGGGTCGAACGCCCTCTCCGGCATCACGCTGATCGGTGCCCTCATCCTCGCCGGCCAGCCGGATGCTCCCGAGCTGACGCACATCCTCGCCGGCATCGCGGTCGCCTTCGCGACGATCAACGTCGTCGGCGGCTTCCTCGTCACGCACCGCATGCTCGGCATGTTCCGCAAGAAGGGCTGAGGTCGCCATGAACGTCCAGGCTCTGCGCGATCTCGCCTACCTCGTCGCCGCCGCTCTCTTCATCTTCGACCTCAAGCTGCTCGCCCATCCGCGCACCGCCGTGCGCGGGAACTTCCTCGGCGTCCTCGGCATGCTGATCGCGGTCGTCGCCACGATCGTCGGCCAGCCGATGAGCTGGAAGTACATCGCCATCGGCGCGGCGATCGGCACCGTCGTCGGAATCCTGATGGCGACGCGCGTCAAGATGACCGCGATGCCGGAGATGGTCGGCATCCTCAACGGATTCGGCGGTGGCGCGTCGGTGCTCGTCGCCGCTTCCGCGCTGATCGCGATCTACCGGAACCTCGCCGCCACGGCGCCGATGGGGTTGCAGGAGAAGGTCGCCACGTCCGCCTCCGCGATCATCGGCTCGGTCACCTTCTTCGGCAGCTACGTCGCTTTCGGCAAGCTCGCCGAGTTCATCGCCGTCAAATGGAAGCTCAAGCCCTGGCAGTCGGCGGTCAAGTTCGGATTCTCGGCGGTGACCGCTCTCGGCGGCCTCGCCTACGCGGTGCCGATCGCCTTCCTCGACGAGTCGGCCACCGGACGCGACCGGCTGCTCGCCGGACTCGCCGGTGTCGCCTTCGTGATCGCCGGCGCCCTGCTGCTGATCCGCAAGGACCGCTTCCCGGGAATGAACGCCCTCAAGTGGCTCGCCGCCGTCGCGGCGGTCGCCCTGGGCACCTGGCTGGTGATCGATCCGTCCAATCTGCCGCTCTACTGGCTGCTGACCGGGGTTGCGGCGATCGTCGGCGTGCTGCTGACGATCTCGATCGGCGGCGCCGACATGCCGGTCGCCATCGCTCTGCTCAACTCGTACTCGGGAATCGCGGGGGCCGCCACCGGCTTCGTGATCAACAACTCGGTGCTCATCGTCGCCGGCTCGCTGGTCGGAGCCTCGGGAATCATCCTGACGCAGATCATGTGCAAGGCGATGAACCGCTCGATGGTCAACGTCCTGTTCGGCACGCTCGGACCGACCTCCGAAACGCCGTCCGCGGACGAGACATACAAGACCGTGAAGGCCACGTCGGCCGACGAGATCGCGATGATGCTCGACGGCGCCCAGCGCGTCGTGATTGTCCCCGGCTACGGCATGGCGGTGTCGCAGGCCCAGCACACCGTGCGCCAGTTCGCGGCCCTGCTCGAGGAGCGCGGTGCCACGGTCGAGTATGCGATTCACCCGGTCGCGGGCCGCATGCCCGGACACATGAACGTGCTGCTCGCCGAGGCCAACGTCGAGTACGAGAAGCTCCGCGAGATGGACGACATCAATGGCGAAATGGACCAGGTGGACGTGGCGATCGTCATCGGTGCCAACGACGTCGTCAACCCGGTGGCCGAGACGGATCCGAAGAGCCCGATCGCCGGCATGCCGATCATCCAGGCGCATAAAGCCAAGACGGTGATCGTGGTCAAGCGCAGCCTGTCGCCCGGCTTCGCCGGCATCCCCAACCCGCTCTTCGCCGCCGAGAACTGCCTGATGTTCTTCTCCGACGGCAAGAAGGCGATCCAGGACCTCATCACCGCCGTCAAAGAGTCCTCCTGAACCGAAATTCAGTCAGAGGCAATTTCGGGAGCCTCGCCGGCAGGGCCGCAGTCGCCGGACCCGCCCGGCCGGTACGGCTTCGGTGGGCGCCCGGGCCGGCGAGGGGCAACCGGAAGGCCGAACTTCGCCTCGAGCTCCGCCCGGAACTGCCGGCTGCCGATCGCTATCCCAGTCCGTGTGCAGCGACGCACCCGCTCCAGCTGCGCCTCGGTTTCGGGAAGTTCGAGCTCGCGCACGAGGTCGCCGAGTCCGGCGAGGATCCGGTCGTCCGCAATTAGGTCGTCCGTCAGCAGGCCGCAGTGCGCCGCGGCGCTCGACCAGGGCCATTCGACCGCGCGTTCGACCAGTCCAGCGCGTACGGGATTGCGCAGCACGTACCTCATCGTCAGGGGGACCTGCTGCCAGTCCATCGGCGCCGAGTAGTAGCGCTGCTGCCAGAGGTGCCCGGTCCATTCCCGCCGCCGGTTCACCGCCCTGGCGTACTGAGCGTGAATCCATTGCAGCGCCCGGGACATCGACTCGGCAGCAGCCGGCCGGGCGATCAGGTGCACGTGATTGGGCATCAGGCAGTATGCCCAGATCTGCAGTCCGTACCGTCTCGAACCCTCCCCGAGGATCTCCAGATATCGTTCGAAATCCTCAGGCTCCCAGAAGACGGTCATACGGCGGACGCCGCGCTGGGTAATGTGATGAGGAATCTCGGGAACTACGACACGTCTCGGGCTCGTCATACGCATAGAAGACGGACCCGGCCCCCTTTCGTCTTTCACTCCCAGGCAAGAAATTCAGTCAAAGGCAATTTTCCCGAAATCGGGAAAATTGCCTTTGACTGAATTTTCCAGGAGGAGATACTGGAGTGGCGGGCGAAATTGCCTTTGACTGAATTTTCCGGGGGGCGGGGTGGGGGACGAGAGGGTCGTGTTGCTGGTGCGGCTCGGGCGGGCGCTGCACGAGGCGGGGTTGCCGGCGCCGCAGCTGGAGGGGGCGCTGCGCCGGGTGGCCGAGCGACTCGACGTGCCGGCGCAGTTCTACTCCACCCCGACCTCGCTGCTCTTCGGCTTCGGCGATCGGGTCGGCCAGCGGACCCACCTCGAACGGGTCGAGCCGGCGGGGATCGACCTCGGCCGGCTGACCGAACTCGAGGCGCTCGCCGACCGGATCGCCGACGGCGAGCTCGACGTCGCGGCGGCGCAGGCGGCACTTGCCGGCACCGCGGAACGCGCGCCACGCTATCGACGCGGCGTGAGCCTGCTCGCCTGGGCGCTCTCCTCGGCCACTTCCGCCGTCTTCCTCGGCGGCGGCTGGGCCGAAGTGGCGGTGGCCGCCCCCATCGGCCTGGCGATCGGCCTGCTGGCGAGCGGCCTCGAGCGCCGCGAGCAGCCCGGCCAGCTCTTCGAGCCGGTCGCCGCCGGCCTGGCGGCGTTCCTCGCGGCCGGCGCATCGCAGCTCTGGATGCCGCACTCGGTCTACATCGCCACGCTCGCCGGCCTGATCTACCTGATCCCCGGCTTCCGCCTGACCCTGGCGATGATCGAGCTGGCCACCCAGCACCTTTCCTCGGGTGTCGCCCGCTTCTCGGGAGCGCTGGTCGTCTTTTTGACCATCACCTTCGGCACCGCGCTCGGCTCACGCCTCGCCGAGCTGCTCTTCGGCCCGCCGCTCGAGGTGCCGCCGGCGCCCGCCGGCGGCTGGATCGAGCTGGCGGCGCTGCTGGTGGCGCCGATCGCCCTGGCGATCCTCTTCCGGGCACCGCTCTCCGCCGCGCCGGCGATGGTCGCGGTGGGATTCCTCGGCTACCAGGGGGGGCGACTCGGCGGCGAGTGGATCTCCCCCGAGCTCGGCATGTTCGCCGGAGCGCTCGCCGCCGGGCTGGCGGCGCGCGCCTGGTCGCGCTGGAGCGGCAAGCCGGAGACCGTCGTCCTCGGCCCGGCGATCCTGCTGCTGGTGCCGGGCAGCATCGGCTACCGGAGCTTCGCCTCACTGCTCGAGCGCGACATCGCGCTCGGCGTCGAGACCGCCTTCCGCATGGTGCTGGTCGCCGTCTCGCTGGTGGCCGGCCTGCTGCTCGCCCACGCCGTCGTCCGGCCGCGACGGTTCCGCCGCGGCACCTGATCCCGGCGAGGCTCCCGCGCCGGCCGGTTCGACCGGCTCGCAGCGATCGGCCAGCCGCACCGCCGCCCACGCCAGCAGCATGCCGGCGTATCCGTCTACCGCGTAGTGCCACCCGGTGGCGAGTGAGCCGAGGAAAGTGAGCAGCGTGGCGAGCGCGAACGGCACGAACAGCCGCCGCGCATGGCGTTTCGCCCACAACGCGAAGAGCCAGTGTGCTCCGACGTGCAGCGACGGGAAGGCGGCGAC
>CAYYIK010000025.1:31358-35711 GCA_964471955.1 uncultured Thermoanaerobaculia bacterium | reverse complement strand
TTCATGGACATCGTCATCCCGTCGCTCACCGACCCGACGGTGGCGCCGCCGGGCCGGCACACGATGTCGATCTTCGTGCAGTACGCGCCCTACCATCTGAAGGAGGGTGCCGCCGACTGGCCGAATCAGCGCGAAGCGTTCGGCGACGCGGTCCTCGACACGCTGAGCGAGTTCGCGCCGAATCTGAAGGAGAGGATTCTCCACCGCCAGGTGCTCACGCCGTGGGACCTCGAGCAGACTTACGGCCTGACCGAAGGGAACATCTTCCACGGCGAGCTGTCGCTCGAGCAGCTCGCCTTCCTGCGCCCGGCCGCCGGCTGGAGCCGCTATCGGACGCCGGTCGGCCGGCTCTGGATGTGCGCTTCCGGCACCCATCCCGGCGGCGGCATCATGGGCGCCCCCGGCGCGCTGTGCGCCCGGGCGCTGCTCTCGGCACGGGCGGTCTGAATCGTGACTCGAAACCGTGACGTGATCGTGATCGGCGGTGGCCCCAACGGGCTCGCGGCGGCGGTCTGGCTGGCGGCGGCCGGACGGCCGGTGACCCTGCTCGAGGCCGGGCCGGCGCTCGGCGGCCTCGCGGCGGGGATCGAGTTTCACCCCGGCTTCACCGCTCCCGGAATCCTGCACGACGACGGCCTGGTCTCCGACTTCGCGGTCGCGACGCTCGGCCTCGCGCGCCACGGGCTCGCCTTCCGCCCGGCCGACCCGGTGCGGCTCGCCGGCGGCGACGCAGAGCCGCTGCTGCTCGACCCGGATGCCCGACGGACCGCCGCGGCGCTCGCCGCGCGCTCGCCACGTGACGCCGCCGCGTGGACCGCTTACCGGGCCTTCTGCGCCCGTCTCGCGCCGCTGCGCCGCAGACTGCTCGCCGCACCGCCGCCGCCGCTCGCGCCCTCCTCACCCGGTGACTGGTGGCGCCTGGCCGGCCGGGGGCTCGATCTGCTGCGCCTCGGCCGCCGTGACGCGCTCGAACTGATGCGCGTGGTGCCGATGTGCGTCGCCGACTTCCTCAACGAGCGCTTCGAGACGCCGCTGCTCGTCGAAGGCCTGGCCGCTCCTGCGGTCCTCGGCACCCGGGCCGGCCCCTGGTCGGCGGGCACGACGGCCAACCTCCTGCTCGCCGAAACCGCGCCGGCACGCCGCCTGGTGGGCGGGCCGCCGGCACTCGTGCGGGCGCTCGAAGCCGCCGCTCGCGCCGCCGGCGCGCGCCTGCGCACCGGGGCCCGGGTGGCCCGCATCCGCGTCGACGCGAGTGGCGTTGCCGGGGTCACTCTGGCCGACGGCGAGGAGCTGGACGCGCGCTGCGTTCTGGCCACGAGCGACCCGAAGCGGACGATGCTCGAACTGGTCGAGCCGGGTGCTCTGCCGCTCGCGGTCGAGGAGGAGTTCCGCCGCGTCCGCGCGCGCGGCAGCGCGGCCAAGGTTCATCTGGCGCTCGCCGGACCGCTCGACCCGGCCTTCGAGGCGGACGGCCGGCCGTGCGAGCTGCGCATCGGCGGCGGCCACGTCGACCAGCTCGAACGCGCCTTCGACGCCTCGAAGTACCGGCGCGTCTCGGAGCGGCCGCAGCTCGACGTCCGCGTGCCGAGCCGGCTCGACCCGGGGCTCGCGCCCGCCGGTGCGCATGTCGTTTCGGTGCTGGCGGGCTGGGCACCGAACGATCTCGAAGGGGGCTGGTCCGACGGCGAGCGCGAGCGCTTCGGCGATCTGGTCGTGGCGCGCCTCGCGGCGGCCGTGCCCGGCCTCGGCTCGCGGATCCTCGCTCGCCAGGTGCTCACCCCGGCGGATCTCGAGCGGGACTGGCAGCTGACCGGCGGCCAGCTCCATCATGTCGAGCCGGCGCTCGATCAGCTCTTCGTGATGCGGCCGACGGCGAGCGCCGCGCGCTACGCGACCGCCGTCCCCGGACTGCTGCTGGGTGGCAGCGGCTGCCACGCCGGCGGCGGCCTCACCTGCGATGCCGGACTGCTGGCCGCCGCAGCGGTGTCGGGCGGCTCGCGAGGGTCCCGATGAGCGTACGCGACTCCGGCGAGGATCTGCAGATCCTGGCGATGTTCCACTGGGCGATGGCGTTCCTGATCGGAATGGCGGCGCTGGTACCGCTCGCCTGGCTGGTGATCGACCGGCGGCTGCGCGACGGCGGCGAAGAGCTGCTGCGCACACCGGGAGCCGCGGCGAGCGACGCCGGCCTGATGGCGATCGCCACGGGCCTGCTCGCCGCCGGTCTGGCGCTCGGCATCCTGGTGGCGCGCGGCGCGTTCCTGCTCGCCCGCCGCGAACGCTGGACCTTCTGCGTCGCCGCCGCCGCGCTGATGTGCCTCTTCTTTCCGTTCGGAACGCTGCTCGGCGGCCTCACTCTCGGCCGTCTGCTCGACCCGCGCATCCGGGCGGTCTTCGGCCCCCGCGGCGACGGGTCCTCCTGAGGGATCAGAGGTAGCCGAGCGCCTCGAGGCGCGCCCGCTCGGCCGCGTCGAGCTCCGCGGCCTCCACGGCCTTGCGGGAGATCCGCCGGACGCGCGCCTCGAGCTCCTGCCGCAGCTTCTCGTGCGCCGCGCGCACCGCGTCGGAGCACCGCACGGCGTTGCGCCACGGCAGGCGGCCGTCGTGGCACTCCTCGCCGCCCTTCCAGCCGATGCGCCGGCCGAGCTCGCCGTCGAAACCGTGAATCGACGCCGCGACCTTCATCGACTTCGGCAACGGGTGGACCCAGTGCTCGGTCTCCTCGAACTGGACGCCCGGGCGGGCGGCCAGGGGGGCGACCCGGGCGAGCGAAATGGCGGGCCCGGCCGGCGGACGGAAGCCGGTGGCCTCGAGAATGGTCGGAAACAGGTCGATCAGGCTGACCGGCAGATCGACGCGCGCCGCCTCCCGCTGGCCGGGGAACTTGACGATCATCGGAATGTCGACCAGCTCGGGCTCGAGCCGGGAGGAGTGCGAGAAGAATCCCTTCTCGCCGAGGAACTCGCCGTGATCGGCCGCCACGACGACCAGCGCGTCGTCGAGTCGCCCCCGTCGCGCGAGCTCGTCGAGCAGCTGTCCGACCAGGCGGTCGACCTCAAGCACCTCGGCGCGGTAGGCGAGCTTCATCGCCTCGACGCCGGCCGCCTCGAGCGGAATCTCGCCGTCGATCAGCCGGGACCAGGCGGCGATTTCGCCGTGCAGCAGATTCCGCCACGGGCTGCCCGGCGGAATCTTCGCGATGGCGGCCGCGAGCTCCGCCGCCAGGGGGGAGTCCGCCGGCGGCAGGTAGGGGTAGTGCGCGTCGAACAGGTTGACGAACAGGAACAGCGGCAGGTCTCCGGCGGCGTCGAGCAGGCCGATCGCGCCGTCGACCAGAGTGCGCCCGGGCAGTTCCCACTGGGGCGGCACCCGATAGATGCCGAATCCCTGACCGGTTCCGTAGCGCTGCCGCAGCAACGCGCCGCCGACGTACGCCGCGGTCACGTAGCGCCGCGACAGACGTTCGGCGAGTGTTTCGAAGCTGCGGGCGATGCGGTCCCGGCTCACCCCCGCCCCGTGCTCGGCCGGATAGAGCCCGGTGAAGATCGAGGCGTGCGAGGGCAGGGTCCACGAAGTCGTCGAGGAGGCACGCGTGAACACGGTGGCACCCGCCGCCAGGCGGTCCAGATTGGGCGTCGCGCCGGGCGGCCCGCCGAACGCGCCGAGTGCGTCCCGGCGCGTCGTGTCGAGCGTGAGGAGCACGACGGTGGGGACACGGCGACGCGCGGGGAGGTGGAACGGGCCTCCCCAGAGGACGGGGGTCCCCGCGGCGACGTCGGCGACGGTCAGATCCAGCTGCCGGACCCCGGCAGGAACCTCCAGGCGCAGCAGACCGGGGCGCTCCGCGCCTCCCGCCCCCTCGCCGAGGAGGACCTCGGCGGCCGGTGCGCCGGCGACCGCGGCGCTCGCCCGGCCTGTCGTCCCCGGGCCGGCGGCGACGAAGGCGACGAAGGATCCACCGCGATCGTGGGCGAGCTCCACCCGGGCCGCCCAGGGGCCCACGGTAACGAAGCCGTCGTGCAGCGGCGCGGCATCACCCCCCGCCAGGCCGAGATCGAGAAACTGCGCGAGCAGCAGTCCGGACGGCCGATCGAACCCGGCCGTGGCGCGGGGCGCCGTCCCCTCGGCCGCCTTCCAGAGGACCTTGCCGACGAGCGGCCTGCCGCGTTCGCCGAGCAGGCGCACGCGCAAGCGGTGGCGTCCGCCGACCAGCTCCCGGCGCGCCACGGTGACCTCGAGGCGCCCCGATGAACCGCCCGGCGTGGTCGCGAGCTCCTTTTCGTTCCAGCTGACCCGCAGGCTCGCGCCGGCCGGCGGCTCGAAAACGAACGTCGCGTCCCGTTCGAGGGGCCG
>CAYYIK010000025.1:22226-31258 GCA_964471955.1 uncultured Thermoanaerobaculia bacterium | reverse complement strand
CTCCACGCCGGGCCGAACAGCGAGAGTCCCCACGGCAGGCCGTGGACGAAGCCGGCCGGCACCGTCAGGTGCGGGTAGCCCGAGACGGCGCACGGGCTCGTCGCCGCGCCGCCGTAGTGATCGCCGTTGATCCAGTCGATCCGGTAGGCCGGGCCGAGTGTCGGGCAGACCAGCGCGTCGAGCCGGTGCTGCGCGATCACCGCGTCCAGCCCCTCGGTGCGCGACAGACGCCGGCAGGTGGCGAGCGCCTCGAGATAGGCGGGCTCGGTGAGCGGTCCCTTCTGCTCGGCTCGCTCGAAGATCTCCTGGCCGAACCAGGGCATCTCCTCGGCGGCGTGAGCGCGGTTGAAGTCGATCAGCGCCGCCAGCGTGCGCGGCTGGCCGCGATCGGCGAGCCCGGCGAGGTGGCTGTTGAGGTCGTGCTTGAACTCGTAGAGCAGGACCTCGTACTCGGCGTCGTCGTACTCCCCCTTGTGCGGAATCTCGGCCGGGTCGACGAGCACGGCCCCCGCCGCGGCGAGCTCGCGCAGGAGCTCCTCCATCTGGCGGTCGATCTCCGGGTGCCAGCCGAAATAGTTGCGCGCCACGCCGAGGCGGGCGCCGGCGAGCGCCGACGCGCCGAAGTGGCGCCGCCAGTCCGTCTCGACGTGCGCCGCGCTCGCCGCCGTCGCGGGGTCGCGCAGGTCGGTGCCGGTCAGGGCGCCGAGCAGCAGCGCCACGTCTTCGACGGTGCGCCCCATCGGGCCCGCGGTGTCCTGGCTGTGGGCGATCGGAATCACTCCGCTGCGCGACACCAGGCCGAGGGTCGGCTTGAGGCCGGCGATGCCGTTCATCGCCGCCGGGCAGGTGATCGAACCGTCGGTCTCGGTGCCGACGGCCGCGGCGCAGTAGCTCGCCGAGGCGGCGACGCCAGAGCCGGACGACGAGCCGCAGGGGCTGCGGTCGAGGGCGAAGGGGTTGCGCACCTGGCCGCCGCGCCCGCTCCAGCCCGACGACGAGCGCGAGGAACGGAAGTTCGCCCACTCCGAGAGGCTGGTCTTGCCCAGCACCACCGCGCCGGCGGCGCGCAACCGCTCGACCAGGAAGGCGTCGCGCTCGGGCCGCGCGTCGACGAGCGCCAGCGAGCCGGCGGTCGTCTGCATCCGGTCGGCGGTGTCGATGTTGTCCTTGAGGACGATCGGGATGCCGTGCAGCGGCCCGCGCACCTTGCCGCGCCGCCGCTCGTCGTCGAGCCCGGCGGCGATCGCCTCGGCGTCCGGGTTGAGCTCGGCCATCGCGTTGGTGCGCCCCTCGCCGCGGTCGAGCGCGGCGATCCGCCCGGCGTAGAGGCGGGTCAGCTCGACCGCGCTCCAGCGCCCCGCCGCCAGACCGGCCGCCAGCTCGGCGATCGGCACCTCGGCCAGCTCGAAGTCGCTCGCCGGGGCGCCCGCCGGGGCGGGCGTCGCCCCGGGCGACGCAGTGTCTCCTGCCTCTCCGGCCGCCGCCCGTGCGCCGCCCGGCACCCCGGCCGCCAGCGCCAGCGCTCCCAGGCCTCCGAGGAATCTGCGGCGGTCCACTGCGTCCCGCGGTCCGTTCGCACGCCCCATCGCCTGCCTCCTCTCCGACGTCCGTTCCCGCATCGTAGCGCGCGCGGCCACGGGGCACTCAGAGGTAGCCGAGAGCGTCGAGGCGGGCCCGTTCCTGCGCATCGAGTTCGCTGCGTCCGGCCTCCGGAGCCGCCCCGGCGGCGAACCCGAGCTCGCGATTCCAGGCCGCGTGCAGCCGGCGGATCTCGGGCAGGCAGGGGGCGACGGTCCGCCCGATCTCGGGGGCGCCGTGACACGCCTCGCCGGCGCCCCACTCGACCCGCCGCCCGGCCAGGGCATCGATGCCGGAGAGCCGACCCGCCAGGCGCATCAGGGGGCGCAGAACGTGGTCCGCCGTCTCGGTCTCCTCGAACCAGACCCCGCCGCGGCGCGCCAGCTGCTCCGTGGCATGCAGCTCCAGGCCCCGGCTCGCGGGCGGGGCGACCCCGGCCGCCCGGAGCAGGGTCGGATAGAGATCGACCAGGCTCACCGGCAGCTCGTTGAGCCGGGCTGCGCGCTGCCCCGGGAAGCGCACGAGCAGCGGAATGTCGACCAGCTCCGGATCGAGCCGCGCGCTGTGGAAGTGCAGCCCGCGCTCGCCCAGCATCTCGCCGTGATCCGAGACGATCGCCACCAGCGCCGTGTCAAGCCGGCCGGCGCGAGCGAGCGCGTCGAGAATCCTCCCCACCAGCCGGTCGACCGTCGCGACACCCCCGAGGTAGGCGTGGCGCAGCGCTTCGCGCCCCGCCGCGCTCGCCGGCAGCCGGGCATCGCGCAACTCCCTCCAGGTCTCCCCTTCGCCCAGCGCGATGTCGCGCCAGGGATCGCCGGCGGGAATGCGGTCGAGCGCCGCGGCGAATCGCGCCGCGTGGGGCGAGCCCGCCTCCGCGGCGTACGGATAGTGCGCATCGAACAGGTTGACGAAGAGGAAGACCGGCAGCCCGTCGAGCTCGGCGAGCGTGTCGAGGGCGCGGTCGACCACGGGATCTCCCGGCAGCGCCTTCCCCCACGGGACCTCGTAGAGACCGAACCCCTGACCCAGCCCGTAGGGCTGGCGCAAAAGCCCCCCGGCGGCGAAGCCGAGCGTGACATGACTGCCCGACAGGAGCTCGGCCAGCGTCTCGAAGCGCCGCGCGAGGCCGGTTGCCGACACCCCGGCGCCGTGCTCGGCCGGGTAGAGCCCGGTGAACATCGAAGCGTGCGAGGGCAGTGTCCACGAGGTCGTCGACGACGCCCGGGTAAACCGCGTGGCCTCCGCGGCGAAGCGGTCCAGCCGCGGGGTCGTGTCGGCCGGGCCGCCGTAGACCCCCAGGGCATCGCGGCGCGTCGTGTCGAGACTGAGCAGGACCACGGTCGGCACGCGCGGCGACCCCTGCAGAAAGAAGGGTCCGCCCCAGACCCAGGCGTCCAGCTCCCCCGCGCCGCGCACGGCGAGGTCGAGAAACCTCGTGCCGGCGGGAACCTGCAGGCGGAGCAGACCCTGCGTCGCCTTCGCCAGCTCCAGCCCGGTCGCCGCCTCCTCCCGGCCGACGGGGATCGCTTCGACGCGGCCGTCGCGGCCCGAACCGTTCTCCAGGAAGGCGACGAACGTGCCGCCCGCCTCGGATCCGAGGTCGATGCGCGCCCGCCACGCACCCAGGGTGACGAAGCCGTCGCGCAGCGTCCGGGCTCGCCCGGTGATCCCGAGGTCGACCTGCTGCCGCACGATGCGCGCCCATCGCGCATCGGCGGTCGGCAGCGTGGAACCCTCCTCGGCGATCCACTCGACCCGTCCGGGCGTGGACCCGCCGGCGTTCTCCGGGACGATGCGCAGGCGGTGCCGGCCGGAAGCGAGCTGGCGCGGCGAGATCGCCACGCTTCGGCGCTCGGCGTCGGGCCGCGACACTTCGACTGCGGCTTCGTCCCACGTCGCCCGCAGCTCCACTCCCGCCGGGACGCGAAAGACGAAGCGCAACTCCTGGCGCTGCGGGCCGTTCGCCAGGACGTCGACGGTCGCCTCGTCGGCCTCGAACGACCAGCCTCCACCGCCCGCCTCCTTCCAGGCCGAGGCCTGGAGAACGAGGAGTGGCGGCGCACCCAGGAGCTGTCCGCGCAGGTCGGCCAGGGGGATCCGGGGCAGTCCGGAAGTCGGCCCGCCCGCGACCCCACCCGCCTGCGGCCCGCACCCGCTCAGCGCCAGGCTCAGGGAGACCAGCGCAAGGCGCAGCCCGAGGCGAGGCCGAACGAATGGGCCGCACCGGGGCGCGATCCGATCGCCCCCTCGGGACCCCCGCCTCTGCGCTGCCGCCTTCACCGGCGGCATCGTAGCGCGAGGCGCGTGCGTGCTAGCGTCGCCCGACCGCCGCGCGATGAACGACGCCTCGCCCTCCGCCGTGCCGGCCTTCGAGCGTCGCCTCGCCGGCGCCCTCACCCTCGCCACCGTCGGCCTGCTCGCGCTGGTCGCCTTCGATCTGGCCCCCTGGCTGCGCGGCGAGGGCTCCGGCGTCTGGATCTGGGCCCGCATGCCGCGGCGCCCGACCGTCGCGCTGCTGCCGGCGCTCGGCGCCGCCGCCCTGCTCGTCGCCTTCGCCACCTCGCCGCTCGCCCGTCTCGCCGCCGCCACCCGCGCCCGGCGCGCGGCGCTGCTGGCGGCGATCACCTGCGCCGGGGCGACCCTCGCGGCGACGCTGCTGGCGCTCGAGCCGGGCGGCATCGCACGCACGCTGATCATCCGCACGATCGATCCGAACTTCACCTCGTACCACACGGTGGCGCTCGCGGAGATGCCGGAGGGCGCGGTCGCCTTCCTCGCCAGTCACCATGAGCGGCTCGCCACGCTGCCGCTCCACGCGGCGACCCACCCGCCCGGCCCCTCGCTCTATTACCGCGCCCTGCTGACCAGCTTCGCGGCGCGGCCGGGCGCCAGTGACGCCGTCGTGCGCGCCCTCGCCCTCGACGACCGCGCCGCCCTGGCACGCCTGCGTCCGGCGCAGACGCCGGCTTCGATCGCCGCCGCGCTCACCGGCGCGCTCGGCCTGCTCGTCGCCGGTGCGGCGGCCGCCTGGCCGCTCTCCCGGCTGGTGGCGCGCCTGGCCGGCAGCGCCGAGGTCGGCCTGCGCGCCGCGGCCCTCTGGCCACTGGTCCCGGCGATGGCGCTGATGTCGCCCGAGTTCGACCAGGCCCTGGCGCTGCCGGTGGCGGCGGCCGCCGCGGCGCTGGTCGCGGCGGCGCAGGCGCCTCACCCGGCGGCCGCCACGAGGGCCGGTCTCGGTGCCGGCCTCGCGGCGGCGGCGGCGCTCTTCCTCTCCTACGGCGCCCTCGCTTTCCTCGGCGGCGCCGCCCTCGCCGCCGCCGCGCTCCCGACGCCACGCGAGCGCCGCTCCGCGGCGCTCGGCTTCGGCGTCGCGGCACTCACCGGGGGTGCTCTCTTCTTCGCCACCGGCCTGGTCGGCCACCGCCCGCTCACCGCGGCGCTCGACGCCATCGCCCTGCACGGCAACCGGCACACCTGGGAGCGCGGCTGGGCGGTGTCGACGGGGCTCAACCTCGCCGACACCCTGCTCTTTTTCGGTCCACCCCTGGGGGTCCTGCTCGCCGCGCGGGTCCGGGCCGGAGACTCCGGCAGCCGGGCGGGCCTCTTCACCGTCCCGGCGGCGGCGCGCTGGGGCGCCCTGCTGGTCGCCGCCTTCGCCCTCTTCCTGCTCTCGGGCACGGTGCGCGGCGAGGCGGGACGGATCTTCCTGCCCTGGATGCCGCTGCTGCTCGCCGCCGCCGTCGCCGGGGCGGGCGGCGAGCGCCGCGGCCTGACGCCGCGGCTGGCCGGCGCGCTGGCGCTGCTGCTGGCGCTCTGGACGATCTCTCTGCGGCTGCTGCTGCGCGTCCCCTGAGGACGACGCCGCTCAGGCCGGCCGGGACAGCTCGGCGAGCGTCGCGGTGAGCAGCCGCCAGAAGCGGCCTACCGAAGCGATGCCGACCCGCTCGTCGGGCGAATGCGGATGCTCGATCTGCGGTCCGAGCGAGATCATGTCGGCCCCTCCCAGCCGGGCGCCGAGCACCCCGCACTCGAGTCCGGCGTGAATGGCCAGCACGCGCGGCGCGTCGCCCAGCTCCCGCTCGTGCACCTGCCGGGTGATGGCCAGCAGGGGCGAGGCGAGGTCGGGCTTCCAGCCGGGGTACCCCTCGCTCTGGGTCGCTTCGCCGCCGGCCAGCTCGGCGAAGGCGGCCATCCGGCGCTGCACCGCGCGCAGGGCGGCATCGACCGAGGAGCGGTTGCTCATCGACACGCGCAGCACCCCCGGCTCGCTGCGCACGCGGGCGAAGTTGGTCGAGGTTTCGACCAGGCCGGCGATCTCGTCGCTCATCCGCAGCACGCCGTGCGGCAGCGCGGCGAGCAGCGCCAGCAGCCGCGCGGCGGTGGCGTCGGACCAGACCTCGGGGCCGCACTCGCCCGGCGCGAAGGCGATCTCGAGCCCGGGGTCGACCGCCGCGAGCTCGGCGCGCATCTCGTCGATCGCCGCCCGGCAGGCCTTCTCGAAGGCGCCGCGATCCTCGACCGCGAGGCGGACGACCGCCTCGGCCTCGCGCGGGATCGCGTTGGTCAGGTTGCCGCCGGTGATCGATCCGACCTCGAACTGGAACTCCTTCCAGAGCGGGTAGAGCAGGCGGGCCAGGATCGCCAGCGCGTTGCCGCGCTGGAGGTGGATGTCCACCCCCGAGTGGCCGCCGAGCAGGCCGGCGACGCGCACCGCGACGGTTTCGCGCCCCTCGACGCCGAACATCGTGTCGATCGGCAGCGCCAGCTCCGAGCCGGCACCGCCGGCGCAGCCGACGTAGAGCGCGCCCTCCTCCTCGGTGTCGAGGTTGAGCAGGGTGCGGCCGCGCACCAGCGCCGGATCGAGCGCCGCGGCGCCGTTGAGGCCGATCTCCTCCTCGACGGTGAACAGCAGCTCGAGGGGCCCGTGCTCCACCCCCTCGGCGCCGACGAGCGCCAGCATCGCGGCGACCCCGATGCCGTTGTCCGACCCGAGCGTCGTGCCGGTGGCGTAGAGCCAGTCGCCGTCGCGTCGCGGCACGATCGCCTGGCGTTCGAAGTCGAACTCGACGCCCGAGTTCTTCTCGCACACCATGTCGAGGTGCGACTGCAGGACGACGATCGGCGCCGCTTCGCGGCCGGCGGTGGCAGGCACCGCGACGACGAGGTTGCCGGCGCCGTCCTCGCGCACTTCGAGCCCCCTGGCCGCGGCGACTTCGCGGACGTAGGCTCGCATCGCCGCCTCCTGCTTCGACGGTCTCGGCGTGGCCAGGATGCGATCGAAGTGCGCCCACAGGGCGCGCGGCTCGAGGTCGGCGACGAAGGTGGTCATGACGCCATTCTACGCAGTCCGCCGCGGCGCGGCAGCCGCGCTGTCCCCGGCGGCGCGCGGCCGGCGTTTCCGGAGGTGAGATGAAAGCCCTCTCCTGTCCCAAGTGCGGCGCCCCGGTGGAGGTCGACGAGTCCTCGCGCGCCGCCACCGTGCGCTGCCCCTTCTGCGGCTCGACTCTGGCGCCGACCCGCACCCTTTCGGCCGCCGGCGCCCCGGTGGTGATCGATCTGCGGCGGGTCGGCCGGGCGGGCGCCACGGCGGCGCGCTGGGTGGCGCTCGGCTTCGTCCTCGTGCTCCTCGCGACCGGCGGCATCCTCTGGGTCGCCCTCGGCTCGGCGCGCCAGGGCCTCGCCCGCGTGCCCGCTTCGCTCGTCCGGCCCGCTCCCTCCCGCCCCCCCGCCCGGCCCGCGGCCCGCCGTCTGGCCGAGCTCGCCGACCTGACCCGTGCCGACGCCTGGCAGCGGCTCGATCTTGCCGCGCCGGCGGGCGGCTTCGCGGCGTTCGATCCGGTGGCCGAGCTCTCCTGGGCGACGACGATCGGCCAGGCCTGGCGGCGCGACGCGCTGCTCGAGCGGATCGACGTCGTCCGTCTGCGGCCCGACGGCACGCTCAACCTCGCCGATGACGAGGAGGCCTCGGCGATGTTCCGTTTCGTCAGCCCGCAGGCGGTGGCCGATTTCGAGCGCCAGGCGCGGCTGTCGACCCGCGTCGAGGCCGAGACCGGGCTGTTCGTCAAGCTTGCGGGCGGGGTGGTGACGGCGCTGGTGGTCGAGGCGCGCGGCGACGATCTGCCACCCGACTTCCCGGCCGACGCGCTGGCGCTGCGCGAGCTCCTGCCGCGCCTGCGCCGCGATCCACGCTTCGCCGAGCTCCCCTTCCTCTCCGGCTATCTCATCCGGCTCGACGCGGAAGGCTGGGTCTGGTACCTCTCGCCACTCGGCGGCGTCTCCCTGCCCCGCGCGCGCGCCCGCGACGGTCGGATCTGGCCCTACCGCGCCGCGCGGTGACGGTCGACCCAGGCCCCCCAGAGCACCAGCAGCCAGACCGCCTGGGCGGAGACCGCGACGGCGACGGCGGAGGGGGGCGGCGGGCCGAAGATGGCGGCGATCTGGATGAGGGCGAGGAATCCGATCAGTCCGGCGAGGCCGAAGCTGCCGATGCGATCGCGCGCCCGGAAGGCGCCGCGGTAGAGCATCACCCCCGCGGCGAGGGCCCCGAATTCGAGCAGGAGGGTGGCCGGCAGCGAGTTCCAGAGCCCGAGGCCGAGGCGCGGCCCGGGTCCCGGTGCCAGCGGCAGGTCGGGGCGGTGGACCACCAGGTCGAGGAACCAGTGGGAGAGGACGGCGGCGAGCAGCACGAGGGCGCTCTCGTGGCGCCCGCCGCGCAGCAGGCGCCAGAGGCCGCTGAAGACCAGGCCGGCGGCGGCGAGGGTGAGCAGGCTGTGCGACCAGGGGTAGGCGACGAAGTCGAGCGGCGTGGCGCGGGTGATGCCGGGGACGATTTCGACCTGCTCGACCCCCGCCAGCACCAGGTTCGGCCAGGCGAGGTCGGCCAGCTGCGCGGCGGCGAAGAGGGTGCCGAGCGAGACTTCGGGCGCCGCGCGTTTGGCGGCCAGGCCGAGGGCGAAGTGGCCGAGGAACACCGCCGCCGCTCAGTCGAGGATCCGGCCGACCCGGATCCGGTTGCCGTCCGGGTCGACGAGGGTGAACTCGCGCATCCCCCAGGGGCGGTCGGCCGGCAGGCCGAGGCTCGGCGCGCCGCTCTCCGGCAGCCCGAGCCGCACCCAGTGGTGGTGGATCGCGTCGGCGTCGGGCACCTGGAGGTAGCAGCCGGCCAGCGCCCCCGTTTCCCCCGGCGCCCCCGCCCCCGTCGCCCCCGCCGCGAGGTGAATCTCCGCCCGGCCGAGCCGGAGGATCGCGTACGGCTCGGGCGGCTCCTGCTCGTAGATCAGCTCGAACCCGAGCGCCCCGTAAAAGCGCAGCGCCCGGTCGAGCTCGGCGCAGGCAAGCACCGGAATGGCGAGAACCTCCACCCCCCGATGCTATCCGCGCCCGGCCGGCGCGGGAAAGCGCACGGCGTCTACGGATGCGGCGAAGCGGCAGGGGCGGGTGGGAGGGCGGGTGGG
>CAYYIK010000025.1:0-22126 GCA_964471955.1 uncultured Thermoanaerobaculia bacterium | reverse complement strand
GGGGGGGCGGTGCGGGGCCAGAGGAGCCAGAGGCGCAGGGGCTGTTTCATCCGGCCGGCGGTGGCTTCGGCTTCGGCTCCCGGGCCGAGGAAGAGGTCGCCGCGGACGACGCCGCGGATGGCGCCGCCGGTGTCCTGGGCCACCACCAGGCGGCGCAGCGGCGCCTCCGCCGGGCGGCCGACCTCGGGCGCCGCCGGCAGCGAGCTGTCCAGCCAGAGGGGCACCCCCCAGGGGAGGTAGCGCGGATCGACGGCGAGCGAGCGGCCGGCCGTCAGCTCCACCCCCTCGGCGCCGACCGGTGCCCGGCCGGGCAGCAGGCGGAAGAAGACGTAGGAGCGGTTGGCGTTCATCACCGCCGCCGCCTCGTCCGGGTGAGCCGCCAGCCAGGCGCGGATCGACTGCATCGACACCGCCTCCCGCTCGAGCTCGCCGCGCTCGATCAGCACCCGGCCGATCGCCGTGTAGTCGTGCCCGTTCTGGCCCGCGTAGCCGACCCGCACGATCTCGCCGTCGGGCAGGCGGACGCGGCCCGAGCCCTGGATCTGCAGGAAGAAGAGCGCCACCGGGTCGTCGACCCAGAGCATCTCGAGCCGTTCGCCGCGCAGCGCGCCGCGCTCGATCTCGGCGCGGTCCCAGTAGGGGCGGAAGCGCCCGCCGCGCACCATGCCGGTGATCTTGCGGCCGGCCAGCTCGCGGCGGAACTCGCCGAGGTCGATCGTCTGCCGGTCGTCCGGCGCCCGGAAGAGCGGGTGGACGAAAGGGGGGCGCCGCCGCCGGCTGCCGGCCAGCTCGGGCTCGTAGTAGCCGGTCAGCAGGCCGACCGGATCGCCCCGGTCCGTCAGGCTCCAGGGGAGGAAGTGGCTCTCGAAAAAGGCTCGCGCCGCCGCGTCGTCGCCGCGCGGCACCGCCGGGACCGCCGCGCAGACCGCGGCGAGCGCCGGCGCGAGGCCGGCGCCGAGCGCCGAACCGCTGTCGGCCGTCCCGTCGGCGCACGAGGCGGCGAGCGCCGCGAGCGCCTCGCCGGCGCCCGAATCCGGCCAGCCGGGGAGAGCGGAGAAGTCGGCCGGCGCGAGCACCGGCAGCGGTGGCAGTTCAACGGCAGGCGGCGGCGCGGGAGCGCGGACTTCGACGACCACCGCTTCGCGGGCGAGGCCGCGCAGCGCCCAGACCGCCACCCCGGCGGCGGCGGCGGCGGCGGCGAGCGCCGCGAGCGCCGCCGCGCGCCAGAGGCTCCGGCGCGCCGGCGCGGGCACGGGGCGCTCCGTCACTTCAGAGCTTGAGCACCATCAGCGTCATGTCGTGGGCGTTGCCGTCCGGATCGGCGCCGTAACCGGGGATCGCGTGCTGGCGGAATCCGAGCTCGGACAGGACGCGGATCGCCTCGGACTCGAGATCGGAGATCAGCATGCAGTTGAGGTGCTTGAGGCCGATGGCGCGGGCGCTGTCGATGAAGTGGTTGACCATCAGCGAGCCGAGGCCGACGCCGCGGAACTCCGGGTCGATCATCCACTTGATCCGCCCGACCAGGCGCAGCGGCCCGCGGTCGCGCCGGTGCAGCGTGGCGTCGGCCACCACCCGGCCTCCATCGAGGGCGAGCAGCGGAAAGACCCGCTCGTAGTCGAGCTCGCGTCCCCACCGCTCGACCACCTTGCGGTCGGAGATCCGGTCCCAGGCGAAGCGCCGGGTCTCCTCGGGGATGCGCAGAAAGAGATCGTGGAGCGGGCCGACGTCCTTGCGGGTGAACGGACGCAGCAGGACTCGGCGGCCGTCCCGCAGCACGGCCTCCTGGGGAAAACGATGGGGCATTGGAACCCTCCGTCGGGGTGAGAATCCAGCCGGGCAAGCCTACCACCCGCCGACGCCGGCCGGGCGTTACCCCGCGGGCGAATCGAGCGCCGCGCGCACCTGCCGGGCGAGCGTGGCGAGGGTGAACGGCTTGCGCAGCAGCGGCACGCCCCCCTCCTCGACGCCGCTGCGCGACAGGGCGTCGCGCGTGTAGCCGGACATGAACAGCACGCGCAGCCCCGGACAGCGCTGGCGCAGCGCGGCGGCCAGGTCGCGCCCGCCGAGGCCGGGCATCACCACGTCCGTCAACGCCAGATCGGGCGCCGGCTCGCCGGCGCCGAGGCGGGCCAGCGCTTCGGCGCCGCCGGCGCAGGCCGTCACCCGGTAGCCGAGCGACTCCAGCTGCTCGGCCACCAGCGAGCGCACCTCCGCCTCGTCCTCGACCAGCAGGATCCGCTCGCCGAGCCCCGCCGTGCCGGTCGCGGCGGGCGGCGGCACCGCCGCGAGCTCCGAGCCCTCGAAGCGAGGCAGGAAGATGCGAAAGGTCGCCCCGCGGCCCGGTTCGCTCGCGACGTCGATCTGCCCGCCGCTCTGGCGGACGATGCCGTAGACGGTGGCCAGCCCGAGGCCCGTCCCCTTGCCCGGCTCCTTGGTCGTGTAGAACGGCTCGAACAGGCGCGCCCGGACCTCCGGGGTCATCCCCGTGCCCGTGTCGGAGACCGAGAGCACGACCCAGCGTCCGGTGGCGAGCTCGGGCAGCGGCCCGGGGTTGGCCGGGCCCGCCTCGAAGTCCGCCAGGGCGAAGGTCAGCCGCCCCCCCCGCGGCATCGCGTCGCGCGCGTTGACGGCGAGATTGAGCAGCACCTGCTCGATCTGGCTCGGGTCGGCCACCACCGCGCCGACCTCCGGCGGCGGCTCGAAGACGATCTCGATCGTCTCGCCGAGCAGGCGCGGCAGCAGGCGGGAGAAACCGGTGATCAGCGAATCGAGATGCAGCGGCCGGGCGTCGAGCACCTGCCGGCGGCTGAAGGCGAGCAGCTTGCGGGTCAGGCTGGCGCCCCGCTCGGCGGCCTCCATCACGGCGCTGGCGGCAGTGACGCAGCGCTCGTCGGCGGCGCGCGCGATCAGCTGCTCGCTCCAGCCGAGGATGATGGTGAGCAGATTGTTGAAGTCGTGCGCGATGCCGCCGGTCAGCTCGCCGATCGCCTCCATCCGCTGCGACTGCCGCAGGTGCTCCTCGGAGCGCCGCATCTCGGTCAGATCGCGGATGACGGTCGAGAAGTACTCGACGGCGCCGTCGCGGTCGCGGTGGGCGAGGATGACCTGCGAGACCGGAATCTCCGAGCCGTCGGTCCGCAGCAGGCTGGTCTCCCCCGACCAGACGCCGTGCCGCAGGGCGACCGGGATCGCCTCTTCGAGGATGCGCCGCGCCTCGCGCGGCGGGTAGAACTCGCCGACGTCGTGCCCGAGGATCTCCTCGACCGCGGTGCAACCGACCATCGCCCGGCCGGCGGCGTTGACGTAGGTGATCCGGCCCGACGGGTCGGCCATGCCGACGAAGTCGGTCGTGCTCTCGACGACGTCGCGAAAGCGGACGGCCGTCGCCTCGGCGCTGCGCCGTTCGGTGACGTCGACGACGATCCCCTCGAGCCGACTCGGCTCGCCGGCCGCGTCGCACAGCACGTCGGCGTGCTCGAAGACGACCCGCACCGCGCCGTCGGGACGGACGATGCGGTGTTCGATCGCGTAGGGCCGCCGCTCGGCAAGCGCCCGCGCGACCGCCTGCCGGATCCGGTCGCGATCGTCCGGGTGCACGCAGGAGAAGAAGAGCTCGTTGCTCGGCACCGCCGAGAACGGCTCGATGCCGAAGATCCGGAAGACCCCCTCCGACCAGCTGAGCGGCTGAGCGTCGACCGACTCCGCCTCGGCGAGATCGATGTGCCAGTTGCCGACCAGCGCGAAGCGCTCCGCCCGCTCCTGCTCGAGCTGGCGTTCGACCAGCCGCTCGCGCGCGGTGACGTCCCGGAAAGCGAACAGGACGTGGGTCAGCCGCCCGCCGGCTCCGCGCACCGGCAACGTCCGCGTCTCGATCGCCACCCGGCGGCCGCCGACGATGCCGAGCCCGGGAAGCTCGCCCGGGTCGTACCAGACCGTCGACAGGACGACCGATTCGCCCGCGAAGGCGCGGTGGATGTCGGCGAGGCGCCCGGTCCGCCGCGCGATGTCGTCGTCGAGGACGCAGTAGGCCGGCGGCGGCGCGACGCCGAACAGGTCGAGAAAGGCGCGATTGACCGCGACGCTGTGCCCGTCCGGCGAGAACAGGTGGAGCGGCGTCGGCAGCTCGGCGAAGAGCTCGGCCAGGAATGCCGCGGGATCCTCGATCTCCACGAACTGTCCGCGGAGCTCGCCAGCGTCGTTCAGAACGCCCCCTTCCGGATGGGTCGCGGGATGCTACACCGCCCGTCGGCGAACACTGTGAACTTGACGGCAGGCGAGCGCAGCGCCTAGGCTGCCGGCTCCGTCAACCGCACGAGAGGTCCTCCATGTCCAGCCCCCGTCGCCCGGTTTCGCCCGTCCTCGCCGTCACGCTGCTCCTGCTCGCCGGCCTGCTCGCCGGCGCGGCGATCGCCCAGGCTCCGCCGGCCACGCCCCAGGCGCCGGCCGAGTTGAGCGCCGAGGAGGAGAAGCAGGCGCTCTACGCCCTCGGCGTGATGATGTGGCGCAATCTTCAGGGCTTCGACCTGACCGACGCCGAAGTGGAGACCGTCCAGCGCGGCCTGGCCGACGCCGCCGCCGGCGAGGCCCCGGAGCTCGACCTCGAGAAGGTCGGCCCGCAGATCGAAGCGCTGCGGCGCGGCCGCATCGCCAGGCAGGCCGAGGCCGAAAAGGCGCGCGGGCGCGCTTACGTCGACGAGCAGGCGGCGCGGCCGGGCGCGGTGCGCGGCGAGGCGGGCTGGGTCTACATCGAGTCGGCCGCCGGCGCGGGGGATTCGCCCACCGCCGCCGACACGGTCAAGGTCCACTACCGCGGCACGCTGATCGACGGCACCGAGTTCGACAGCTCCTACAAGCGCGAGCAGCCGGCCGAGTTTCCGCTCGGCCGGGTCATCCCCTGCTGGACGCAGGCGCTGCAGCGCATGAAGCCGGGCGGCAAGGCGACGCTCGTCTGCCCGTCCGACACCGCCTACGGCGACCGCGGCCGGCCGTCGATCCCGCCCGGCGCGACGCTGGTGTTCGAGGTCGAGCTGCTCGAGGTCCAGAAGGCCCCGGCGCCGCCCGCGGCCGAGCAGAAGCCGGGCGAGTGACCTCCCGGCCACGACGGAGCGGCCGGCGAGCGCGGCGATGAAGACCCTGACGAGCTACCTCGCCGGTCGCTGGCACGCCGCCGACCGCGACTTCCAGACCCTCGTCGACCCGTCGACCGAAGAGCCCCTGGCGCGGGCCTCGTCGGCCGGCGCCGACTTCGCCGGCGCCCTGACCTGGGCGCGGACGATCGGCGGTCCGGCCCTCGCCGCGCTCACCTTCGGGCAGCGCGGCGAGATCCTCAAGGCGGCGGCGAAGCGGCTGCGCGAGCACCGCGACGAGCTGCTCGCCCTCTCGGCGGCCAACAACGGCGCTACCGCCGGCGACGGCGCCTTCGACGTCGACGGCGCCGGCGGCACGCTCGCCTTCTACGGCGGGCTCGGCCTGTCGCTCGGCGACCGCCGCCACCTGGTCGACGGCGACGGCCTGCAGCTCGGCAAGAGCGAAGCGTTCTGGAGCCGCCACGCGCTGGTGCCGCGCCCGGGCGTCGCCCTGCACGTCAATGCGTTCAACTTCCCCGCCTGGGGTTTCGCCGAGAAGTTCGCCTGCGCCTTCCTCGCCGGCATGCCGGTGATCACCAAGCCGGCGACGGCGACCGCGCTCACCGCGCATCGCATGGTCGAAATCCTGCTCACCGACGGCCTGCTGCCGGAGGGGGCGCTGCAGCTGGTGGTCGGCTCGACCGGCGACCTCATCGACCGGCTCGGCGCGCAGGACGTCTTCGCCTTCACCGGTTCGGCGGCGACGGCGCGGTTGCTGCGCGGCCGCGCGGCGCTGATCGCCGCCGCCGTGCGGGTCAACGTCGAGGCCGACAGCCTGAACGCCGCCGTGCTCGGTCCCGATGCCGCGCCGGGCACGCCGCTGTTCGACCTGTTCGTGCGCGACGTGGCGCGCGAGATGACCCAGAAGGCGGGGCAGAAGTGCACCGCCGTGCGGCGGATCGTCGTGACGCGCGAACACGAGGCGGCGCTGATCGAAGCGCTCGCCGCGCGCCTGGCGCGGGTGGTCACCGGCAACCCCGCCGATCCGTCGGTGACCATGGGGCCGCTCGCCACGGCGGCGCAGCTCGACGACGCGCTCGACGGCATCGCCGAGCTGCTCGCCACCTGCGACCTCATCGCCGGCAGCGGGGCCCGCCTGGACGGCGTCGGCGCGCCGGCCGGCAAGGGCTTCTTCGTCGCCCCGACCCTGCTGCGCTCCGAGGCGCCCCTCGAGCTGACTCCCGTTCACGAGCGCGAGGTCTTCGCCCCGGTGGCGACGGTGCTCGCCAGCTCGGGCACCGCCGCCGAGGCGGCCCGGCTGGTGGCGCTCGGCGGCGGCACGCTGGTGACCTCCGTCTACAGCGACGACGCCGAGTGGCGGGCCGACTTCTTCGCCGCGGCTGGCGCCTGGACGGGGCGGATCTACGTCGGCTCGACCGGCGCGGAGGGGTTCGGCTCGGGCGCCGCGCTGCCGGGCTCGCTGCACGGCGGTCCCGGGCGCGCCGGCGGCGGCGAGGAGCTCGGCGGAGCGCGCGGGCTGGCGCCTTACCTGCAGCGCGTGGCGCTGCAGGGGCACCGCGGCGTGGTCGATCCGCTGGCCGGCGCCTGACGCCGCGCCGCTCCCCTTACTCGACGAAGTAGTCGATGCTGGTGACGACGCGGATCTTCTTCCACTCCGGGGAGAAGGGGTCGCGGTCCTCGATCGAGAAGTAGCCCTGCGTGGCGCGGCGGATGCCGCCGATGCCCGCCCCCGAGTCCTGCGCGAACTTCTCCGCCGCGCGGCGCGCGTCGCGGGTCGCCGCGGCGATCATCTCGGGCTTGATCGCCTCGAGGTCGGTGAAGAAGTACTGGGTGTTGTACTCCCAGCTGCGCAGCAGGCGGACGCCGGCGCGCACCAGCTCGCCCGAGGCCTCCATGGCGGCGCGCGCCTCGTCGACCCGGGTGGTGCGCAGGGTCACCGTCGCCTCGACCTGGTAGCGCTCGGTCGGCATGCGCCCCTCCCAGCTGCCGCTCGGGGCGTTGTCGGTCACCCGCGGCGCCGAGCGGGAGAACTCGGCCTCGGCGAAGCCGCGGCCGCGCAGGAAGGTTTCGATCTTGGCGGCGTCCTGCTCGAGGCGGGTCTGGAGGTCCGACAGGTCGTTGCCGGCGACCGAGAAGACGACCGGCCAGATCGCCAGGTTCGCCGCCACCTCGCGCTCGGCGAGACCCTTGACCGAGACGTAGCGTTCGGCGTCCTTGAAGTGCCGGATCGCCGAGCCGACCAGCCAGCCCGACACCGTCAGGCCGACGGCGAGCAGGACTCCGAGGACCGGCAGGGAAGCTCGGGGCGTGTCGCTCATGTCGGCGATTCTAGGCGCATTCCGTGCCTCCCCGGGCGACCGCGCCCCGTCCGGCGCCGCGCTTCAGAACTGCGCGGCCGACCAGCGATCGGCGAAGCCGCTGGCGAAGCCGTCGGCGAAGAGCGAGCCGCGCAGGACCACCAGCGCGCCGGTGAGCACGGGCCCGCCCGGAACGTGCTCGTCGGGGGCGCCGATCGCCAGGTCCGCGTGCCCGTCGGCGTCGAAGTCGCCGGCGGCGAGCGCCCAGCCGAACATCGACGACTGGGTGGACGGCCCGGGCAGGCCCTGCTGCCCCTCGAGGAACGTGTGGCGCCGCGCCAGGGTCAGGCGCGCGGCCGACCCCATCATCACCGAGACCTGCCCCGACTCGGCGACCAGGACGTCCTCGCGCGGCGCGCCGAAGGCGATGTCGTCGTACCCGTCGGCGTCGAAATCCGCCGCCACCAGGGCGAATCCGAACGCATCGTCCGACTCGTCTTGTCCAGCGGCGATGACGTTGCCCTGCTCCCAGTACTGGGTGCGCGAGAGGTCGAAGCGGAACGGCGATCCGTAGATGGTGAAGGCGGCGCCGGTGTTGACCAGCACGTTGTTCAGGCCGAGATCCTCGAACGGCGAGCCGATGGTCAGGTCGTCGTGCCCGTCGCCGTCGAAGTCGCCGGCGGCGAGCGCGAAGGCGAAGGCGTCGCCGGCCTCGCTCAGGCCGCCGATGCTGGTCTCCCACCAGAGGACGTTCTCGGCGAAGAGCAGCCCGAACTGGCTGCCGAAGACGACCTGGAGGGCGCCCTCCCCGTCCTCGCCCGGCACTCCGATCGCCAGATCGTCGTACCCGTTGGCGTCGAAGTCCCCGGCGGCCAGCGCGGCGCCGAAGCGGTCGTTCGCTTCGCGCGTGCCGAGCAGACCTTTGAGGCCCTGGTACATTTCGTAGCCGAGGAAGGGCATCAGGCCGCCGGCGCCGCCATGCAGCACCACGACCGTGCCGGCGTTCTCGAAGCCGGAGCCGGCGACGTAGTCGTCCGGCGTGCCGACCGCGAGGTCATCGAAGCCGTCGCCGTCGAAGTCGCCGGCCGCCAGGGCGTAGCCGAAGAAGTCGATCGCCTGGGGCGTGCCGGGTACCCCCGCGGCGCCCTGGCGCAGGAAGTGCTCGCCGACGGTCTGGATCCCGTCCGGCAGGCCGTAGTGGATCGACACCCCGCCGGCGAGCTGGGCGCCGCTGTTGTTCGCGTAGGCGCTCACGGCGAGGTCGTCCTTGCCGTCGCCGTTGAAGTCGCCGACCGCCAGGCGCGACCCGAACGCGTCGCCCGCCTGCGCCGGATCGGGACTGCCGGCGAACTGCTGGCTCAGCACCGTCGAGGCCAGCCCGCCCGCCAGCCCGGAGCCGGCGACGCCGAAGCGCACCACCACGATGCCGCAGTCGAAGCAGTCGCTGCCGACCAGGCCGTTGTGGTCGGGGATCCCGGTCGCCAGGTCGGCCGCGCCGTCGCCGTTGAAGTCCCCGGCAGCGAGCGCGGAGCCGAAGCTGTCCCCCGCGGCGGGCGCGAAGAAGAAGAGGTCCTCGTCACCGAACCACTGGGACCGCACGGCCGACAGCCCCACCGAAAGCGGTTGCGCCGCGGCGGGGGCGGACGCGACCAGCCCCGGCAGGAGAGCGAACAGGCCGGCGGCGAGGCCGGAGCGGAACTTGCGGGTCTCGGTTCTCATGTCCACTACGCGCAGGCCGGGGCCGCCGAGGCTCAACCCGGGGTGAAACTCCACGGCGCCCGGCGCGGCGCCCGGCATACACTCGGCCGCCATGCCCTCCCGGCCCGCTCCTCCGGCCGAGGTCACCGACCTGCTGCGCGCCTGGCGCGCCGGTGACGCTGTCGCCCGCGACACGCTGCTCGAGCGGGTCTACGCCGACCTCAAGCGGCTCGCCGCGGCGCAGCTGCGCGGCGAGCGCGCCGGGCACACGCTCGAGCCGACCGCGCTCGTCCACGAGAGCTACCTGCGCCTGATCGGCCAGGCGCGGATCGACTGGCGGGACCGCGCCCACTTCTTCGGCCTCGCCGCCGCGATGATGCGCCGCGTGCTGGTCGACCACGCCCGCCGCCGCCTGGCGCGCAAGCGCCGCGCCGACGAGCCGCCGCCGACTTTCCCCGTCACCGCGCCGCGGGTCGCCGCCGTCGAACTGCTCGACCTCGACCGCGCCCTCGGTCTGCTCGCCGAGGAGAGCCCGCGCCCGGCGCGGGTCGTCGAATTGCGCTACTTCGCCGGGCTCGAGATCGACGAGGTCGCCGCCTGCCTCGCAGTCTCGCCGGCGACGGTCAAACGCGACTGGGAGTTCGCGCGCGCCTTCCTGCACGCCGAGCTCCACCCCGGGCCGTGAGCGGCGAATCGCTCCAGGAGCTGTTCGAGCGCGCCCGGGGGCTCGACGGCGAGGCGCGCGACCGGCTGCTCGCCGAGCTCGACGCGGCGGTCCACCCCCAGGCCGCCCGCCTGCGTCGTCTGCTCGCCGCCGCCGAGGCCGGCGACTCGCCGCTCGACCGCCACCCGTTCGACGTGCTCGACGGCGACCCCCCCGCCCCGGCCCGAATCGGCCCGTACCGCATCGTGCGTGAACTCGGCCGCGGCGGCATGGGGCGGGTCTATCTGGCCGAGCAGGAGGGGGCCGACTTTCGCCGCCAGGTCGCCCTCAAGGTCGTCTCCCCCGGCGGCGGCGGCGGCGACCTCGACCGCCGGGTGCGCGACGAGCGACGCATCCTGGCCGGGCTCGAGCACCCGGGCATCGCCCGCTTCTACGACGCCGGGCAGGTGCCGGGCGGCGCCTGGTACCTGGCGCTCGAGTACGTCGAGGGGAGCGACCTGCTCGCCCACGTGCGCGACCGCGGGCTGGACGTCCACGAGCGCCTGCGCCTCCTGCTCGACGTGCTCGACGCGGTGGCGTACGCCCATTCGCGCGGCGTCGTTCACCGCGACCTCAAGCCGGGCAACATCCAGGTCGGCGCCGACGGCCGGCCGCGGCTGCTCGACTTCGGCATCGCCAAGCTGATCGAGGCCGATCCCGGGGCGCCGGTGACGCTGACGCGCACCGAGCACCGCGCCCTGACTCCCGCCTACGCCAGTCCCGAGCAGTTCCGGGGCGAGCGGGTGACGCCGGCCTCCGACGTCTTCTCGCTCGGCGTGGTGCTCTACGAGCTGCTGACCGGCGTGCGTCCGTTCGCGCCGGGCGCGCGCTCACCCACCGAGGTCGAGCGCGCCGTCCTCGGCGAGGACCCCGCCTCGCCGAGCTCGGCGCTGCGCCGCCCCCCCACCGGCCCGGGCGACCCGCCGACCACCGCTGCGCCGCCGGCGGCGACCGGCGTCGGCGGCGCGCGGCGCGACCTGGACGCCATCTGCCTCAAGGCGCTCGCCAAGTCTCCCGACGCTCGCTACGCCTCGGCGGCCGGGCTGGCCGACGACCTGCGCGCCTGGCTCGCGGGTCGGCCGGTCTCGGCGCGCGGCGGCGGCCTCGTCTACCGCCTCGCCCGCCAGCTGCGGCGCCACCGCGGCCAGTTGACCACCGCCGCCGCCCTCGCGGTCGCCGCCGGCGCGCTGCTGGTCGCGCTGGCGACCTGGCGCTCGCATCCCTCAGCTCCCGGAACGGCGCCGCGCCAGCCGTACCCGCCGCAATCCGGCCCGGCCCCGTCGCTCGAGGAGCTGCGCCGCCGCTTCGCGGAGGCTCCCGGCGACCTCGTCGCCGGCGCGCGGCTGGCGACGACGCTGGCCAGTCGCGGCGAAGCCGCCGAGGGGGCGATCGTCATCGGCCGGCTGCGGCAGCTCCCCGGTGCCGCGGGGGACCCCCTCCTCGACTTCGCCGAGTCGGCCGTCGCCACCCACCTCGACCAGCCGCAGCGCGCCCTGGCGCTGGTCGACCGGGCTCTGGCCGTGCCCCCGGAGCAGGCGCGGCCGGAGCTGCTGGCGCGCCTGCGACTGTCGCGGGCCCGCGCCCTGGCCGAGATCGGTCAGACCGACGCGGTCGAACCCGAGCTGGAGGCGGCGGCCGACGCGGCGCGGCGCAGCGGCGACGACCTGACCCTCGCGGTGGCGCTCAACGACCTCGCGGTCGAGAAGCTGATGGCGGGCGACCTGGCCGCCGGCGAGGCGCTGCTCGAGCAGTCGCTCGCCGCCGCGACGCGCGCCGCGGACCTCTTCCGGGTCGGCCTGGTCGGTCACAATCTCGCCGGCCTCGCGCTGCTGCGCGGCGATCCGGCGAGCGCCGAGTCCCGTCTGCGGGCGGCGATCACCGCTTTCGAAACGACGCAGCGGGAGCGCCATGCCGCCAGCGCCCTCGGCGAGCTCGCCCTCGCCCTCACCGACCTCGGCCGGCCGCGCGAGGCCGAACAGGCGCTCGACCAGGCGATCGCCCGATTGCGCCGCCTCGACCACAAGACCTCGCTGGCCAGCGCCCTCGCGCGCCGCGCCGAAGCGCGGATCGCGCGGGGCGACTTCGAGGCGGCCTCGGTGCTGGCCGAGGAGATCGAACAGGGAGCGCGCCAGAGCGGCAGCACGCCGAGCCTCGCCCTGGCCGAGCGGGTCCGCGCTCTGGCGGCGGGTTCGCGCGGCGATCTGGCGACCGCGCGGGATCGCTTCGCCGCGGCGCGGCGGCTCTTCTCCGAGAGCGGCAACCTCGACCTGGCGGCCGAGACCGACCTGCTCCAGGCCGAGGCCGAGCTGGCGGCCGGCGAGGCGGCAGGCGCCGCCGAGCGGATCGAGCCGCTGCTCGCGGCCGGCGGCGGGGATCCGCGCGCCAGCCAGACCACCTTCCTCGCCACCGCCCTGCGTGTCCGCCTCGCTGCCGGCAGGGGCGAGACCACCGCCGCGGCCCGCGACCTCGCCGCCCTCGGCGACGGCGAACACTCCCCGAGCTGCGGCCGCCGCCTCGCCTTCCTCGAAGCGCGCGCCGCCCTCGCCACCGCCGAGGGCCGCCCGGCCGAGGCCCGCCGCGACCTCGCCGCGGCGCTCGCCCTCGCGCGCTCGCTGGAGCGCCGCCGCCACGCCGCCGCCATCGAGCGCCAGCTCGTCGCGCCCGGCGAGACCGGCGCCACCGACTGATAGAGTTCGGCCCCCGCGCCAGCGCGCCTCCCGCGCCGCTTCCGGGAATTCGACGAAGATGACCACACTCGCGACCGAGGTCGCCCGCCGGCGGACTTTCGCCATCATCAGCCACCCCGACGCGGGCAAGACGACGCTGACGGAGAAGCTGCTGCTGTTCGGCGGCGCCATCCAGCTGGCCGGGGCGGTCAAGGCCAAGGGGGAGCTTCGGCGCGCCCGGTCGGACTGGATGAAGGTCGAGCAGGAGCGCGGCATCTCGGTGACCGCCTCGGTGATGACCTTCGAGTGGGGCGACTGCGTCTTCAACCTGCTCGACACGCCGGGCCACCAGGACTTCTCCGAGGACACCTACCGCACGCTCACCGCCGTCGACTCGGCGGTGATGGTGATCGACGCCGCCAAGGGGATCGAGGCGCAGACGCGCAAGCTCTTCGAGGTCTGCCGCCTGCGCAACGTG
Source organism: uncultured Thermoanaerobaculia bacterium (assembly GCA_964471955.1). Lineage (GTDB taxonomy): Bacteria > Acidobacteriota > Thermoanaerobaculia > Multivoradales > JAGPDF01 > JACTMI01. Next base: position 9,194 of record CAYYIK010000025.1, on the reverse strand, counting down.
CCGATCCTCACCTTCGTCAACAAGCTCGATCGCGAGGGGCGCGACCCCTTCACCCTGATGGACGAGATCGAGCGCGACCTGCAGCTGCACGTCACGCCGGCCAACTGGCCGATCGGCATGGGGCAGTCGTTCCGCGGCTGCTACGACCTGCTGGCCGACCAGCTGCTGCTCTTCGACCGCGGCCAGGGGGCGCGGCTGACCGAGCCGATCGCTTTCCACGGCCTCGAGGACCCGGCGCTCACCCACCACCTCCCCGAGGGTTTGCTCGCGACGCTGCGCGAGGAAGCGCACCTGGCCGCCTCGCTCTGCCCGCGGTTCGACCGCGCGACCTACCTCGAGGGGCACCTGACGCCGGTCTTCTTCGGCTCGGGGTTGCACAACTTCGGCGTCCGCGAGCTGCTCGGCGCGCTGGCCGCCCACGCTCCGTCGCCGCGCCCGCAGCGGACGGTATCGCGCCTCGTCGAGCCGACCGAGGAGAAGGTCGCGGCGTTCGTCTTCAAGATCCAGGCGAACATGGACCCCCGCCACCGCGATCGCATCGCCTTCGCGCGCATCTGCTCGGGTCGCTTCGAGCGCGGCATGAAGCTGTTCCACCCGCGCTCGGGCAAGTCGATCAACGTCCACACGCCGGTGATGTTCCTCGCCCGCGAACGCGAGATCGCCGAGGAGGCATTCCCCGGCGACATCGTCGGCATCCCGAACCACGGCCAGCTGCGCATCGGCGACGCGCTGACCGAGGGGGAGGCGCTGCGCTTCACCGGCATTCCGTCCTTCGCCCCGGAGCTGCTGCAGAAGGTGCGCGCTGGCGACCCGCTGAAGGCAAAGCATCTCGGTAAGGCGCTCACCCACCTCGCCGAAGAGGGCGCGGCGCAGGTGTTCAAGACGCGCATCGGCGGCGAGTGGATCGTCGGCGTCGCCGGACCGCTGCAGTTCGACGTGCTGGCCGACCGCATCCGCACCGAGTACGACCTGCCGGTCAGCTTCCAGTCGACCACCCTGCACACCGCGCGCTGGATCGAGGCCGACGACCGCCGCGAGCTCGACCGCTTCCTCGACGCCCACCAGGGCGCCCTGGCCGACGACTGGTCGGGCGCCCCGGTCTTCCTCGCCGCCAACCCCTACCGGCTCAAAGTCGCCGAAGAGGACTGGCCGCAGATCCGCCTGCGCAAGACCCGCGAACACGCCGAATAGAGCACCCTCCGGTGCCCCAGCCGCCGCTGCCCGCAACCGGCAGCAACCCGCCGCCGGCCCGCGCGCCGGGCTGGAACCGTTCTTGCATGAGTCAATTATCGCGCTGGCACAGCTTCTTCCAGCCGAGTTGAAGGAGCTCCGGTAAGCCCGCGCACCACGACCCATGAGCCGCTCCCGATCTTCCACGACCTCCACTTCGCTGCAGTCGCATTCGCACCGAGTCTGGAGTCGGCCAGGGACCGTCATGCCTTCTCCGGATTACCCTCCCGGACATTTCTCGAGCGCGACCTGTTCGCCGGCTGTCCCGATTCGCGTCCGCACTCCTGAATCACTACCAAGCCCCAACAAGCCCATGAAAGGGAAAAACGGGACGCCTGGGGGCGGCACGGTGGGAGCCGGAGCCCGGCATCCGGCCTCTGCCTTTCGCGCCGCGAGGTCCCGAGAGCCCGGTTCGCCACCGAGGACTCCGTTCCGTTCCCTGGAAGCATCTGGCCCAGAACGTGCCCCGCACGCCACGTCTACACGACAGACTCCGTCTCTCCCAGTGCAACGGGCGATGCGCCCCTTCCAGGAAATCGCAAAGTGTCCCCTTGAGAACGCTGACCACCGGGCCAGACATCAGCCCAGAAGCAGGCGACACCAGAGTGTGCATTCATGGCTGGTCCGATACCCCCGGACTCGAACGCTGCACTTGAGCCAACGAGTGCTAGGTCTTGACACAGACAAGAGCGGTCACTATGGTCGCGACAGAGTTCGCGACAGCAGCCTCGTCTCGATTTTGAGCGCAAGACATCTCAAGGAGAATCCTTCATGAACACACGCCGCATCCAGGCCTCCACCGCCGCCATCTTCCTGTTTGCGCTCGTGACCGCCACTGCTCCGGCCTCGGGACTTCCGCAATGCCAGGAATGTACGTGCTTTCATGCGTGCAACCAGCTCTGCATCGTGCAGGACAATCCGGGATCCCACGAAGAGATCTGTGACATGTGGCTGTGTCGGGACTATCCGCAGTGTCAGCTGGAGAATGCCTCATCCGACGCAAACCAGGATGACTACCGAGCGGTCGAGGCCGCCGTTTCGCAAGACGGTCAGGTCTGCGGGGCTGGATCTTCGGCGGCAGGCAGTCAAGCGATCTCCGAGGTTGAAGCGGCAACGCAAGTTCGGAACCGCTGAATCGGGAGACATGGTGATGAACAATCTTCCGATCGAGTCGTCAGATTCTTCCCTGATGCCGGGGATTGGCGTTTGCGTGTCTGGTCTGAATGCCCACGAAAGACTCCCGGAGCGGGATTCTGTTGATACCTCTCCGACGAGATCGATGCCCATGCCGAGCTTGGTGAAACTCTTCGCCCTGCTGATGCTCTCCTCCGCGCCGGCCGCGGCGCTAGACGTGGTCGGGACGGCGCGGCTCGAGGCGCTGCCGGGGAGCGCGCGCGAGGTAGTGGCCACCGAGTCGCTGCCGGTCAAGGCGCTCGGCGCGGAGGTGGCGGTGCCGGTCGAGGCGCAGCGGATTCTGGTCGAGCTCGATCTGGCCAAGCTGCAGCGGCGGCTCGACAGCTCCCAGCGCGAGCTCCGCGAGGTGCGCGAGCTGCGGCGCACCCGGCGGTCGAGCGGCGAAGTGAAACCTCCCGGCGGCCTCAACTCGGGCGGCTTCGAAGGCCCGCCGAACAACTTCGAAACGAATCTCGCGCAGCGCGAGGCCGATCTGCTCAGCGAGTTCGCCGACCTCAGCGCGCGCCTGGCGTCCGCCCACGTGCGCGCCCCGGACGACGGATTCGTGTTGGAGTACCAGGTCACGCCGGGCAAGAGCTCGAAGCGACGCAAGCCGGCGCTCACCTTCGTCGAACTGGCGAAGACGCGCCTGACGGTGACGATCGATCCGGCCCCCGCCGAGGAGTTCGCGATGGCGAGCGAAGTCCTGGTGATCTCGGCGAGCGACCCGACCCGGCGCTTCCGGGCCCGCCTCGACAGCCTCGTCACCACCTCCGAGAACACCGCCGGCTACTCGTTCGTGCCCCTCGAACTCCCCTTCTTCAACGTCGGCGACGGCGCCGAGGTCCGGCTGGCCAGCCCCGATTCGGCTCCCGCGGCCGCTCCCGCCGGGGGCGGCTGAGCGTCCGCCGCGTCACTCGGCGCTCGCCGGGGCGCCGGCCAGCGGCCAGTGCTCCCAGCTCTCGGCGGCGAAGGCCGGGTTGACGGCGCGCACGCGGGCGAGGGCGTCGCGGGCGCCCGCCTCGTCGCCGGCCTGGCGCAGCGCATGGGCGAGCTCGCGGCGGCCGATCAGCTTGAGGATGCCGAGCCCGTCGGACTGCCAGAATGTGCCGTCGGCGTCGACCTTGCGCCACTCGGCGACCGCCGCCTCCCACTCGCCGTCGATCGACAGCCGCTGCGCGGCGAGGAAGTGCCCGATGGCGCGGCGCGACTCCACCCCCCGCGGGTAGCGCTTGGCGATCTCCTCCAGCTTCTCCGCCACTTCGCCTTCGATGGCGAGCGCCACGTCGCGGCGACCGGAGACCATGGCCAGGCGATGCACCAGCACGTCGCCCGAGTGCAGGTACTCCTCGCACGCCGGGTCCGCGTCGCGCCAGGGCGCCTCGGCGTCGCCGGCGAGGAAGCCGTGGGCGACCACCGCGGCGCAGCGCAGCATCTGCGCCATGCGGGGCTCGCAGTCGCGCGAGATCCGCTCGACCAGCGGGTCGATCGGCTCCGGGTCGCGCTCGAGCAGCGCGATGCGCAGCAGATTCTGGTACGAGGCGCAGAAGTCGGGCCGGATCGCCAGCGCCTCCTCGAGCTCCGCGCGCGCCTCGTCGTAGCGACCGACGAGCACCAGCAGCTCACCGAGCGAGTCGTGGGGGTTCGCCTGGTCCGGCGCCACGTACTTGTAGGTGCGGAAGCGCGCCTCGGCCTCGGCGAAGTCCCCCTGCGCCATGGCGATGTAGCCGAGGTGGTTGTGGGCCATCACCCAGTTCGGGTCGACTTCGAGCAGCCGGCGGTAGCGCTGCTCGGCCACCGGCCAGTCGAGCCGCCCCCAGGCGTCGTTGGCGGCGATCAGCAGCGCGAAGGCGTCGTCCGGGTGCCGGGCGAGGAAGTCGTCGACGACCTTCCGGCGGGCGAACTGCCCGGCCTCGGCCTGCGCGGCGAGGACGTCCAGCAGGAAGCGCTCGCGTTCGTTAAGGCGCCCGCGGTCGACCGCGCGCAACTCGACGAGCCGCTGCTCCCGCTCCTTCGCGTCCGGTTCGGTCTCGTAGAGCGCGATCTTCGCCGCCACGAACTCCGGATCGAGCTCGAGAGCGCGCTGGTAAGCGGCCCGGGCGTCGGCGTGGTAGAGCCGCATGGCCGCCGCGCGGCCGCGCTCGTACTCGGCCAGCGCCTCCGGCGACGAGGTGGTCCAGGCCGGCCTGCGGGAGGCGCGCAGCCAGTATGCCGATCCGGCGAGAACCAGGGCGACCAGTGAGATCAGGATGATGCGACGCATGGCGCCTCCTCGCGGTCGCGCGCGATGGCGACCAGCGTGATGTCGTCGTAGGGCTCGGCATCGGCGGCGAACTGGCGCACCGCCGCCAGGACGCCGTCGACCACCGCCTGCGGCTCGCCGGGCAGCCCGCGCAGGACTTCGGCCAGCCGGCGGTCACCGAACTGCTCACCGGATGGGGACTGCGCCTCGATGACGCCGTCGGAATAGCCGAGCACGACTTCGCCCGGCGCCACCGCGGCGCGGCAGACCTGGTATCCGTTGTTGAGCAGCGCGCCGAGCGGCAGCCGATGCTCGGGCAGCGGCAGCTCGCGCACCGCTCCGGCGGCGCCGCGCACCAGCAACTGCGGCTGGCCGGCCAGGGCGTAGTCGATCCCGGAGCCGTCCTCGGAGACGGCGATCCAGGCGATCGCCACGAACCCCTTCTTGCCCCCCAGCCGGTAGAGCCGTTGATTGGCGACCGTCAGCAGGGTCGCCGGATCGCGGTGGGTGAAAGCGAGGCTCTGCAGCGCTTCGTGCGCCGCCATCATCATCAGCGCACCGGAGACCGACTTGCCGGCCACGTCGCCGAAGACGAGGGCGCCGACGCCCGGGCGCGGCCCGGGCAGCTCGGCGAAGAAGTCGCCGCCGACATGGCGCGCCGGACGGCAGGCCGCGGCGACCCGCCAGCCGGCGCCGAGCGACAGCGAGTGCGGCAGCAGCTCGGCCTGGATCGCCGAGGCGATCTCGAGCTCCCGCTCGAGCTCGGCCTGGCGCGTGCGCTCTTCGACCAGCAGGCCCGCCTCGAGCGCCAGCGCCGCCTGGCCGAGCAGCGCCGCGAGCAGCCCGATCTCCTCGCCGTCCAGAATCAGCTGGCCGCGCGGACCGGAGAAGAAAGCGAAGCCGATGCGCCGGCGGGTCGACGAGAGATCGCCGATCCACTCGACGCCGTCCACCGCGAGCCGCGCGAGCAGCGGCGCGGCTCCCGGCGTCTCGACTCCGGGCGCCGCCAGCTCGGCGACGCGCGCCAGGCGGCCGCGCTGCGCCACCAGCTCGTGCAGCTCGGCCTCGTCGGGGAGCTCCTCGGGCAGATTCTCCGGTCCGGCCACTCGCACCAGCCGCCCTTCGCGCACCAGATAGAGCGCGGCGAAGCGCAGGTCGAGCAGCTCCGGCAGCCGCTCGACCAGGTCGCGCACCACCGATTGCAGGTCGACGCGCGCTCCGAAGGCTTCGGTCAGCTCGCGCATCGCCTGCTGCAGCCGCGCCCGCTCGCCGAACAGGGCCCCGTCGACCAGCCCCTGGCTGCGCCGGCGCAGCGGGTCGAACAGCAGCGCGATGGCGAGCGCGAAGACCACCGGGAACCAGGGGGAGGCCGCGAGGGCGGTGCCGGCGGTGACCCGGTTGAACAGGGCGATGCCGCCGGCGTAGAGCAGCGTCACGCCGGCGGTCAGCACCGAGTAGGCGAGGCTGCGACGCAGCATCACCCGGATGTCGAGCAGGCCGAAGCGGACGATCGCGACGGCGAAGGTGAGCGGCACGAGACCGAGCAGCGCCAGCCCCCAGGGAGCCAGACGGTCCGAGGTGAGCGCCTCGGGCGCCGTCACGGCAGTGACCAGGAAGGGGACCAGGCCGGCCACCGAGCCGATCAGGATGAGCGCCACACCGCGCCGCAGCCGCGCGTCGCGCACCCGGCGGTAGCCGAACCCCAGCGCCGCCAGCCCGCAGGCCATGAAGAGAGCCATCAGCCACCAGGCGGCCACCGGCACGCCGCTGATCAGGCGCACCGTCTCGCCGCGCCAGGCGGCGTGGAACAGGCCGGCCGCCAGCGCCACCGGGGGGAGCAGGTAGATGCCGGCGAGCAGCGCCATCCAGCGCCGCCGCCGCGCCGCGTAGTCCGCCTCGCCGGCGCGCGGCCGCAGCGGGATCGGTTCGGGGAAGATGAGGAAGAAGTGGAGGAAGCAGGCGGGCAGGAAGAGCAGCGCGAAGGTGCCCGTCGAGAGCAGGAAGCGGTCGACCAGCGAGTAGGACGGCGGCCGCAGGCGACAGACCAGGAAGAGCAGGAAGAGCACGCAGACGAGGAAGAAGACCTGGGCCGCCCGCAGCCGCGGCTGGCGCAGCAGCACGAAGGAGCCGACGGCGAAGAAGAGCATGCCGAGCAGGGCGGCGTAGAAGTAGGCCGGACCGGCCAGGTGGCGCCGCCCGAGCTCGACGCGGACCTCCTCGACCTCGCCGCCCCGCCGGACGAGGTAGGGGACGGTCTCGCCGATGCGCCGCCGGCCGAGCAGCTCGGCGGCGTGGATCGGCGAGCGCAGCAGGCCGCGGTCGATGCCGACGATCCGGTCGCCCGGCCGGATGCCGGCGCGGTCGGCCCCCGAGCCGCCGACCACCGCGCTGACCATCAGCGTCCCCGGCGCATCGGCCTCGAGCACCACCCCGTCCCACGGCTTGGGCAGGGCCAGGTCGACGATCGCCAGCAGGGCGACGCCGAAGGCCACCACCGCGAGGGCGGCCAGGGAGGCAAGCAGGGGCGAGCGGGCGCGGCGCAAGGGCGTGGACTCCGTCCTCTCGAAACTACGTCAGCCGGGCCTCTGGAGTTCCCCTCCGGGCCCTTCGCCCGCCTCCGGCGGGATCAGGCGCGAACCGGGTCCGGGTGCTCCGGATCGAGCCCCAGCTCGCCCACGGCCCGGGCCGCCACGGCGCGGTCGAGCTCGCCGCGGCGGGCCAGCTCGCCGAGCGCGGCCAGCGCGACGTTCTCGGCGTCGATTTCGAAGAAGCGCCGCAGCTGCCGGCGCGACTCGCTGCGGCCGAAGCCGTCGGTGCCGAGGGGGACGAGCCCCTGCGGCAGGAAGCGGGCGATCTGATCCGGCACCAGCTTCATGAAGTCGGAGACCGCGATCACCGGGCCGCGCGCCGCCCCGAGCATCCGGGTGACGTACGGCAACCGCGGTTCCTCGCCGGGGTGGAGACGGTTCCAGCGCTCGCACTCGAGCGCCTCGCGGCGCAGCTCCTTGTACGAGGTGGCGCTCCACAGGTCGGCCGCCACGTTGTACTGCCCGGCGAGGATCTCCTGCGCCCGCATCGCTTCGCCCATCAGCGAGCCCGACGCGAGCAGCTGGACGCGCGGGCCGTCGCCGGGCGGCGCCGGGCGCAGCAGATGGAGGCCGCGCAGGATCCCCTCCTCGGCTCCCTCGGGCATCGGCAGCTGGACGTAGTTCTCGTTGTAGAGGGTGAGGTAGTAGAAGACGTCCTCGTTCTCCCGGTACATCCGCCGCAGCCCATCCTGCAGGATGGTGGCGACCTCGAAGGCGAAGGCCGGGTCGTAGGTGACCAGGTTCGGCACCACCGAGGCGAGCACGTGCGAGTGGCCGTCCTCGTGCTGGAGCCCCTCGCCGTTGAGCGTCGTCCGGCCGGCCGTGGCGCCGAGCAGGAAGCCGCGTCCGCGCTGGTCGCCGAAGGCCCAGATCAGGTCGCCGATGCGCTGGAAGCCGAACATCGAGTAGTAGATGAAGAACGGGATCATCGGCAGGCCGTGATTCGAGTACGACGTGCCCGCCGCGGTGAGCGAGCACATCGAGCCCGCTTCGGTGATCCCCTCCTCGAGGATCTGGCCGTTCTTCTGCTCGTTGTAGAAGAGCAGCGTGCCGGAATCGACCGGCTCGTAGAGCTGGCCGACCGGCGAATAGATGCCGTGCTGGCGGAAGAGCGATTCGAGGCCGAAGGTCCTCGCCTCGTCGGGAACGATCGGCACCACGCGCGGCCCCACTTCCGGGTGACGCATGAGCTGGCGCAGCATCTGGACGAACGCCATGGTCGTCGAGACCTCGCGGTCGACTCCGGCGCGGAACTCGGCGAAGAAGTCGCGATCCGGCACGTCGAGGCCGCCGACGAACGAGCGGCGGGCCGGCACGAAGCCGCCGAGGGCATGCCGGCGCTCGAGCAGGTAGCGCACCTCGGGACTGTCGTCGCCGGGACGGTAGAACGGCGCGCCGGCGATCTCGGCGTCCGAAACCGGGATGTCGAAGCGGTCGCGGAAGGCGCGCAGCTGGTCGTCGTCGAGCTTCTTCTGCTGGTGGGTGACGTTCTTGCCCTCGCCCGCCATCCCCATGCCGTAACCCTTGATCGTCTTGGCGAGGATGACCGTCGGCTGCCCCTGGGTGCGCACCGCGGCGTGGTAGGCGGCGTGGACCTTGTCCGGATCGAGACCGCCACGCCGCAGGTAGGGCATCTGCTCGTCGGGAATATCGGCCACCATCGCCGCCAGCTCCGGGTACTTGCCGAAGAAGTTGCGGCGGATGTAGTCGCCCCCCTCGACCGAGTACTTCTGGTACTCCCCGTCGAGCGTCTCGTTCATCACCCGCACCAGCCAGCCGTCCCGGTCGCGTTCGAGCAGCGGATCCCACGACGAGCCCCAGATCACCTTGAGCACGTTCCAGCCGGCGCCGCGGAAGGCCGCCTCGAGTTCCTGGATGATCTTGCCGTTGCCGCGCACCGGTCCGTCGAGGCGCTGCAGGTTGCAGTTGATGACGAAGATCAGGTTGTCGAGCTTCTCGCG
>CAYYIK010000024.1:0-35924 GCA_964471955.1 uncultured Thermoanaerobaculia bacterium | reverse complement strand
TCGCGCAGCGCCTCGTCGGAGTTGGCCGGATCCATCTGGTAGGCGCGCCGGTCGCCGAAGGCGGGCGCCGATTGCGCCGCGTCGCGGAACGGTCCGTAGTAGCCGGAGGCGTACTTGGCGGCGTAGGCGACGATCGGCGTGCCGGCGAAGCCTTCGCCGTCGAGCGCCGAGCGCAGCGCCGCGACCCGGCCGTCCATCATGTCCGACGGTGCCACCGCGTCCGCGCCGGCCCGCGCGTAGGCGACCGCCGCGCGCGCCAGCAGCGGCAGCGTCTCGTCGTTGAGGACGTGGCCGTGGTCGTCGAGCACGCCGCAGTGGCCGTGGCGGGTGTACTCGCACAGGCAGACGTCGGCCCACACCTGCAGGGCGGGCAGCGCCCCCTTGAGCGCCCGGATGGCGCGCGGCACGATGCCGTCGTCGGCCCAACCGGAGCTGCCGGTCTCGTCTTTGCGCTCGGGAATGCCGAACAGAATCACCGCCGGCACGCCGAGCGCGTGGCCACGCGCGGCCTCCTCGAGCAGCTGGTCGATCGACAACTGCTCGACCCCCGGCATGCTGGCGACCGGATTGCGGACCCCTTCGCCCGGCACGACGAAGAGCGGCCAGACGAGATCGTCGGCGGCGAGCCGGGTCTCGGCGATCATGCGCCGCCAGACGGGCGTGGCGCGCAGGCGGCGGGGGCGGGAAGCGGGAAAGCTCATCGGGCAGATCCTCCGGCGATGGCGGGGGTTCGCGGGGTGAGGGCCGCGGCGGTCGCCGCGACCAGTCCGTCGAAGGTGGCGATAGAAGCCTCGGCGTCGGCCGTCCTGCCGAGCGCCGTCAGCGCGGCGCTGGTGGTCGGACCGATCGAGGCCACGGCGAGGCGGGCAAGGAGCTGGCGGAAGCGACTCACGCCGAGTGCCCGGGCGAGCGCCTCGGCGGCCGACGGGCTGGCGAAGGTCACCGCCTCGACCTCGCCGCGCTCGACCTGGGCCGCGCAGCGGGCTGCGTCGACGGCGAGCGAGAGGGTGCGGTAAGCCTCGACGCGCTCGACCGCGGCGCCTGCCGCGGCCAGGCCACCGGCGAGCGTCGGCCGGGCGCGGTCGCCGGCCGGAAAGAGCACCCGACTGCCGGCGCCGAGCCCCGCCGCGCGCAGCGCCGCGACCAGCTCGACCGCTCCGGGCCCGGAGCCGGTGAGGTCGACGCGCCAGCCGGCCGCCGTCAGCTCCGCCGCCGTGCCGACGCCCACCGCCGCCACCCGCACGCCGGCCGGCGGCGCGGCGAGCCGCGCCACGACCGCGCCGACCGCGTTGGCGCTGGTCAGAACGATCCAGTCGAAACTGGCGAGACGGGCGAGCGCCGCCGCGAGCGGCCCCGGATCGGCCGGTGGTTCGATGGCGATCGAACTCCAGCTCACCGGCCGCGCGCCCTCGGCCGCCAGGCGACGCGACAGCGCGCCCGCCGCCCCCTCGGCGCGCGTCACCGCGACGCCACGGCCGGCAAGCCGGCCCGCTCCGCCGGTCATCGCGACGACTCCGCGGCGGCCCGGATCTCGCGCAGCAGCTCTCCGGCGCCTCCGGCGAGCAGTTCGTCGGCCAGCGCCTCGCCGATCGCCGCCGCGAATTCGCTCGGCCCGCCGCGCTCGCCGGCCACCACCCGGCGCCCGTCGAGGGCGCAGACGGCCCCGCGCAACCACAGCTTGCCGTCGGAGACCTCGGCGAGGGCGCCGACCGGGATCTGGCAGCCCCCCTCGAGCCGGCCCAGCAGGGCGCGCTCGGCCGCCGTCGCGGCCCGCGTCGGCGCGTCGTCGAGCGGCGACACCCAGCGCGCCGTCTCGCTGTCGGCGCTGCGCAGCTGCACGGCCATCGCCCCCTGCGCCACCGCCGGCAGGAAGCGCCGGGGATCGAGATGCTCGCGCACCTCGGCGGTGAGCCCGAGCCGGTTGACTCCCGCCGCGGCGAGGAGGATCGCGTCGTAGTGCCCCTCGAGCAGGCGGCGGATGCGCGTCGGCACGTTGCCGCGCAGTTCGACCGCGATCAGATCCGGCCGCGCCCGCGCCAGCAGCGCCTTGCGCCGCAGGCTGCTGGTTCCGACCCGGGCGCCCGCCGGCAGGCTGTCGAGAGTCACCGGCGCGGCGGCCAGCAGGACGTCGCGCGGATCCTGCCGTTCGAGGACGGCGCCGACCGCCAGGCCCGACGGCATCTCGGTGGCGAGGTCCTTGAGACTGTGCACCGCCAGGTCGACCTCGCCGGAGAGCAGCGCCTCCTCGATCTCGCGGGTGAAGAACGCCTTGCCGGCGACCTGCGAGAGCGGCACGTCGGCGATGTTGTCCCCCGCCGTGCGGATGACCACAAGTTCGACTTCGGGCGCGCCCTCGAGGGCGGCGATGCGGGCCGCGACGTGGCGACTCTGCCAGAGCGCCAGGTCCGAACCGCGGGTGCCGAGACGCAGGGGACGCCGGGTGCTCATGAGGACCTCTCTCCGCGCGCGGTGAAGCGGTAACCGACACCGCGCATGGTGTGAAAGAAGCGGGGCTGTTCGGGATCCGGTTCGAAGCGCTTGCGCAGCCGCAGAATGAAGTTGTCGACCGTGCGGCTCGACGGGTAGAGCTCGTGCCCCCAGGCCTTCTCGAGCAGCTCCTCGCGCGACACGACCTCGCCTTCGCGATCGGCGAGCGCCTTGAGGATCATCGCCTCGCGGTGGGTGAGCTGGTGGCTCTCGCCGTCGAAGGCGCGGCCGCGGAAGGTGCGGAAGTCGACCTCGTTGCCGCCGAAGGCGAGGCGCGTCTCGGCCGTTCCGCGCTCGGCGTACCAGGCCCAGCGGCGCAGGATGCCGCGCACCCGCAGCAGCAGTTCCTGGAGGTGGAACGGCTTGCCGAGATAGTCGTCGCCGCCCGCCTCGAGGCCGCGGATGCGGTCGTCGACCCCGCCCTTGGCGGTGAGGAAGAGGACCGGCGTGACCACCCCCTGCCGGCGGGCCTCCTCGCACACCGCGAAGCCGTCGAGCCCGGGCATCATCACGTCGAGCACCACCAGGTCGTAATCGCCGCGCAGCAGTTCGGCGAGCGCCGCCGGTCCGTCGCCCACCGTCTGTACGCGGTAGCCTTCGGCCGCCAGGTTTTCGGCGATGCCCCGCGCCAGGTTGAGCTCGTCGTCGGCGACGAGGATCCGCGGCTCGACGCTCACGCCCCCCTCCCCTCGGCCCGCGCCGGCCAAGTCACCGTGAAGGTGGCGCCGCAGCCCGGACCGGCGCTCTCGGCGCGCACGTGGCCGTGCTCGAGCCGCATCAGCCGCTCGACGATGTAGAGCCCGAGGCCGGTACCGCGCCCGGTGCGCCGCAGCTCGTCGCCGCAGCGATAGAACTTCTCGAAAAGGCGCGCGGCCTCCTCGGGCGGGAAGCCGACGCCGTCGTCGGCGATGGTCAGCCGCACTTCGCCGCCGGCGCGCGCGGCCCGGATGTCGACCCGACCGCCGCCGGCGGCGGCGCGCACGGCGTTGTCGAGGATGTTGGCGATCACCGTGCGCACGCCGAGCGGGTCGGCGACCACCGTCGGCCCGCCCGTCACCTCGACGTCGACGGTAACCCCCTGCGCCAGGGCGCGATCGGCGAGATCGTCGACCACCGCCGCGATCGCCCCGCCCAGGTCGACCGCCTGACGGTCGAGCTTGCGGGTGCCGCTTTCGAGACTGGCGGTATCGAGCACTTCGGTGACCAGCCGGTCGAGGCGCACCAGGTCGCCGGCCATCCGTTCGAGCAGCTCGGCGAGCCGCGCGGGAGTCGGTGGCCGCAGCTGCAGCGTCTCGAGCGACAGCTGCAGGCTGGCGAGCGGGCTCTTGAACTCGTGCGACACGGCGGCGAGGAAGTTCTCCTGGCGGCGGCGCAACTCGGTCTCGGCGCGCAGCGTGCGGGTGACCACCACCATCGCCGCCACCAGCACGGCGAGAAAAAAGCCACCTTCCCAGCCGTAGCGGCGCAGCCGGCTGCGCCGCTCTTCGGCCAGCAGCTCCACCGCCGCCGGCGCGATCCGCAACTGGTCTCCGATCAGCTCGAGGTGCGGCACGCGGCCGGCGATCGACGCCCAGTCGCGGCCCTCGGCGAGCAGCGTCCGGGCCAGCTCGACCTCAACCCCGTAGAGCGCTTCGAGGCGCGCGTGATCGCGCTGCGCCAGGCGGTTCTGGTCGAGGATCCACCAGATCACCTGCGCGGTCGAGAAGACGAGCAGGGCGAGAAAGCCGACGCGCAGGGCGCGTCCGCCGTCGAAGCGTCGGGTCGCGGTCAAGCGCCGCTCTCCCGCGGCGGCCGCGCCAGCGCACGGCCCAGGGCGGCCGCCAGCCGCTCGACGTCCGCCGTGCGATGCGCCGCCGAGAGAAAGCCGACTTCGTAGGCCGACGGCGCCAGTGCGATCCCCTCCGCCAGCAGGGCGTGGAAGAGCGCGGCATAGATGCCGGCGGCCCGCGGGTCGATGCGCTCGGCGGCGCGCGGCGCCGCTCCCGCCTGGAGACTGAGCCAGAAGAGCGATCCGACGCGCACCAGCGAAGCCGGGATCGGCGAGGCCGCGAGCACCGGAGCGAGGGCACTCTCGAGCTCGGCGCCTCGCTGCTCGAGCGTCGCCCAGACATCGTCGCGCTCGAGGATGCGCAGCGTCGCCAGACCCGCCGCCATCGCCACCGGATTGCCCGACAGGGTGCCGGCCTGGTAGACGTCGCCGAGCGGCGCGAGCCGCTCGAGGATCTCCCGCCGGCCGCCGAAGGCGCCGACCGGCAGGCCGCCGCCGACGATCTTGCCGAAGGTGGCGAGATCGGGGGTGATGCCGTAGCGCGCCGCCGCGCCGCCGCGGCCGACCCGGAAGCCCGAGATCACCTCGTCGAAGATCAGCACCGCCCCCGCTTCGCGGGTCAGGCGCCGCAGCGTGGCGAGGAACTCGGGCCGCTGCACGAGCAGGCCGTTGTTGGCCGGAATCGGCTCGAGGATCACCGCCGCGACGCGCTCGCCTTCGCGGGCGAACAGCTCTTCGACCGCCGCCTCGTCGTCCAGCGGCAGGACGCGGGTGAGCGCCGCGAACGCCTCCGGCACGCCCGCCGAACTCGGATTGCCGAGCGTCACCAGTCCGGAGCCGGCGGCCACCAGCAGGTGATCCGCGTGGCCGTGATAACAGCCGGCGAACTTCACCACCAGGTCGCGGCCGGTGAAGCCGCGTGCCAGCCGGATGGCGCTCATCACCGCCTCGGTCCCCGACGAGACGAAACGCACCTGCTCGAGACCGGGATAGGCCGCCACCACCGCTTCGGCCATCTCCACCTCGGCCCGGCACGGCGCACCGAAGCTCGAGCCGCGGCCGACCGCCTCGCGCACCGCCGCGACCACTTCCGGGTGCGCGTGGCCGAGGATCAGCGGCCCCCAGGAGCCGACGAAATCGAGATAGACCCGACCGTCGACGCTCTCGACCTCGGCGCCGCGGGCCGCGGCGACGAACAGCGGCGTGCCGCCGACCGCGCCGAAGGCCCGCACGGGGGAGTTGACCCCCCCCGGAATCACCCGCCGGGCGCGCTCGAAGAGAGCCGCCGACCGCTCACCGGAGTCCATGCTCACCCCTCCTGCCCCATCGGATCGATCCAGTCGAAGGAGTCGATCGTACCCAGTTCGCGCCGCAGCTCTTCGTCCCCGGCGGCGAGGAAGAGGTCGACCGCCGCCAGGCCGTGGCTGCACGCCAGCTCGCGCAGGCCACGCGTCGGCAGGTGAGCCAGGCGGCGAGCGAGCGTCTCGGCCCACAGCTCGAGCGTCTCGCGCGACGCCGGATCGAAGGAGAAACCCTCCTTGGCCAGCAGCCGCTCGACCCCCTCGAGCGCGGTGCGCCGATAGCGCTGATTGAGGCGCGCCAGAACCGGCGACAGAGCGCGCTCGGCCAGCCGCTCGCGCAGGCCGGCGAGCGCCTCGTCGATCAGTTCGCGCGCCGCTGCCGCCTCGCTGATCCGTTCGGCGCGCCGCCGCTCGGCGAGACGGTTGATCTCGTCCATGCCGATGCGGGTCAGGCCGCAGGCCCGCGCCGCTTCCGGATCGACGTCCGGCGGCACCGCGAGGTCGACAACCAGCGGCGGCTCACCGCTCGGGGCGCGCGCCGCCAGCCGTTCGAGCACGGCGCGGTCGAGCACGGTTTCGGGGGCGCCGGTGGCCGAAAGGAGCGCCTCGACCATCGGAGGCCGGCTGCAGAACTCTTCGAGCGACATCGCTTCGGCGCCGTCCAGCCGGCGGGCGAGGTCGACCGCCCGGTCGAGCGTGCGGTTGACCACGATCACGCCGATTCCCTCGCGGTGCAACGCCGCGCCGGCTCGCTCGGTCATCGGCGAGACGCCGACGAGAGCGACCGGCGAGGGGGTACGGCGCGCGCGCTCGATCAGGTGATCGGCGGCGATTTCGGCCAGAGAGGTGCGTCCCGCGCCCAGGTGGGTGTCGCGATGCACCTGGTGGGCGACCCGCAACGCCTCCTCGACCAGCCGGTCGACCAGGCCGCCGACCACCCCCGCCTGGCGCGCCTGCTGCAGCGCCTCGCGCAGCTGCCCCTGGATCTCGCGCTCGCCGACCTGGGCCGAATCGAGGCCGCTGGCCACCAGGAAGAGATGCTCGACCGCCCCCTCGCCGATCCAGCCGCGCAGGGTGCGCTCCGCCTCGCCGTCGCCGGCCTCGCCGCCGGTCAGGGCGCGCCAGGCGGCGCGCCGCAGGTCGCGCTCCTCACCCGTCGCCTTGCGACGGTAGAACAGCTCGACGCGGTTGCAGGTCGCCAGATAGACGACCTCGTCGACTCCCAGAGCGCCGGCGAGTTCCGACAGGCGCGCGACCCTCTCGTCCTTCGCCCAGGTGAAGCGCGCCAGACCACTCGCTCCGAGGTCCCGCGCCGTGACGCCGACCAGTCCGATCGTCTCCATGGGCGAACTTCTAGCACCCCTTCCGGTCGCTTCTGTCACGGTTCGGTCATGGCGGCGCAATACCACCCGGGGAGATTTCTCCGGCATCCGGCGCTCATCCTTTCGGGTGGGCGCCGCCCTCTCCGGCCGCGCGGCCCGCGGCGAACGCCCGCGCCCGCGCGGCGCGCCGGTCCGCTGCGGCGGCGGCGTCCGCCTCCTCGTCGCGACGCGGCTCGTCGAGCCAGCCACCCAGATGACGCGCCACGAGGTCGGCGAGAAAGTCGAGGTGGTCGGGACGGTCGTTGAGGCAGGGGATGTAGCGATACCGCTCGCCGCCGGCGTGCAGGAAGAACTCCCGGTTGAGTCCGTCGATCTCCTCGAGTGTCTCGAGGCAGTCTGCCGCGAAGCCGGGGCAGACGACGTCGATCGACTTCACTCCCCGGCCGGGCAGAGACTTGAGCGTCTCGTCGGTGTACGGCTTGAGCCACTCCTCGCGGCCGAAGCGCGACTGGAAGGTGACCAGCAGACGGTCGGCCGGAAGCTGCAGGCGCTCGCCCACAAGGCGTGCCGTCTTCTGGCAGTAACAGAAGTAGGGGTCGCCGCTGTCGAAGTAGCGCTGCGGCATGCCGTGGAAGGAGAGGACCAGCCGGTCGGGCGAACCGTCGCGGCGCCACAGCTCGTCGATCGACGCGGCGAGCGCGGCGATGTAACCCTCCTCGTCGTGGTAGGTCGCCACCGTGCGCAGCTCCGGCACCCAGCGCCAGCTGCGCAGCTCCTCGAAGACGGCATCGAAAGTCGAAGCGGTGGTCGCCGCGGCGTACTGGGGGTAGAGCGGCAGCACGAGGAGGCGGCGGCAGCCGGCCCCGGCCAGCCGGCGCAGTGCCGCGCCGATCGACGGCTCGCCGTAGCGCATGCCGAGCTCGACGCGGACCGGCATGCGGGCGCGGCCGGCGAGGCGCTGCTCGAGACCCGCCGCCTGGGCTCGCGACAGGGTCAGCAGCGGCGAGCCCTCCGGCGTCCAGACCTTGCGGTAGAGCTCGGCCGAGGCGCGCGGCCGGGTCACCAGCACGGCCGCGTGCAGGATGGTCCACCACAGGACCCGATTGAGCTCGATGACGCGCGGATCCCAGAGGAACTGCCTGAGGTAGGGGCGCAGCGCCCTCGCGGTGGGGGCCGCCGGCGTGCCGAGGTTTGCCACCAGGATGCCGATCGCCGGCGGCTGCTCGTGCCGGAATCCCGTCTCGCCACGGTAGTGGATCACCCGTCCGACCCCCCGCCCGCTTCGGCGGGCCGCAATCCGCGCCGTCCGGCCGGCGGCGGAGTCGCAGTCTACCTGCGCCCCGCGGCCGCACCGCTGCCCGTAGAATGCCCGCCCCATGACTGCTCGCCACTCCGCGTCGCCGTCCACTGCCCGCCTCGTCGGGCCGCTCGCCCTGGCGCTTGCGCTGGGACTCGCCGGCTGCGCCGGCGACGGACGCACGCCGCTGGTCGTCTATTCGCCGCACGGCCGCGACCTGCTGCAGCTGTTCGAGGCCGAGTTCGAGCGGGCCCGCCCGGGGATCGACTTCCGCTTCCTCGACATGGGCTCGCAGGAGGTCTACGACCGAATTCGCTCCGAGCGCGCCAATCCCCAGGCCGACGTCTGGTTCGGCGGCCCCGACGCGATCTTCGCGCGCGCCGCCGCCGAGGGGCTGCTGGCGCCGCTGCGACCCGCCTGGGCGGACGCGGTTCCGGCGGCCAGCCGCGCCCCCGGCGACCTCTACTTCGGCACCTACCGGACCCTCCCCGTGCTGGTCTGGAACTCCGCCACGGTCGACGCCGCGGCGGCGCCCGCCGACTGGGAGGATCTGCTCGCCCCGCGCTTTGAAGGCCGCCTGCTGGTGCGCGACCCGATGGCCTCCGGCGTCATGCGGACGTTCTTCGCCTACGTCCTCGCCCGCTCCGAGGCCGACACCGGCTCGACCGATGCCGGCTGGGCGTGGCTCGCGCGGCTCGACGCGGCCACCCGCGACTACGTCGCCAATCCGGCGCTGCTGTTCGAGAAGCTGGCGCGAGGCGAGGGGGACGTCACGGTCTGGGAGCTGACCGACGTGCTGCTCCATCGCGCCGCCGGCGATCCGCTCGGCTTCGCGCTGCCCGCCTCCGGCACGCCGGTGATCGACGACTCGGTGGCGCTGGTGTCCGGCGCGCCGCACGCCGCCGCGGCGACCGAGTTCCTCGACTGGGTGGGGAGCGTGGAGGCCCAGAGCCTCGCCGCCGAGCGCGCCTTCCGTCTGCCGGCACGCCAGGACCTCACCGCCGACCGACTGCCCGAGTGGGCGCGCGAGGTGCTGGCGCGGCTCGTGGTGGCCGACTACGACGCCGACCGGGCCGCGGCGCAGGGCCCCGCCTGGATGTCACGCTGGGACGAGCAGGTGCGTGGCCGCGGCGCCGCGGCCGCGGGTGGTTCGAAGCCGTGAGCCGATCGTCCCTGCCGCTCGTCCTCGACGGCGTCGGCAAGAGTTTCGACGCGGTGCCCGTGCTCGCCGATCTCTCGCTCACCGTCGAGCCGGGCGAGGTGCTGGCGCTGCTCGGCCCTTCGGGCAGCGGCAAGACGACCCTGCTACGGCTGATCGCCGGGTTCGAGCAGCCCGACTCCGGCAGCCTGTCGCTGGGCGGCGAGCGGATCGACCGGCTCCCCGCCGAGCGGCGCGGCTTCGGCATGGTCTTCCAGCACTACGCGCTCTTCCCGCACCTGACCGTCGCGGGCAACGTCGCCTTCGGGCTCGAAGGGCGGCGTCTGCCGCGCGGCGAGCTGGACCGCCGGGTCGCCGCGGCGCTGGCGCGCGTCGAGCTCGCCGGGCTCGGCGACCGCCGCGTCTCGGAGATCTCCGGCGGCCAGCAGCAGCGCGTCGCGCTGGCGCGGGCGCTCGCCCCCGAGCCCCGCCTGCTGCTGCTCGACGAGCCGCTGTCCAACCTCGATCCGTCGCTGCGCGAGCGCACCCGCCGCGATCTCGCCCGCTTCCTCGCCGAACTCGGCATCACGACCGTGCTGGTCACCCACGAGCAGGAGGAGGCGTTCGAACTCGGCCAGCGGGTGGCGCTGCTCCACGGTGGCCGGCTGGCGCAGGTGGGTACCCCGGAGGCGCTCTACGACGCCCCGGCCGACCGCTTCGTCGCCGGCTTCGTCGGCCGCGCCTCGTTCGTGCCGGTGCGCGTCGACGGTGACGGCACCGGGATCTCCGGCGACGCCCTGCCGGGCGGCACGCTCCGCCTCGCCGCCCCGGCGCCGGCCGGTTCGCGCGGCGAGGCGATGCTGCGCCCCGAGCAGCTCGCCCTGGCGACGCCCGATGCCGCCGGAGCGGTCGCCGGCGAGGTCGTGGCGACGCGCTTCGGCGGCGCCCTCTCCTGGGTGGTCGTCCGGACCTCCGGCGGCTTCGAGCTCGAGGTGCAGGTGGCCGGCGAGCGCCCCGCCGCCGGCTCGCCGACCGGCGTCGTGCGCGCCGCCGGGGCGCCGCCGCCCCGCTTCTTCCCCGCCCCCGGATGAGACGCTCCCGCCGGCTCGACGCGCTGGTCGTCCTCGTCCTCGTCTGGCTGGTCGGCTGGCCGCTGGTGATCACGTTCGCCGCCGCCCTCGCGGCGCCCGGCGGCGCCGGCGCCGCCTTCGCCGAGTTCGCCGCGCGGCGGGGCGAGTGGCTGGCCCTCGGGCGCAGCCTCTGGATCTCGGGCTGGACGGTCGTCCTGGCCGCGGCGATCGGCGTGCCGCTCGCGTTTCTCTTCGCCCGGCGCGACTTCCCCGGCCGGCGGACACTCGCCGAACTGGTGGCGCTGCCGGTCGCCCTGCCGCCGCTGGTCGGCGTGATCGCCTTCCTCTATCTGTGGGGAGAGTCGGGCGTCGGCACCCGGCTGGTGATGGCGGCGCTCGGCCTCGAGCAGGCCCCCTGGCGGCTGTCGGGGGCCGGCGCCATCCTCGTCGTCCACGCCTACTCGATGTACGTCTACTTCTACCTCTTCACCCGCGCCGCGCTGGCGCGCCTGGACGGTTCGCTGCTCGAAGCCGGCGCCTCGCTCGGCGCCGGGCCGACGCGCCGCTTCCTGCGCATCACCCTGCCGGCGCTGCGTCCGGCCCTGGCGAGCGCCGCTGTCCTCACCTTCCTGACCGCCCTCGGCTCGTTCTCGGCGCCTTACATCTTCGGCGGCTCCTACCGCGTCATGACGACGCAGATCCTCGCCGCCAAGCAGAACGGCGACACCGATCTCGCCGAGGTGCAGGTCGTCGTGCTGACCGCGGTGGCGATCGCCGGCCTGCTGGTGGCGCGCCGGCTCGAACGGGAGGGAGCGGCACCGCGCCAGCGCGGCGCGCCGCCGGCCCGGCGGCGGCTCACCTCGCGGCCGGCCCGCCTCGCCTCGGCCGCCGCCGGCTGGCTGCTGGCCCTCCTCCTGCTGGCTCCGCACCTGACGCTCGTTCTGCTCTCGCTGGTACCGCGCGGCAGCTGGACGACGCAGCTGCTCCCTCCGGCGCTCGGGCTCGACAACTACCGCAAGCTGGCCGCCGGCGCCGAAGCGCTGCGTCCGGTGCTCAACTCGCTCTGGATGGCCGGCCTCGCCACCCTGGTGGCGCTGGTGCTCGGCTTCGCCGCGGCGCGCACGGCCCGCCGGGGGGGCCGGCTCGGGCGCCTCGCCGAGCTGCTGATCGGCCTGCCGTGGGCCGTCCCGGCGACCGCCTTCGCCGTCGCCATCGCCACCACGATGAGCGTCGACCGTCCGTGGGCGGGCCGCTTCCTGCTCGTCGGCACCCTCGCCATCCTGCCGCTCGCCTATCTGGTGCGCAGCCTGCCAGCCACCGGCCGCGCCGCGCAGGCCGGCCTTGCCCAGCTCGATGCCGGGGTCGAGGAGGCCGCGGCGTCGCTGGGCGCCGGCCGCCTGCGCACGCTGCGGCGCGTCACCCTCCCGATGCTCCGCCCGGCGCTCGCCGCCGGAGCCATGCTGGCGTTCATCGGCGTGTTCGGCGACTTCGTCCTGTCGATCGTCCTCTACACCTACGAGACACGGCCGATCGCCATCGAGATCCTGTCGAACCTGCGCCTGCAGGAGACCGGCGTCGCCGCCGCCTACGGCGTGCTGCTGGCGGTCCTCTCGGCCGCCGCCTTCCTGCTGTTCGGCCGCGAAAAGGCCGCGTGACCGCCGCCCCCGCCTCGCTCGGGCGCCTCTGGGCGCTCATGCTGACCGTCTTCGTCGACATGGTCGGCTTCCTGATGATCCTGCCGGTGCAGCCGATCTACGCCGACAAGCTGGGCGCGGCGCCCTGGGTGATCACCTCGATGGTCTCGGTCTACGCGCTCGCCCAGCTCGCCACGGCGCCCTTCTGGGGGCGCCTCTCCGATCGCCACGGCCGCCGGCCGATGCTGATGCTCGGCCTGTCGATCTCGGCCGTCGCTTACGTCGTCTTCGGCCTGGCCTGCTCGCCGTGGGCGATGCAGCGGGTCGACGCGAAGGCGCTCATCGGGCTGCTCTTCCTGTCGCGTCTGGTGCAGGGGGCCGGGGGTGCGACGACCGGGGTCGTGCAGGCCTACGTCGCCGACGCCATCGTGCCCGAGGAGCGCGCCAAGGCGCTCGGCTGGATCACCGCCGCCACTTCGGCGGGGGTCATGCTGGGGCCGGCTCTCGGCTCCCTCTCGGCGGTGCTCGGTCCGGCGACGCCGGGGCTCGCCGCGGCCCTCCTCTGCCTGGTCAATCTCCTCTTCGTGCGCGGCTGGCTGCCCGAGTCGGCCTCGGCCGAGGCGCGCGCCCGGGCCGCCGGCGAGCCGTCGCGTTCGCTCGGTCACCGGATGGCGGAGATCCTCGCCCACCCTCGCCGTCCGGTCGCCCGCCTGATCTGGATCTACGCCGTCGGCATGATGGCGTTCATGGCGATCAACGCGATCCTCGCCCTCTATCTGCAGCGCCGCTTCGCCATGACCGAAAGGACGATCGGCTACGTCTACACCTTTACCGGCACGATCTCCCTGGTCATGCGCAGCCTCGTCCTCGGCCCGGCGGTGCGCCGCTACGGGGAGCGCGGCGTGGTGCGCCTCGGGCTCGTCGCCCTGGCCGCCGGCTACGCGCTGCTGCCCGCGGCCGGATCGCTCGGCGCTTTCGCCGGGGTGATCGTGCTGCTGCCCATCGGGACGGCGCTGCTCTTCCCGTCGACGACGTCGCTGGTCTCGCGCTACGCCGCGGCGCACGAGCTCGGCGCGACCATGGGCGTCCAGCAGGCCTGGGGCGGGGTAGCGCGCCTGGTCGGGCCGCTGTGGGCGGGCCTCGCCTTCCAGGCGCTCGGCATCGGCTCCCCGTTCTGGATCGCCTCCGCCGCGGCCGCCGCCACCGCCCTCTGGGCGCTCGGTCTCGAGCCACCGCCGCGCCCCCGCACGCTCGCCCCCGAGGACGCCCGATCGGCCTGAAAGAGAAAGGGCCGGATCGTCACCGATCCGGCCCTGGAATCTGCGATGGTTGCGGGGGGGGGATTTGAACCCCCGACCTTTGGGTTATGAGCCCAACGAGCTACCAGACTGCTCCACCCCGCGTCCGGGATCCGGCAGTCTCCCGCCGGGTCGCGAATCATCCCACAACCGCCCCGGCCGAGTCAAAACCGGCCGCGGCAGCCCCGCCCCGGCGCCTCAGCGGAAGAACAGCAGTGTCACCAGCAGGAAGATCGGGACCAGCACCCCGAGCGACCAGCGCATGTAGCCGAAGAAGCTCGGCATGCGGATGCCGTTCTCCTCGGCGATCGCCTTGACCATGAAGTTGGGGCCGTTGCCGATGTAGGTGTTGGCGCCCATCAGCACGGCGCCGCAGGAGATCGCCACGAGGATCGCCTCCGGGCCGACGCCGCGGGCCAGCAGCGCCGCCAGGTAGTGCTCACCGGCCACCGAGACGCCGGCCTGCCCGGCGGCGAGAGCGCCGAAGGTCAGGTAGGTCGGGGCGTTGTCGAGGAAGGAGGAGAGCAGTCCCGAGGCCCAGAAGTACTGCCAGGGCCGCTCGACCCCCAGGCCGGGGCCGCGGGCGTTGAGGTAGACGAGCGGGGCGATCATGGTGACGAAGATCCCGGCGAAGAGCACCGCCACTTCGACGATCGGTGCCAACCCGAACCGGTTGGCCTCGCGGACCCGGGCGGGCGTGGCCTGGAAGGAGGCGAGGGCGAGAGCCACCATCATCCCCTCCTGCAGGCCGAACGGCCAGGACTCCGGCGCCGTCCCCCACCCCTGCCCGTTGGCCAGGATCACCAGAATGACGCCGAGCAGAAAGAAGAAGTTGCGCTTGCCCTCGATCGCCAGCGGCTCGTGTTCGAGCACCTCCTCGAGCTGGGAGCCGCCGCGCGCGCTCTCCTCGCGGCCGAGCTTCCACTGGTCGAGGAAATTGAAGATGAGCACCAGCAGGCCGTTGACCAGCAGCCACTGCGGCCACAGGCGCAGCGTCCAGTCGAACGGCACCCCCTTGAGAAAGCCGAGAAAGAGCGGCGGATCGCCCAGCGGCGTGAGCAGACCGCCGCAGTTGGAGACCACGAAGATGAAGAAGACGACCTGGTGGACCCGGTCGCGGCGCTTTTCGTTGGCGCGCAGGAAGGGGCGCAGCAGCACCATCGAGGCGCCGGTGGTGCCGATCAGGTTGGCGAGCACCGCGCCGATGGCAAGGAAGGCGCTGTTCGACAGAGGCGTGCCGGCCAGCGAGCCGCGCACGTAGATGCCGCCCGAGATGACGAAAAGCGAGCCGAGCAGCGCCATGAAGGAGAGGTAGTCGAACATCGAATGCTGGATCGCGGTGGCGCCCGGCGGGCCGAAGCGCAGCACCAGCCAGGTGGCGAAAGGAAGCGACAGGGCCGCCGAAACCAGCCCCTTGTTGCGGTTCGATTCCCAGAAGTGGGGCGCTGCCAGCGGCAGCAGCGCGATCGCCAGCAGCAGCAGGACGAACGGCAGCAGGGCGAGCAGCGGCAGCTGGTCCCCCGACAGCGCCGGGGCCGTTGATGCGAGCGGGAGCAGGGAGACGAACGGGGCGGGGATGAGGGTCGCGGGCATGCCGGTTCACTCCACGAAAACGGCGGCGATCCTGCCACAGTCCGGATTCCACCCCGCCGGCCGTAGACTGCCGCGGGAGATTTCCATGGACCGCACGACGATGGCCTGGCTCTGGCTGCTGCTCGCCGGCCTGCTCGAGATCGCCTGGGCGATCGGCCTGAAGTCGACCCGGGGCTTCAGCCGCCTGGCACCGTCGCTCTGGACGGTGGCGGGCATGATCGCCAGCTTCTGGTTCCTCGCCCGCGCCGTGCGCGACCTGCCGGTCGGCACCGCCTACGCCGTGTGGACCGGCATCGGCGCGCTCGGCACCGCGGTTCTCGGCATGCTGCTGCTGGGCGAACCCGCGACGCCGCCCCGCCTGGTCGCCCTCGCGCTCGTGGTGGCGGGCATCGTGGGGCTCAAGCTGACCTCCTGACAGCTTGTGGAGCGGGGCGTTCGCGGCTATTCTGTCGTCGCCGTACCGGCTTCTCCGGAGGGAGTCCCCGATGTTCCGCATCGAAGAGATCACGGCACGCGAGATCCTCGACTCACGCGGCAATCCGACCCTCGAGGTCGACTGCCTGCTCGAGAGCGGCGTGCTCGGCAGCGCCTGCGTCCCCTCGGGCGCCTCGACCGGCAGTCGCGAAGCGCTCGAGCTGCGCGACGGGGGCAGCCGCTATCTCGGCAAGGGGGTGCGCAAGGCGGTCGACTTCGTCGAGGACGAGATCGCCCCCGAGCTCGAGGAGATGGATGCCCGCGACCAGGCGGCGATCGACCACACCATGATCGCCCTCGACGGCACCGCCAGCAAGGAGCGCCTCGGGGCCAACGCCATCCTCGGTGTCTCGCTGGCGGTCGCCCGCGCCGCCGCCGCGGCCGCTGAACTGCCCTTCTACCGCTATCTCGGCGGACCCGGCGCCACCGTGCTGCCGGTCCCGATGCTCAACGTGCTCAACGGCGGCGCCCACGCCGACAATTCGGTCGACATTCAGGAGTTCATGCTGGTGCCGGTGGGCTTCGCGACCTTCTCCGACGCGTTGCGCGCCGGAGTCGAGGTCTATCACGGTCTCAAGAAGGTGCTGCGCGAGCGCGGAATGGTCACGGCGGTCGGCGACGAGGGGGGCTTCGCGCCGAACCTCGGCAGCAGTCGCGAGGCACTCGACCTGCTGATGGCGGCCATCGAGGCGGCCGGCTACCGCCCCGGCGAGCAGATCGCCCTGGCGCTCGACGTCGCCGCTTCCGAGTTCGGCAGCGAGGCCGGCGGCGTCTTCCGCTACGACCTCGCCGGCGAGGGCAAGTCGGGCCTCGCCGCCGCGGATCTGATCGCCCTCTACGCCGACTGGTGCGCGCGCTACCCGCTGGTGTCAATCGAGGACGGTCTGGCCGAGGGGGACTGGGACGGCTGGCAGGAGCTCACCCGGACGCTCGGCGACCGCGTGCAGCTGGTCGGCGACGACCTGTTCGTCACCAACCCGGAGATCCTCGGCCGCGGCATCGCGCGCCGCCTGGCCAACGCCCTGCTGGTCAAGGTCAACCAGATCGGCACGCTGACCGAGACGCTCGCCGCGGTCGAGCTGGCCAAGACTTCCGGCTACGCCAACGTCATCTCGCACCGCTCCGGCGAAACCGAGGACACGACGATCGCCGATCTCGCGGTGGCCACGCGCAGCGGCCAGATCAAGACCGGCGCCCCCTGCCGCAGCGACCGGGTGGCCAAGTACAACCGGCTCTTGCGCATCGAAGAGGAGCTCGAAGGGGTGGCGACCTACCCGGGTCGCGCCGCCTTCCCGCGCTTCCGGACGTGACCGTCGCGGCGCAGGCGGAGTCGGCCCGGCCGCGGCCGCTGCGGTCGCTGCTCTCGGCACTGGTCGTCTTCTGCCTCCTGCTGCTGGCGACCATGGCGCTCAAAGGGTGGCGCGACTACGATCGGGCGCGCGACCGCGCCGCGGCTCTCGCCGACCAGGTGGCCGCCACCGAGCGACGGATCGCCGAACTGCGCCAGCGCATTCACGCCCTCCAGGAGGACCCGGCCGCCCTCGAGCGGGTCGCCCGCGAGGATCTCGGCCTGGTGCGCCCCGACGAGGTGGTGCTCGTCCTGCCGCCGCCGGCCGAGGCGGCGGACGGGACGTCCGCCGGATCGTCCGGCGAATGAGGCGCAACCCGTTCCGGCCCCGCGCGTATTCCTGACAGCGGTCTCGTCTCTGGTCTAATCGCCCTGGCGCCGGCCGCCTCGGGCCGGTACGCCCCCTCGGAAGGAGGATTCATGTCCCGCCGCCTCGTCTCCGTCGCCCTCGCCGGCGCGCTGGCGCTCCCCGCGCTGGCGTCGGCCGCCGAACCGACCCGCCTGCTCCGCTTTCCCGATGTCCACGGCGATCGGGTGGTCTTCACCTACGCCGGCGACCTGTGGACCGCCTCGACCGCGGGCGGCCTGGCCTCCCGGCTGACCGCCCATCCGGGGCTCGAGCTGTTCGCCCGCTTCTCCCCGGACGGCAGCCGGATCGCCTTCACCGGTCAGTACGACGGCGACGAGCAGGTCTACGTCGTGCCGGCCACGGGCGGCGAACCGCGGCAGTTGACCTGGTACCCCGCCTCCGGCCCCCTGCCGCCGCGCTGGGGCTACGACAACCAGGTCTACGGCTGGACACCGGACGGAGAGAACGTGCTCTTCCGCTCGGTGCGCGACGCCGACGGCGGTCGCACCGAGTCGGCGCTCTACACGGTGCCGGCCGCGGGGGGACTGCCGGTTCGCCTGCCGATGCCGAATTCGGGCGCCGGGGACTTCGCTCCCGACGGCCAGCGGCTCGTCTACTCGCCGCTGATGCGCGACTTCCGCTCCTGGAAGCGCTACGCCGGGGGCTGGGCCCAGGATCTGTGGATCTTCGATCCGGCCACCGCCGCGGTGGAGCCGGTCTCCCACTCGCCGCGCACCGAGCGCGACCCGATGTGGATCGGTGAGCAGATCTACTTCGTCTCCGATCGCGACGGCGTGCTCAATCTGTTCCGCTTCGATCCGGCGACGCGGGCGACGACCCAGCTCACCCACGAGACGACCTGGGACGTCCGCTGGGCGAGTTCGGACAACCGGGCGCAGATCGTCTACGAGCTCGACGGCATGCTGGCCCTCTACGACACGGCGAGCGGCGAGGCGCGCACGCTCGCCATCACCGTCCCGGCCGACGCCGTCCACCGCCGCCCGGCCCGCGTCTCGGCGGCCGGCCAGATCGAGGACTTCGAGCTCTCGCCGAAGGGGGAGCGCGCCCTGTTCGTCGCCCGCGGCGACGTCTTCACCGCGCCGATCGAGAAGGGAGCGACCCGCAACCTGACCGCCAGCTCCTCGGCCCACGATCGCCACGCCCGCTGGTCGCCCGACGGGCGCAGGATCGTCTGGGTCTCCGACGCCGACGGCGAGGATCAGATCTGGATCGCCGACCAGGACGGCTCGGGCCAGCCCGAGAAGCTCACCTCCGGCCTCGCCGAGATGCTCTACGCCCCCGCCTGGTCGCCCGACGGCAAGCGGATCGCCTTCGCGGACAAGTCCGGCCGCGTTCATGTGCTCACCCTGGCCGACCGCAGCCGGGTCGTGGTGGCCGACGACGAGTTCGGCCGCGTCTTCGACTACAGCTGGTCGCCCGACTCGGCGCACCTCGCGTTCTCGCTCGGCGAGGTCAACGGCTCGAATTCGATCTGGATCTGGTCGGCCGGCGACGGCCAGTTGCGCCGGGTCACCGACGAGACGTTCAACGAGTACGCGCCGCAGTGGGATCCGGCCGGCAAGTACCTCTACTTCCTCTCCGAGCGCCAGTTCGCGCCGCAGTTCTCGCAGATCGAGTGGAACTTCGCCGGCAACCGGATGACCGGCGTCTTCGCCCTGGCGCTGCGGCGGGACGTCGGCCACCCGCTGCCGCCCGAGAGCGACGAAGTCAAGCTCGACGGCGAGGCGAAGGAAGAAGAGAAGAAGGGGGACAAGAAGGGGGACAAGGGGGACGACAACGGCGAGACGAAGGAGAAGCGAGCCGTCGAGCCGGTACGCATCGACTTCGCAGGGCTCGGTGAGCGCGTCATCGCGCTGCCGATCGATGCCGACAACATCGGCGCCCTCGCGGTGGCCGGCAAGCACCTCCTCTACAGCGTCGCGTCGGCCGGTTACTACGGCCGCCCCGCCGAGGCCAAGCCGCGCCTCAAGCTGTTCGACTTCGAGAAGCGCGAGAGCTCGGTGCTCGCCGAGGAGGTCTCCGGCTGGGCCGTCTCGGCCGACGGCAGCAAGGCGCTGGTGCGCAACGGCTCCTCCTTCAGCCGCCTCGACGTGACGCCGAAGGGGGGCGAGAAGAAGCCGGTCTCGACCGCCGGCCTCAAGGTCGATCGCATCCCCGCCGAGGAGTGGGAGACGATCTTCGACGAGGTCTGGCGGCGCTATCGTGACTTCTTCTACGTCCGCAACCTGCACGGCTACGACTGGCGGGCAATCGGCGACCGCTATCGCCGCTGGCTGCCGCACCTCGCTCACCGCAGCGACCTCAACTACGTGCTCAGCGAGATGATCGCCGAGCTCAACGTCGGGCACGCCTACATCGACGGCGGCGACTTCGACCTGCCCGAGCGGCCGAAGGTCGGCCTGCCGGGCGCCCGCTTCGAACTCGACCCGGCCGCCGGCCGCTTCCGGATCGCCGAGATCTACCGCGGCAACAACGAGGAGGCGCGTTACCGCTCCCCGCTCACCGAGGTCGGCGTCGACGCCCGCGTCGGTGACTACGTGCTGGCGATCGACGGCGAGGAGCTCACCGGCGCGGACAACCCCTACCGCCTGCTGCGCCACAAGACCGATCCGGTCACCCTGACGCTCAACTCGCGGCCGACGCTCGCAGGGGCACGCCGGACAACCTTCCGGCCGCTCGACGACGAGGGGAGCCTGCTCTACCTGCGGTGGGTGGACGGCAATCGGCGCTATGTCGCGGAAAAGACCGGCGGCCGGGTCGGTTACCTCCACATCCCCGACATGGGAGCTCCGGGAGCCTACGAGTTCATCAAGTGGTTCTATCCGCAGATCCGCAAGGAGGGCATGGTCGTCGACGTGCGCTCCAACGGTGGCGGCAACATCTCGCAGTGGATCATCGAACGGCTCGACACGAAGCTGCTCGGAACGCGCTTCGGCTACGCGTCGGACCACCCGCAGACCTACCCCTACACGGTCTTCCACGGCCACCTGGTCTGCCTGCTCAACCAGACCTCGGCTTCGGACGGCGACATCTTCCCGGCGCGCTTCAGGAAGGCCGGGCTGGGTCCGCTGATCGGCAAGCGCAGCTGGGGCGGCGTGGTCGGTATCAGCGGCACGGGTCCGCTGCTCGACGGCGGCACGGTCTTCGTGCCGCAGCAGGCGACCAACGACGTCGACGGCAGCTACATCATCGAAGGGTACGGCGTCGACCCGGACATCGAGGTCGACAACGACCCGGCCTCGGTGATCGCCGGGCGCGATCCGCAGCTCGACCGCGCCATCGAGGAGGTGCTCGCCGCGATGGAGCGCGATCCGCGCCAGCTGCCCGCCCGCCCCGCCGACCCGGTCAAGACGCCGTAGGCCTCCCGCCCCCGCCGGCGCGCCCCGATCCGCGGGCGCGCCGGCGAGCCCGCTGGTTCAGTCGCCCGACGCCGCTTCGCCGCCGGACCGTTTCGCCAGCACCTCGACGAGGGCGAGAAACTTCGGCAGGGTGCGCACCCAGGTGCCGTCGGTGCGCCCGACGAGCATCTGCGCACCCCAGCGAGCCGTCCTCCGGGCGCTCGCGGGCACCGCCTCGATCTCGGCCGGGTGCAGCTCGGCGATCGCAGCGCTGAATCCCTCGTAGACGGACTGACCGGAATCCGCGGAGTCGGACTCCCAGACCAACTCGAGTCCGCTCGCGTCGCGCAGCGTGTAAACCTCGGAGATCCGATTCTCGGCGCGCAGCGTCAGGTAGTCGCCCATCCCTTCGAGCGTTTCGCCGCCGAGAATGACGCCTTCGCACAGCTCTTCGAGCCACCAGCCCGATGCCCCGTCCTCGAATCGGGTTCGCCCCCGATTGCGGCGCTCGTCCCACTCCACCTGGACCGTAGCGGTCGAACCGTCCGCCCCCGCGATGCTCAGTCGGTCGCTCGACGATTCGCCCGTGGTCACGCGGCTCGCCAGCGTTCCCTCGGCGATCAGCTGCCCGTCGCTCGCGGAGATCCGCAGCTGGACGTCGCTCTTCTCCTCGCTCGCCTGCGCCGCCGACTGCAGCCCGAGGAGCCGCGCCAGCGTGAAGACCGCGGCCCAAGCCACGATGCGCACATGCTTCATGGTGCCTCTTCTCCTCTGCGAACGCTGCAAAGAAAAAGGCCTCCATAGAGGGAGAAACTCCGGATCCGGGCCTGACTCCGCCGGTTTCACGGGCGCCGGGCGGAGCCGCCCGGATCTCGCCTCCTGCTCTCGCCTGCGGTCTCCTCCCCTCTCTGGGTATTTGCCTTGTCCTGCAGGACCTTCCATGCCTTTGCGGAGTCTTGCGCTCCGGCCGTTCTGTCCACGCGAGTCCGTGAAGTGCTTTGACCGCATGCTCGCCTCCAGGGCTTCCGCTGTCAACCGGCGAGCCGAATGGGCTGAAAGAACGTGACGGGGCCGGTCGAAGGGCCGGCGGCGGGTGGCGGTTCAGCCGCGGGAGGGCGGTGGCAGCAGGTGGGGCGTGGCGGCGTCGGCGACGGCGGCGACGGTGAGCCCCCGCATGCAGCCGTGATGGAGGAGCGGGCAGCGGCGGCGCAGGCAGGGCGAGCACCAGAGATCGCGCCAGAGCACCGTGTGCCCGGTGCCGGCCGGCGCGGTGCGGCGCGGGTCGGTGGGGCCGAACAGGGCGACAGTCGGCACGCCGAGCGCGGCCGCCAGGTGCATCGGACCCGAGTCGTTGGTCACCAGCAGGTCGAGATGCGCCAGCACGCCCGCGAGCCCGGCCAGGTCGAGGTCGGGCCCGATCACCGGGTGCAGCTTGCCGCTCTCCTCGTGCACGCGCACCGCCAGCCAGACCTCCTTGGGACCGGCGACGATCACTTCGCGCAGGTCCGGCACCCGCCGGCGCAGCTCCACGGCGAGCGCGGCGAACCGCGGCATCGGCCAGCGCTTCGACGGCCCCCATTCGGCGCCGGGGAAGAGTCCGACGAGCGGTCCGGCCCCCACCTCGATACGCCCGCGTGCCAGCCGTTCGCGCCCGGCACGCCGCAAGGGCTCGGGCAGCTCGAGCCGCGGCACCCAGTCGACCGGAGGGGGAACCTCCATCGCCGCCAGCAGCTCGCGGTAGTCCTCGACCTGCGGCCGCCGGCCGCGTGGCCGGGGCACCGCCGGCGCCAGCAGGGGCGAACGGAAGTCGCCGCGGTAGCCGAAACGGCGCGGGATTCCGGCGTCGTGCGCCAGTCTGGCGGAGCGGAAGCTGTTGGGCAGCACCACGGCCTCGCCACAGCCGGCGGCGCGCAGGCGCGCCGTCGTCTCCTCGGCCGCCGCGGGCCGCTCGATCACTTCGGCGACCCCTGAGAAGAGCGTCAGCAGCGGGGGCAGGGGCCGGCGGGCGAGCAGCACGACCTCGCGGCCGGCGGCGGCGAGGGCGCGCACCACCGGCTCGGCCATCACGCAGTCGCCGACCCAGTTCGGCATCACGACGAGGGTGCGCACGCTCAGTGCCTCCACCGGCGATGCAGCCAGAGCCAGCGCTCGGGCGCGCGCCGGATGACCGCCTCGCAGACCTCGAGGCAGCGCCGGGTCAGCTCGTGTACTCCCGCCTCGTCGTCGGCTTCGGCCACTTCGAGCGCCGGCAGGATGTCGACCCGGTAGCGCCCGCCGGGCAGGTGATCGCCGAAGGCCGGGACGATCGCCGCCCCGGTGCGCAGCGCCAGGCGCGCCACGATCGGACTGGTCAGCGCCGGGCGGCCGAAGAAGGGGACGTCGATCCCCTCGCTCGGCCGCACCCGCTGGTCGATGAGCAGCCCCACCCGCCCCCCCTCGCCGAGGATCCGGAAGAGCTCGCGCACGGCGCCCCGCTTCGGGATCGACCGGTTGCCGAGGCGGCCGCGCAGGGCCTGGATCTCGCGGTCGATCCAGGGGTTGTCGGCCGGCCGGCCGACCGAAGCCATCGGCCCGCGGGCGAGGGCGACGATCGGCGGCACGATCTCCCAGTTGCCGTAGTGGGCCGACAGCACGATCACCCCGCGCCCGCGCGCCTCGGCCGCGCCGAGGTGCTCGAGTCCGGCGAGGGTGACGTGGCGGCAGAGCTCGACCGGGTCGAAGCGAGTGGCCGAAACGGCGTCGCAGAAGCTGGCGCCGACGTGCCGGAAGCAGGCGGCGGCGAGGCGTCGGCGCTCCCGAGCGGCGAGCTGCGGCAAGGCGTGCGCCAGATTGTCGAGGGCGATCCGCCGCCGGCGGCCGTCGATCCGGAAGGCCGCCGAACCGAGGGCGGCGCCGAGCCGCCGGCTCGCCGCATGGGGGAGACCGCGCAGCAGCCGGGAGACCGGCCAGTAGGCGGCGTACTCGGCCCGGTGGCGCAGTGGCGAATCCTTCACCGTCCGAACTCTCCCAGCCGCGCATCGAGCCAGCCCCAGAATTCCGGGCGCGGTGCGGCGACGATCGGCAGCACCGCGAGCGGCAGCGCCGTACGGCCGGCCAGCTTGGCGCGATCCTTGGCCGTGACGAGCAGGAAGGCGGCTCCGGCTGCGGCCGCCCGCCGCTCGATCCGCGCCACGGTGCGCGGGGCGAAGGGGTCGTGATCCCGCAACGCCAGCTCCCCGAGGACCGTCAGGCCGGTCGTGCGCGCGGCGGCGAAGAAGCCGGCCGGACGGGCGATCGCCGCCACGGCGTAGACCGGCGTGCCGGCCGGCAGCTCCCCTCCCTCCGCCCTCACCGGCGCGCCGATCCGGGTGGGGGCGGCGAACGCCGGGCCGCGCAGGCCGTACGGAGCGAGCGCCGCGGCGAGCCGCGCGGCCTCGTCCGTCGGCTCGCCGAGCTGCCCGGTCAGCAGCACGGCGTCGGCGTGGCACACCGCCGCGAGCGGCTCGCGCAGCCGCCCCGAGGGGAGCAGACGGCCCCCTCCCAGTGGGTCCGTGGCCGGAAAGACCAGCAGATCGAGATCGCGGGCCAGCCCGGCGTGGCTGAACCCGTCGTCGAGCAGGAAGAGATCGGGTGCCGGCCGCAACTCGGCGAGAGCGTGGCGGCCGGCCTCGATCCGCCGTTCGGCCACCACCACGGCCACCCCGGCGACCTCGGACGCGATCAGGAACGGTTCGTCGCCCGCCACGGCCACCGGGACTTCGGGCCCGGCGCCGCGCGAGACGAGCACCACGCCGCTCGAATGCCGCCCGTATCCGCGCGAGAGCACCGCCACGCGCCGGCCGGCGGCGGCGAGTCGGCGCGCCAGGGCGATCACCAGCGGCGTCTTGCCGCCGCCCCCCCAGTGCAGGTTGCCGACCGAAAGGACCGGCAGCGGCAGGCGCGCCGCCGCGGCGGTGAGCCGGCGGCGGCGGGCCGCCAGGGCGGCGCCGTAGAGGCGCTGCCAGGGCGACCTCGCCAGCGGCGGCGGCGCGCTCCGTGGCGCGGTCACGTCGGCGCCCCACCGGGAGGCGCGAGCAGCGGCTCGAGCAGCGCCCGGGTGCGCGAGAGCGCACCGCGGTGCGCCGCGACCAGCTCGGCGCCGCGCCGCCCGACCTCGCGCGCGGCCGACGGATCCGCGAGCCAGGCGCTCCACAGCCGGCCGAGCGCCGCCCCGTCGGCGACCCGGCACCAGGCCGCGGAGCCGTCGAACGCTTCGGCGATCTCGCGGAAGTTCTCCATCGAGGGTCCGACCGCCACCGGCACCGCGCAGCGCGCGGCTTCGATCGGATTGTGCCCGCCCGTGGGCACCAGGGTGCCGCCGACGAAGGCGGCGAAGGCGCCGCGATAGGCCGCCGCCAGCTCGCCGAGGGTGTCGAGCAGGAGCACTGGCGGCCGACCCGCCGATCCTTCGGCCGCGCTGCGCCGCAGCGTCCCGGGAAAGCGCTCCCGTGCGGCGGCGAAGACCGCGTCGAAGCGCTCGGGATGGCGCGGCGCCAGGATCAGCAGGGCCCGCTCGCCGCCGCCCGCAAGCGCGAAGGCCTCGAGCACGGCGCCCTCTTCGCCGGCCATCGTCGAGCCCGCCACCAGGACGGGGCGTCCGCCCGCGAGGCGGGCGATCCGCTCGGCCAGACCGGGCAGCTCCGGCGGCTCGGCCGCCTCGAACTTGAGGTTGCCCGTGACGGTCACCCGTCCGGCCTCGACCCCGAGGGCGATCAGCCGCTCGCGGTCCGCCGCCGTCTGCACGCCGAAGTGATCGACCGGCGCGAGCAGGAGGCGCCGCACCAGCGGCCGGAAGCGGCACAGGCGGGGGAAGGAGCGGTCCGAGATGCGCCCGTTGACCACGACCACCGGGATCCCCTCCCGGCGGGCGCGGCGCAGCGCGAGCGGCCAGAGGTCCCCCTCGCACAGGACGAGCGCCCGCGGCCGGAAGCGGCGCCAGAAGCGGGTCAGGGCGAAACCGAGCTCGAACGGATGCCACGTCACCTCCGCGCGGCCGGCAAAGAGCGTGCGGGCGCGCTCCTGCCCGGTCGGCGTGACGGTGGTGATGACCAGGGGCAGCTCGGCGGGAAGGGCTCTTGCAAGGGTGGCGGCTACCGCGACCTCGCCGACCGAAACGGCATGGACCCAGACCGCCCCCTCCTCCACCCCCGCCCCCTGCCCCTCCCCGGCCGCCGCCGCGCCGGTCCGTCCGAGACGGCCCGCGATCACCGCGCGCGGATCGCGCCCCCGGCGCCGCAGCAGGAGGACCGGGCCGGCCACGAGCAGGGTTGCGAAGACGAGCGCCTGATAGAGCCACCACATGGCCGGGTAGCGGCCAGTATAATGCGGTCTATCAAGGACTTGGCCGTGTCACCCACCGCATTCTTCCGCTGCGAACCCACCGGGCTGCGAACCTAGGCATGGAGTTCGTCTGCCATGTCGGAACCGCCGACGGCCAGGTCCGCCGCGAGACCCGCTCGGCCCCGGACGAGCAGGCCCTGCGGGCCGAGCTCGACCGCGAAGGGCTGCATCTGCTCGGGGTCGAGCGCTCGCGCACCGGCCGCCTGCGCGCGACCTGGCGCGGCTTCGGCCGGCGGCGCATCCCGCTGCCCGACCTGCTGGTCTTCAACCAGGAGCTGGCCGCGCTGCTCAAGGCCGGCCTGCCGCTGCTCCAGGGGCTGCAGATGCTCGCCTCCCGGCAGCGCCACGCCGGCTTCCGGGCGCTGCTCGAACAGGTGCGCGAGCGGGTCAAGAGCGGCATCGAACTGTCCGAGGCTTTCGCGGAGCACGGCGACGTCCTGCCGCCGCTCTATGCCTCGAGCCTCAAGGCCGGCGAGCGCACCGGCGAGCTCGAGGCCGTCATCCGGCGCTTCGTGCGCTACCTGCGGCTGCTGCTCGAGTCGCGCAAGAAGGTCTACTCGGCCCTCGTCTACCCGGCGTTCCTGCTGACCGTTTCGGCGGTGATGCTGGCGGTGATGGCCCTCTTCGTGCTGCCCAACTTCGAGAAGTTCTACCAGGACATGGATCTCCAGGAGCTGCCCCGCCTCACCCAGGTGACCATGGGCGTCTCGCGCTTCCTGCGCGACCAGGCGGTCACCCTGGCGGTCGCCCTGGCCGCCGGGCTGGTGCTGCTGCGCCGGTGGGGCGCCACGACCGCCGGGCGCCTGGCGATCGATCGGGCGAAGCTCCGCCTGCCGGTGCTCGGCCCGGTCTTCCACCGCTTTGCCCTCTCGGAGTACTGCCGGTCGCTGTCCACATTGCTCGCCGGCGGCCTGCCGCTGGTGCCGGCGCTCGAGATCTCCACCCGTTCGATCGGCAACGCGTGGATCCGCGGCAGCCTCGAGCCCTCCATCCCGCGCGTCCGCGAGGGCCAGGCCCTGCACTCGGCGCTCGGGGAGAGCGGGACGGTGCCGGCTCTCGTGCTCGACATGGTCGAGGTCGGCGAGGCCACCGGCTCGCTCGACCAGATGCTCGCCAACGTCTCCGACTTCTTCGACGAGGAGATCGAGACCCGGATGCAACGCTTCCTGTCGCTGATCGAACCGATCATGCTGATCGTCGTCGGCGGCCTGGTGGCGATCCTGCTCGCCTCGGTCTACCTGCCGATCTTCTCCGCCCTGGGAAAGGTCCGATGAGCCGCCGGCGACCGATAGGATGGGCGCGATGGACCGCATGACGCCGACCGCCGACGGCCTGGCCGCCGCGAGCGCCCGCGTGGGCGCCGAACGCGCGCGGGCGGAGCAGTTCGCCCGCGAGCACGGACTGGAGTTCGTCGACCTGGCGCGCGCCCGCATCGACACCGACCTGTTCC
Source organism: uncultured Thermoanaerobaculia bacterium (assembly GCA_964471955.1). Lineage (GTDB taxonomy): Bacteria > Acidobacteriota > Thermoanaerobaculia > Multivoradales > JAGPDF01 > JACTMI01. Next base: position 8,678 of record CAYYIK010000024.1, on the reverse strand, counting down.
ACTCGATCCCCTTCGACCTGATGCTGCGCTACGGCTTCGTGCCGCTCGAGCGGCTGGAGGGGCGCCTGGCGGCCGCTCTCAAGGAGCCCTCGGACGTCGCCCGCCTCGACGAGCTCGAGCTGCTGCTCGGCACTCCGCTCGAAGTGCGCGTCGCCGTGCCGGCCGAAATCGACGAGATCCTGCAGAAGTCCGAGACGACCCAGCGGGTCCTCGACCAGGCGACCGAGGACTTTCGCATCCAGCTCGTCCAGGAGGACGAACAGGGCGAGGAGGTGCTGTCGCTCGACCGGATCACCGCCGACGCCTCGCCGATCATCAAGCTGGTCGACTCGACCATCCTCAACGCCATCCAGCGCCGCGCCTCCGACATCCACATCGAGACGCGCGACAACGAAGTGATCGTCAAGTACCGCATCGACGGCGTGCTCTACCAGGCGATGGAGCCGATCGACAAGCGCCACCACCAGACGATCATCAGCCGGCTGAAGGTGATGTCGGAGCTCGACATCGCCGAGAAGCGCGTCCCCCAGGACGGCCGCTTCAAGCTGCGCCTGCGCGGGCGTACCATCGACTTCCGCGTCTCCATCCTGCCGACGGTGCACGGCGAAGACTGCGTCATCCGCATCCTCGACAAGGAGTCGTTGTCGGCCGAGTTCCGAAACCTCCGGCTCGACGTCCTCGGGTTCGACGACGACACCCTGAAGCGGCTGCGCAAGGCGATCCGCGAGCCCTACGGCATGGTCCTGGTGACCGGCCCGACGGGCAGCGGCAAGACGACGACGCTCTATGCGGCGCTGTCCGAAATCCAGTCGCCCGAGGACAAGATCATCACCATCGAGGATCCGGTCGAATACCAGCTGCGCGGCATCACGCAGATTCCGGTCAACGAGAAGAAGGGGCTGACGTTCGCCCGCGGGTTGCGCTCGATCCTGCGCCACGACCCGGACAAGGTGATGGTGGGCGAGATCCGCGACGAGGAGACGGCGTCGATCGCCATCCAGTCGGCCCTCACCGGCCATCTCGTGTTCACCACCGTGCACGCCAACAACGTGATCGACGTGCTCGGCCGCTTCCTCAACATGAAGGTCGACCTGTTCAACTTCGTCTCGGCACTCAACTGCGTGCTCGCTCAGCGGCTCGTCCGCCGGATCTGCCCGCACTGCCGGCGCGGCGTCCGCGTCAGCGAGCAGCTGCTCGAGGAGTCGGGCCTGTCGCCGGGCGTCTACGGAGATCACCTTTTCCACGAGGGCGTGGGCTGCATGGAGTGCAACGGCACCGGCTTCCTCGGCCGGATCGCGGTCTCGGAGCTGCTCGACCTGTCCGATCGCATCCGCGAGCTGATTCTCGACCGCCGCCCCGGGTCGGAGATCCGCCGCGCCGCCAAGGAGGAGGGGATGCGCTTCCTGCGCGAGACCGCGCTCGAGAAGGCCCTGCTCGGAATGACCACCCTGCGTGAGATCAATCGATTCACCTTCGTGGATTAGCCGGGCGCTCGGCTTCGGGCCGATCAGCGTCCCTCCGGTGGCCGCCATGGTCACCCGGCACGAGCTCGTCCTGGCGGTCTTCAGGCGCGGCGGCGACGGCCTCGAGCTGCGCGAACTGCAGCGCGCATCGCTGCCCGCGGAGACCTTCGGCGGCGGCGCCCTCGGGGGCCCCGTGGGCAACGCCGCGGCGCTCGGCGCGGCGGCGCGAACGGTCGTCGAACGGCTCTCCGGGCGCCCGCACCACCTCTCCGTGGTCCTGCCCGACGCCTGGGTGCGCGGCATGACCGTCGAACTCGGCGAACTGCCTGAACAGCCCGACCTGGCGCTCGAGGTCCTGCGCTTCCGCCTGCGCAAGCTGGTCCCCTTCCGGGTCGACGAGCTGCGCCTCGCGGCCGCCCCGATCGAGCGCCTCGCCGGCCAGGAGGAGCCCGTGCGCGCTCTCGCCCTGCTCGCCGCCGAGGGGGTCTGCACCGCCGTCGAGCAGGCCTTCGCCGCCGCCGGCGCGCGGGTCGGCCAGATCGTCGGTGCCTCGCTGGCGCGGCTCGACGGCCTGGCCGCGGGAGGGCGGCTCCCCGGACTGTCCGCCGTGGCTGCGGTCGAGAGCGAGGGGTTCACGCTGCTCTTCGCGCGCGACGGCGCGCCGGTACTGTGGCGCCAGAAGAGCTTCAGCGGCGGCCTCTCCGACGAGGATCGCGCGCGTCTGCTGGCGGCCGAACTGCGGCTGACCCGCACCTTTCTCGCCGAACGCCTCGGCGGCGAGAGCCTGGCGGCCGCCCTGCTCGCCGCGCCGGAGGCCGTGCAGCCGTTCTGGGAGCGGGTGCTCGCCGAAGGCCTGGGTCGGCCGGTCGCCGTGCTCGCGCCCGACCACCTGCCGCTGGCCGAGGTGCCGCCGGCACCCGGGCTCGATCTGCTCGCTCCGCTCGCCGGCGCGACCTGCCGCGAGGTGACGCCGTGAACTGGCAGGCACCCAACCTGGCGAGCGATCGCTTCGTCAACTTGCGGCCGCCGCGCCGCCTCGGCGTCGCCCTCGCCCTGCTCGCCCTCGTCCTCACCGCCTGGAACGTCGGCACCTGGTGGAGCAGCGGCGCCAGCGACGCCGTGCGGGCGGCGGAGCTCGAGGCCCTGCTCGCCGCGACCCGCGAGGCGCGCGCCCGCACCGAGACGCTGGAGCGGGACCTCGCGGCCGGCGACCTCGAGGCGTTCAACGAGGAAGCGGCCTTTCTCAACGCCCGGATCGCCGAGCGGGTCTTCTCCTGGAACCGGCTCTTCGATCACCTCACCGAGGTGATGCCGCGCGGCGTGCGCCTGCGCCAGCTCGCACCGGTGCGGACCACGGAGACGTCGCGCGGCGCCGCGCGCACACGGCGCGCCGCCGCGCCGCAGCGCCGTCCGGCGGACCAGCCCGCGGACGAATCGGTCAACCTGTCGATAAGCGGCGAGGCCGAGGACGACGAGGCGCTCTTCGAGTTCGTCGACCGGCTCTTCGCCGACGACCGCTTCCTCGCTCCCGACCTGTCGCGCCAGTCCACGACCTCGGACGGGCAGGTGAGCTTCGAGCTCGCGGTCGGCTACCGCCTGCCGGGCGACGCCGCGCCCGAGACTCCGGAGTCCGACGGCGACGAGGCGGAGGCTCCGTGAAGCGTCTCCTCGCGCCGTTCCGCCATCACGTCCTGGTCTGGGCCCTGCCCCTCACCGTGGTGCTGCTCAACCTGGCCTGGCTGCTCGCCTTCGGCAGCGGCGCGCGTCTGCGTGCCGCCGACCTGTCGAGTCGCCTCGAACGGGCGCGCGAGGAGAACGCCGCGGCGACCGCCCGCCTGGCCGAGCGCGAGCGCCTGTGGATCGCCGCGACGGACAATCGCGACCGCGTCGAGCGGCTCCACCACGAGGTCTTCGCCACCGAGAGCAGCCGGTTGACCGGCGCGATGCGCGAGGTGCGCGAGCTCGCCGCGCGCTCCGGCCTGCTGCCGACGTCGATGTCGTACCCGTCCGAGCCGCTGGTCGACTTCGGGCTGTCGCGACGCTCCTTCGTCTTCTCGGTCGAGGGCAGCTACGCCGACCTGCGCACCTTCCTGCACCTGCTCGAGCTGACCGACTCGTTCGTCGGGGTCGACCGCATCCGGGTCGGCGAGACCGGATCCGGCCGCCTGTCGATCGCCCTGACCCTGTCGACCCTCTTCGGCGTCGAGCCGCCCGCGCCGGACGGAGGCGAACCGTGAAGCTGGCGCCACGCGAGAGAAGGCTGCTGGCGATTCTCGGCCTGGCGGCCGCTGTCTTCGGCGGTCGCGCCCTCTGGCAGCTGGCGCGACCGGATGCGCCGGGATCGCCGGCCGCGGCCGAGCGTCGGGCCGGTCGGACGCAGCGCGGCTCCAGCGCCATCCCGGAGCGCATCGTCGAGGTGCGGACCGATCGGCTGGTCCCCGACGCGCCGGCCGAACTGGAAGTCGGGCGCGACCCGTTCCGCTTCCAGGCGCCACCACCGCCGCCTCCACCGCCGCCTCCACCGCCGCCCTCGGAAGAGGAGCTCGAGCGCCGGCGTCGCGAGGCCGAGGAACGTGCCCGGCTGGCGGCCATTCCCCGCCCGCCCGAGGTGACGCTGCGCTACCTCGGCAGCTTCGGCCCGCGCGCGGCGCGCATCGCCGTGTTCGCCGGCGGCGCGGAGGGGAGCGTTCTCAACGCCCGCCAGGGCGAGATACTGGAAGGCCAGTTCATCGTCGACAGAATCGGCTACGAATCGGTCGATCTGAAGTTCGTCGACTTCCCCGACGTTCCGGCCCGACGCCTCGGGATCACGCGCTGACGCCGAGACAGGAGTACCCGAAAATGATGCCACGATCGAAAACGAACCGGATCCTCGCGCTGGCGGCTCTCGCCGTCGTGGCGACCGGCTGCGCCAGTTACCGGACGCAGCGGTCGGCGACGCTGGCCGAGTCGCGCGAGGACTGGGACGCGGCGGTCGTCCACTATCTCGACCTCACCGATCGCCAGCCCGGCAACGTGCGCTGGCGCTCGGCGCTGTTGCGCGCCAAGCTGCGCGCTTCGCAGGCGCACTTCGCCGCGGGCCGCCGGTTCGTCGAGGCGGGCGTGCCCGAGCGCGCCATGCTGGAGTTCCAGCAGGCGGTGCAGCTCGATCCGACCAACCAGTACGCCCAGGTCGAGCTCGACAAGGCGCGCGTCGCGGTCGAGTCGACGGTGGCCGGAACGGGTGTCCCCACCCCGACGCTCGACGAGCTCAAGCGGACGGCGCGCGAGACGCCGCCCCAGCCGCCGATGCTCAATCCGCGCTCGCGCCGGCCGATTTCGCTCGCTTTTCCGCAGCCGCAGTCGCTGTTCGCCATCTACCAGGCGCTCGGCAAGGCCTTCGGCATCAACATCCTGTTCGACCCGCAGCTGCGCGACCAGGACCTGGCCATCGAGCTGCGCGACGTCACCGCGCAAACCGCGCTCGAGACGCTGATGCGCTCGGCCGGGCACTTCTACAAGGTGATCGACGAGCACACCATTCTGGTGGCCCAGGACAACCCGCAGAACCGCAAAACCTACGAGGATCTGGTCATCCAGACCTTCTTCCTCTCCAACGCCGAGGTCAAGGACGTCGTCCAGCTTCTGCGCAGCCTGATCGGTTCGCGCAACGTGGCGCCCAACGAGCAGCTCAACGCGGTGACCATCCGCGACACCATCGACAAGGTGCGCATCGCCCAGCGGTTGATCGAGGGAATCGACAAGTCGAAGTCGGAAGTGGTGGTCGACGTCGAGCTCATCCAGGTCAACACGACGAAACTTCGCGACATCGGCATCTCCCTGTCGTCGAACCAGATCGCCCAGACCCTCGACCTCGGCGAGGACGCTCCGGTACGGCTCGCGGACCTCAGGCACCTGACGCAGAACAGCTGGTCGCTGACCATTCCGAGCATCATCTACGACTTCGTCAAGACCAACTCCGACGCGCAGCTGCTCGCCAAGCCGCAGGTGCGCATCACCGAGGGCGAAAAGGGAAACCTGCACATCGGCGACCGGGTGCCGATCCCGGTGACCACCTTCAACACCCAGCAGACATCGGGAGGCAACATCATCCCGATCACCTCCTTCCAGTACCAGGACGTCGGCATCCGGATCGACCTCGAACCGCGCGTCCACCACAACAAGGAGATCACCCTCAAGCTGAAGATCGAGGTCTCGCAGATCACCGGATTCCAGGACGCCGGCGGCGGCCAGCGCCAGCCGATCATCGGCACGCGCACGATCGAGTCGACGATCCGCCTGAAGGACGGCGAAACCAACTTCCTCGCCGGACTGATCCGCACCGACGAGACCAACTCGGAGACCGGCCTCCCCGGCCTCTCGGACATCCCCGTGCTCGGGCGGCTGTTCGGCAAGACGACGGTCGACGTCAAGCGCACCGACGTCATGCTGACCCTGACGCCGCACATCATCCGCACGCCGGACGTCACGGCCGGCGACCTGGCGCCGATCTGGGTGGGTACCGAGGCCAATCTGAGCTTCCGCGGCGGCAGCCCGCGCGTCGAGTCCGAGGCCGATGGGCCGTTCGACAACTCCGGCGAGACCCAGGAGTTGCTCGAGCAGCGAATCCGCGAGCAGGTCGACCAGCTCCCGGCCGGTCTGCGCCAGCAGCCGATCGTCTCGCCGGGCGGTGACGGCTCGCTGCTGTCCCCCGCTTCCGGGCCGCGCAACATTTTCGCGCCGCCCGAGACGCCGGCGGAAGACTTCAAGCCCGAACCGCCGGAGGTCGACGGCCTCGATTCATCGCTGCGCCGCGCTCCGGCCGGCGATTCACTGGCCCTCATCCCAACCTCGGCGAGCTACTCGGTCGCACCGAGCGTGGCGCTCCACCTCGAGCCGTCGGTCGTCAGCGTGCGCGCCGGCGACCGCTTCCAGGTGGCCGTCGAAGTCGACGCGCGGGTGCCGATTTCGCGCCTCCCCTCGACCCTGCGCTTCGATCCCGGCCTGCTGGTGGTCGAAGCGGTCGAACCGGGCGATTTCCCCGGCGGTGAGGAGGCCGCCGAGGCGATCGCCGACGGCCTGGCACCCGGCGAACTGGTGGTCGGCGCCAGCCGCTTCGCCGGAGATCCGGGCATCGCCGGCCGCGGCCGCCTCGCGCTGGTGACCTTCCGCGCCTTCGCGGACGGCGAGGCGACGCTCGAGCTTTCGGCGTCGGGCGTGCTCGATGGCACCGCCGCGCCGGTGGCGGGAGTCGAGGCCACGGGCGCCGCCGTCGAGGTGCGGCCGGCGCGGGTCGACGCGGACGAGTGAGGCCCGCCGCCGTGGCAGGCCGGCAGCGCGGCTACACCCTGGTCGAGCTGGTCATCGTCTGCGCCGTTCTGGTCGCGCTGGCCGCCGTCGCCCTGCCCACCGCCCGTTACACCAACCTGCGGCTGAAGGAGATGCAGCTGCGCTCGGCGCTGCGCGAGATGCGCGCGGCGATCGACGAATTCAAGCGCTACTCGGACGCCGGCCTGATCCTCCCGGACTTCGGCACCGACGGCTACCCGTCGGACCTCGAGGTGCTCGTCGAGGGGGTCGAGATCGTCGGCCAGATCGACAAGCAGATGAAGTTCCTGCGCCGCATCCCGCTCGACCCGATGACCGGTGAGCGTGAGTGGGGCCTGCGCGGCTACGAAGACGAGCCGGATTCGACCTCCTGGAACGGCGAGAACGTCTTCGACGTCTACTCGCTCGCCGAGGGGATCGGTCTGGACGGGGTGCCATACTCGCAATGGTGAGATCAAACGCGAAGGGGTTCACGCTGCTCGAGCTGATCATCGTCGTGGCGATGATCGGCATTCTGGCGACGCTCGTCATGCCGGCGCTCAAGGACATGCCGCGGCGCGCCAAGGAGGCCGTCCTCAAGACCAACCTCCACACGCTACGCGAGACGATCGACATGTTCTACGGCGACCAGGGGCGTTATCCGGAGTCGCTCGACGAGCTGGTCGACGAGAAGTACCTGCGCCTCGTTCCGTTCGATCCGTTCACCGGCAGCTCCGAGACCTGGGTGCTGGTGCTCGAGGAGGAGTCCGACGAGGAGCCCGGTCCGCCCCCCGAGGACGGCGACGTGACCGGACCGGGAGTCGTCGACGTGCACTCGGGCTCCGAGCTCACGGCGCTCGACGGCACCGCCTATGCCGACTGGTGAGGCGCGCGAGCGCGGCTACACCCTCGCCGCGCTGATGATGCTCGTCACCGTGCTCGGTATCGGGCTGGCCGCCGTCACGCCGCTCTGGAGCGCCCGCATCCAGCGCGACCGCGAGGAGGAGCTGATCTCGCGCGGCTTTCAGTACGCCGAGGCGCTGCGCGTCTTCCAGAAGAGGTTCGGCCGATTGCCCAACCGCCTCGAGGAGCTCGAGGAGGTCGAGCCGCGCTCGATCCGCCGGCTGTGGGACGACCCGATGACCGGTGACGAGGGCTGGGGCGTGATCGTCGAAATGCCCGGCCGCGGCCTCATCGCGCTCGACAGCCGCACCGGCCAGCCGCTCGTTCCGGTCGATCTCGACGGCGACGGCCAGCCCGACGCCCTGCCACCCTCGCAGCCCCCCGCAGAGGGCGGCCGGCCGGTGGTCGGACCGATCCACGGCGTGAAGTCCCGGGCCTCGGGCAGCTCCTTCCACACCCTCTTCGACGCCGACGACTACGGCGACTGGGAGTTCACCGTCGAGCTGCTGCAGAACGCGGTGGCCAAGCCCGGACCGACCGGCTTCCCGCCGCGTGCCAGCGCACTGACCCTGGGCCGGCCCTTCCGCTACCCCCCGCCCGGCGCGGCCCCCCCGGACGGCCGGCCACCGGGAGGGGGGCGGCCGACCGATCGTCCGCCCGGCCCGATGCCGAATCCGGAGGGCAAGGAGTGACCGGTCTGCGCGTCGCCCTCGAGCGGCTGCCGCACGCCGCGGACCTGCCGCTGCCGGACTACGCGACCGCGGGCAGCGCCGGCGTCGACCTGCGCGCCGCCATTCCGGAGGATCTCTGGCTGGCTCCCGGCGCCCGCCGCGTGGTGCCCACCGGCCTGCGGCTCGCCATTCCGCCCGGCTGGGAGGGGCAGGTGCGGGCGCGCAGCGGCCTGGCACTGCGCCACGGCCTCGGCCTGCCCAACGCCCCGGGGACGATCGACAGCGACTATCGCGGCGAGGTCGGCGTGCTGCTCGCCAACTTCGGCGACCGCCCGGTGCGCCTGCGGCGCGGCGA
>CAYYIK010000023.1:8309-37075 GCA_964471955.1 uncultured Thermoanaerobaculia bacterium | reverse complement strand
CGGCGATCTCGGCGAGAACGGCGGCGAGACTATCGGGGCTCGGCGCGGCGGGCGGAGGCTCCGGCAGGCGTGCGATCAGGCCGGCCATGAGGCGGGAGCCTAGCACCGGCCCACTCGGCGCCTGCCCGGCCCGCGCCCGGAGCTACCGCGACCGTGCGCGGGCTTTCACCCGCCCGCTAGTTGCCGTAGAAGATCCGGAAGCCGCACAGTTGCATCGTCGTTCCAGCCACAGCCGGCCGCCAGTTCAACACGTAGGAGTAAAGGTCGTAGTTGATCACGTGGTTGATCGACGCACTGTCGTTGAAGCTGTTGCCGGCCGATCCGCTCGAACTGACGCTGAACTCGTCCACGATGGTGCCGTAGAGATCGTAGATCGTGAACCAACCTGTGCTGTCGCTGGCGCTGGTGTCGTTGTAGTACATGCGGAGCGTGTTGACGGTGGTGCCCTGGGGCAGGAAGACCGGCGTGTTGAGGACTCCGAAGGCGGAGCCACTCGAGTTGTAGATGCAGCCGCCGGAGGTGTTTACGGCGGTTCCGTCGGCGCTGTTGCGCTCGCGCAGCACGGAGCCGGCGATGCGCAGGCTGCGCAGCTCTCCCTGGGGGCTCTCGGCCGCCTCCAGATGCCCGGTCGAGGCCTCGACCGCGGCCGGCGCGGCCGGGTCGACCAACTCGGCGGATGAGGTGTCCCCTGCCTGGACCGCGGTGCCCATGGTCAGAATTGCCGTGACGGCCAGGGCGAGTGAGCGGAAGAAGTCGCTGGTTTTCATGGTCGTCTCTCCTGTCGTCATGGAAGCGTCGAGCTCCACTGCGAGGAATTGCCGGTCTCGAAGCCGTCGACGAAGATGACCGGGGGGTTGTAGAAAACGCGGAAGCCGCAGAGCTGCATCGTGGCGCCCGCCACCACCGGGCGCCAGTTGAGGACGTAGGAATAGAGGCTCGGATTGATCAGGTGGTCGATCTGGGCCGAGTCGGTGAAGCTGTTGCCGGCCGATCCGCTCGAGGAGACGCTGTACTCCTCGGCGATGGCTCCGTACAGATCGTAGACGGTGAGCCAGGCGGTGCTGTTGCTGGCGCTCGTGTCGTTGAAGTACATCCGGTACGAGAGGACGTTCGCCCCTTCGGGGAGCTGAAGCGGCACGTTGAGAATCCCGGTCGGCGAACCGCTCGCGTTGTAGATGCAGCCACCAGAGGTGCCCACCGCGAATCCGTCGGAGCTGTTGCGCGGGCGCAGGGTCGAACCCGCCACCCTCACGTTTTCCACCAGCAGGCCATCGGGCGCTTCCGCTGCGGGCGGCGCCGCTTCGACCCCGGCCGGGACGGCGGCACCCGCCGGCGGGATCGCGCCGACCAGCGAGGCGGTGGCGAACAAGCCGAGGACGATCGCGACGCGCAGCGCCGGCGGGCCGTTCGAAGCGGAGCGTTGTTTCATCGTGAACTCCTTTCGTCGCGTGTGTCGCGACCCGCGCGGGTCGCGGTCATTCACAGTCTCCGATCTGGGTTACGACATCTGGCGGCGAAACCGGAAAACCATTTGCGTCACGCAGCCTCGGCGAGACGAAGCGAGGCGAGGGCCGGCCGATCGGCTCCGGTCGCCACAGAGCGGTCCTGCCGGTCAGTTCTCGACCACGGCGCTCCAGCAGGTGGACAGGAAGGGCCCGATCTCGAAGTCGTCGGCGTAGAGGAGCGTCGGATCGACCTGGACCGGCTGGATGAACCGGGCGCTCACTCCGGTGATCTTCGATTCGACCAGGTTGCCGGCGCGGTCGATCTCGTGCACGCCGCTGCCGGTGGTCACCAGCAGGTTGAGGTTGGGCAGCTCGTAGACGCCGCGGTAGCCGTCGAGACCCGGAGCCGTGTGGACGCCGACCGGCGCCCCCGCCGCGGTGACCTCGACGATCCCTTCCTGCGTGCCGGAGAAGTTGGCGATCAGCACGTTGCCGTTGGCGGCCAGGCCGACCTGCTCGGGGAAGTTGTTGATCGCGGTGAGCGTCCCGAGCGAGGCACCCTCCGTGCTGTAGCGGTGGATGGCGTCGCTGTCGATACCGGCAACCAGGACGTCCGGCACGCTCCAGCGCACGGTGACGCTGAACGGCGAGTCGAGGCCGCCGAGTCCGTTGGAAATAAAGTTGCCGGCCGACGCTCCGGTGTCCGGAGAGAACATCGCGACGGCGTCGGCATTCGTCCCGCCGCCGACGGTGACGAGGAAGCCGTAACCCTGCCCGTTCCACACCCCGCGGATGTTGTCGAGCAGCGACGGATCGGGCCCGCCGGCCGGAGCGAAGACCCCGACGTAGTTGCCGTCGAGGTCGTAGGTGTGGACGACGTCGTTGATCTGATCCGAGATCTGGATCGCCGGCAGATTGCAGGTGTTCAGCACGGCGTGGATCCCCGTGCCCAGATGCGCCGGGTCCGACGGCACGAAGTCGGCGTCGACGACATTTCCGGTGGCCGGATCGAAGGCCATGATCCGGTCGTTGGTCGAGTCCGGGATCAGCAGCAGGCCGGTCGAACCGAGCAGGGCGAGGGCCTCTTCGCGGGCCGCCGGATCGGGCATCAGCAGCCAGCTCTGCGAAGGTGCGGCAGGCTCGAGGCCCGCAAGCTCGCGGGCGACGGCGTCGCGGTCGGCGCGGGCGGCCGTGATCGGCAGGATGAGAAGCGCGGAGGCGAATGTCAGGGCGTGGGCTCTCATGGTGTCTCCTCTCCGAAACGGATGCGTGCCGCAAGTGACGGGAACGGGTTGGACGTTAGCACTGCCGCGCCGGACCCGTCGTAGCATGCGCCGGGGCGTCTGCTTCCGGGCGCCTCCGGGAGGCTTCGATGCATCCGATCGCACTGGCCCTGATCACCGCCGCGGCGTGGGGGATCGGCGGCTTCTTCGAGAAGAAGGGGCTGCACGCCGGCGGCCTGTCGCCGGCGGTCGGTGCCGCCCTGCGCACCGCCGTGGCGCTGATCGTGCTGGCGCTCGCCAGCGGCGCGCAGCTGCGCCAGCTGGCCGCCGCGCCGCCGCGCGCCCTGGCCGGCATCGTCCTCGGCGGCGGCCTGCTGGCCGGCGGCGTGGGCATCCTCGCTTTCTACGCGGCACTCAAGGGGGGCTCGATTCAGCAGGTGATGCCGATCGCCTTCACCTCGCCGCTGTTCGGCGCCGCCGCGGCGATCCTGCTCGGCGGCGAGGAGATCTCCCCGCGCGCCCTCGCCGGCATGGCGCTGACCCTGGTCGGCATCGGCCTGATCGCGACGCGCTGAGACGGTGAGCGCTCCGCCTGCCACGCCGGCACGACTCTGGCGGGGGTTGCACCTGCTCGCCCTCGTGGCGCTGGCGGTCGCCCAGCCGCTCTACTCCGTCCTCGCCTCGGGCGCCGACTTCTTCGTCGCCTGGGGACTCGGCTTCGCCGGCGCGGCGTTCGTCGCGGTGGCGCTGCTCGTCGTCCCCACCCTGGCGCTCGCCCTCGCCGTCGAGGCGGCCTTTGCCGTCGGGCCGCGCAGCGGCCGGGTCGCCCTCGGCGGCGTGGTCGCCCTCCTGGGAGCGGCAACGGCGATCGCGCCGCTGGTCCGCGCCGAGGTCCATGCCGCCTTCGCCGTGCCGCTCGCCGCCGGGCTCGGCCTGCTCCTGGCATTCTTCTACCTGAGGGCGCCGCTGCTGCGCAGCGCCGTGAGCGCCTTCTCGTTCGCCCCCGCCGTCATGCTCCTGCTCTTCCTCGCCTCGCCGGGGATCCGCCGCCTCGGAGTCGCCGCGGCCGCGCCGCCGGAGACGCCGGCCGGGAGCGAAGACCCGGCAACCGCCTCCCGCCCCGGTATCGTCGTGGTGGTCTTCGACGAGCTGCCGCTCGCCTCGCTGCTCGATGCCGACCTCGGCATCGACGCGCGCCGGCTGCCCGGCTTCGCCCGCCTCGCCGCCACTTCCACCTGGTATCGCCAGGCGACGACGGTGGCGGAGCAGACGACCCAGGCCATACCGGCGCTGCTCACCGGCCTCGTGCCGGACGACCTGCGGCCGGCCACCACCGCCAGCCATCCGCAGAGCCTGTTCACCCTCTTCGGGCGGCCGGGCCGCCTCAACGTCGTCGAGACACTGACCCGGGTCTGCCCCGAGGCGCTGTGCGGCGCCGCCCCGGCCCGGCGCTGGCGTCGCGGCGACTGGCGCCCGTTCGCGCGCGACCTCGCCCTCGTCTGGGCGCACATCGTCAGTCCGCCGCCGGCGAGCTCCCGGCTCCCCCCGCTCGCCGCCGGGTGGCGCGGCTTCGGAGCCGACGGCACCGACGACCGCAGCGCGCGGTTCGATCCCGAGCGGGCGTTCCGCGCCTTCCTCGACGCGCTCCCCGCCGATCCTCGCGGGACGCTCTCCTTCGTCCACGTCAACCTCCCCCACCTGCCGTACCAGTTCCTCCCGTCGGGACGGCGCTACGGTCCGACCTCGGAGGCGACGCATCCGCACGGCATTCGCGGCGGCCGGCAGGCCGACGACGAGTGGGAGAGCGAGCAGGCCCTGCAGCGCCACCTCCTCCAGGTGGGCTTCGTCGACCGGCTGGTCGGCGAGCTGCTCGACCGGTTGCGCGACCTCGCGGCGACCGACGAGACACTGCTGGTCCTCACCGCCGATCACGGCGTCAGCATGCGCCCCGGAGCACCCCGCCGGACGGTGAGTCCGGGAACCGAGGCGGACATCCTGCAGGTGCCTCTGTTCATCAAGTACCCCGGTCAGGATGCCGGGGCGATCGAGGACTCGGTCGTGCAGACGATCGACCTGCTGCCGACGATCGCCGCCGCGCTCGACACCCGGGTGCCCTGGCGCGTCGACGGGCGCGACCTGCGCTCGGCGACGCCGGCGCCCGCGGCCCGCACCGTCGCGCTGCTGTCGGAGGACAAGCAGACGCTGCGCCGCGCCGGGCTGCCGCCCCGCCTCGACGCCGGCGCGGCGGCGCGCCGGATCGCGCGGCTCTTCCCGCAGGGGGACCTGCTGGCGCTCGGGCCGTTCCGCGAATGGATCGGGAGCGAGCTGCCGGCGGAAGGCCCCGCGGTGGACGGACTGGGCTGGATCCTCGAGGATCCGTGGACCTTCGCCGCGGTGGATCCCGGGGCACGATTCCTCCCCTGTCAGGTCCGGGGGATCCTCCAGCCCGCCACCCGCGGCCTGCCCGCGCTGCCGCTGGCCATCGCCGTCAACGGCCGCATCCGGGCGACGACCTGGACGTTCGAGCGCGGGCGCGGCGGCAGGGCTTTCACCGCGATGCTGCCCGAAGAGATCTGGCAGCCCGGAGCGAACCGGATCGAGATCGCCGTCATCAACGGCCCACCGGGCGCCCGGGGTTTGCGCCGCATCGCCGGCGGTGCCGCGGCCACGGCGTCGCGCACTCGCCTCGACGAGAACTGGCTGGCCCGCGACGCGCTCGTCCTGCCCGACGGCACGCGGGCCGAGATCCGCAACGGCGACGGTCTGCGCGGCCTCGTCACGATCCCGCCCGAGAGGATCTACCTGCAAGGCTGGGTCGCCGACCTGACGACGGACGAGCCGGCCGACCGTCTCCTCGCCTTCGAAGACGGCCGGCTCATCCTCGACGTCTCCCCGGGCGATCGGCCCGCCGGCCGCAACTTCGAGCGCGCCGACGACCCGGCCTACTTCCGCATTCTCATCCCCGGGGGTCTGCGCTCGGGCCCCCTCGACCCGGCGGTGCGCTACTTCGCGCTGCTGCGCGATCGCGCCGCCGAGCTGCCGATCTTCGACCCCGATCGCCCCGTCCCGGCCGGTCTCTTCCGCGACCGCTTCGGCGACGACTGGCTCTCCGACCCGCCGGCGCTCCTGCCGCTCGCCGCGGGGAGCGCGGGCGGTCGCGTCGAGAGCCTGGCGGTCGACGACGCGGTGCTGCGGATCTCCGGTCGAGTCCGCCTGCGTGCCGGGGAGGACGCGGTGCGCCTCGTGGTCCTGCGCTCGGGCGGTGGACTCGCGCTGTCCGAGCGCGTGCCCGACGAGGCCGCGGCGAACGGGCCGGCGGCCACCGCCGGCCCGCGGGATCTGCGCTTCGAGCTGAGCCTCGCCGACGCCCGGGGGGCGCTGCCGATCCGCGTCTTCGCCATCTCCGGGGGTGTCGCGTCCGAACTCGAGATCGCCGCGCGCCCCCGGCAACCCGGAGAGGGCGGCCGCGGCTGACCTCAGGATCCGGGCGACTCGCGGCGGCGCTTGGGGACCCCGCCGCGCTGCGCAGGTGTCCGATCTTGCGGCGCGGAGGGCCCGAGAGCGGTCCCGCTTCTCGGGTGCAGTTCGGTCGCCTCGAGATCCTCGCTGACGGCGAACACCCGAATGTTGTCGCGCCGCGCCTCCGGGTCGCCCAGCAGCAGGGTGAAGCCGGCACGCGTGAGCTCGGCGGGGGCCGGTGCGCTGGCAGTCCCCCGTCTGGCCTCTCCGGTTCGGCCATCGGACAGGATGCACCGCCCGTCGCGGAAGACCAGGATGCGCACGGCGGCACCGGGGGCGCGCGTGTCCGCCGCCCAGCCGCGCACCTCGCGCCCCGGCCGGCCGTCGGGGCGCCGGCCGACGCGGCCGATCTCGCCGATCAGCCGTTCCGGACGCATCCGGAAAACCCGGCCGTCGGAGTTGCGGATTCGGCTCCCGCTCGGACCGCTGCCCGGCGGCGCGGCGGCCTCGATCAGCTCGAACGTCGAGCGGAGCTCGACCGCACCGCCCTCCTCCGGACGCGCGAACAGTCGCAGGCCGTCCCGCTCGAGACCCGGCAGGGCGGCTGCCGGCAGCTGAAGACTGAATCCGGCGCGTATCGGCCGGCTCACGCCGAGGTGACGCTGCAGGTTGCCGCCGCGGGTCTCGGTGACCGCGATCGTGGCCACCGACTCGTCGCGCAGGAAGACCAGGACGTCCCGCGCCGTCCGCCCGGCCTCGCGATCCCACACCCAGCCGCTGAGGATCACCCGCCCGTCCTCGACGCGCACCCCGAAGTAGCCCTGCATCGGTCCGCCGAGGACCGGTGTCGGCTCCGGCGTGCCCGCGATCGCGCCGCGCTTGCCGCCGCTGCCAGCGACGATGCGCAGCCGCGGCTCGTCGGCACCGCTGAGGCGCTCGAAGCGCACCCCGGAGTCCGTGGGCCGGACGGCGAAGAGCTCCACCCGGTTCTCTCCCGCGACCAGAAACTCCTCCCCGACGAGCGCCGCGAAACGCAGGTCACCCCCGTCGAGCCGGAAGGGCTTCGCCGCCGCCCGCACCGTGCCGTTGACCGCGATCGCGATGTCGAAGCGACCGTCGAGCTCGCCGAGCGTCCCCTCGACATAGACCGGCAGCACCGGAGCGTCCGGGTCGACGTCCTGGAAGAAGGCGGCGCCGCTCAGCCGCAACCCGTCGATCCGCCGGTCGGCAAGCGGGGCAAGCGCCACCACCTCCTGGCCGACCAGCGAGGTTGCGAGCCCGCCCGCGGCCTCGCTCGCCCGCCGGTACTCGCCTCTCAGCTCGTCCATCGCGGCGGTGAGAGTCTCGGGGACCTCGACCTCGCGGTGTCCGCCGACGAGGACCCGCCGCGGTGTCGCCGCCGGGCCGCGCAGCGCCGAACCCTCGGCCAGCGGCCAGGGCGACTCGCGGCCGAGCAGATCGAGCACCGTCGGCAGCAGCTGCAGCGCCGAAACCGGATGGTCGACGAGACGCCCCTCCCGCTGCCCGGGGGCGCAGACGAAGAAGGGGATCGGCAGCACGTCCCCCGCGTTGGTCGGCGACAGCTCGCGCCGGAAATCGCCGGGTCGGAAGCTGACGCCGTGGTCGGCGGTCACCACGAGCGCCGCGTCGCCGAGCCCCTCGCGCTCCAGTTGCCGGGTGAGCTCGCCGAGCAGGGCATCGACGAACCCGAGCTGCAGGAGGTAGCGCTGGTGCGCCAGCGTGGCCAGGTGCTCCGGCCCGACCCACTTGAGTTCGTTCAATCCCGGCACGCCGCCGGCGGCCACCGGGTAGATCCGACCGTCCCGCGTGTACTCCCACGGGTAGTGCGGCAGGAGCACGTGCAGGAAGTAGAGCCCGGGCCGCTCGTCGCGGCCGATCTGCGCGATCCAGTCGCGCACCCCCGACGCCCGATCGCGGCCCAGCGCGGCGAGGGTCTCCTTGAACAGGTCGGCCCCCGGCGCGAGCTCCGACGGCGCCAGATGCGTCTCCTCGGGGGGCGGCGCGGCCGGCGGAAGCGGCGTCGGGTCGCCCGCGAATCCGCCCCAGGCCGACGAGATACCGGGCAGCCGCGAGCGCCAGCCCGCCGGCGTCACCAGGTGTCCGTAGAGAACGATCACGTCGCCGGCGAAGCGGGACCAGCGGCGAGACGGTGCCGGCCGCTCGCTGCGAACCTCGTTGAGTTCGACCGGGCAGAGGCGCGTCAGCGCCTCGTGCGCGACGATCCGGTGCGTCCCGGCGAGGGCGGTGAAGAGCGTGCGCGGGAACTCGCGCGAAGTCGGCAGCTGCCTGGCCTCGGGCAGACGACCGGTGAGCATGGCGGGCAGGGCGTACTCGGTGCGATCGCTGGCGGCCACGGCGTTGCGAAACCAGGTCGAGCGCTCCGACAGGGCAGCGAAGTTCGGAAACCGCCCGGCATCGATGCGGTGCTCGTCGTCGAGCAGCGAACCGAGCGAGAGCTCGTCGAAGATGACCACCACCACCGACGTCGCGGAGGCATCCCCGGAGGTCGCGGCCGCCGCGACCGGCACCGCCCCGGGGCCGCGCAGGAGGCCGCGCACCTGGGGCGAGAGGAGAAAGGTGAGCGGTACCGCGACCAGCGCCAGTCCGAGCAGCGAAGTGAACTGACGGACGCCGTCCCAGCGCCGGTAGGCCGCCGCGCCCACGACGCCCGCGAGGAGCGCGCCCGCGACCACGACGGCCGCCAGGTCGATCCGCCTTCCGAGCCCCTGCGCGGCGAGCAGGGTGACGAACAGTGCGACGCCGGCCAGATGCAGGCCGCGCGCCGTGCGCGGGCTCGCTCTGCGCACGGCCGCCACCAGCAGGACGAGCGGCAGCGGCAGCAGAAGCAGCAGGACGACGAAGCCGAGCAGCGCCGGCGGCGAGAAGTCGTGTTCGACGAAGAAGGTCGCGCCGCGCGAGAGCAGGTCGAACAGCGGCTGCGCGACCGCCAGCGCCGAGAGCGCGAACAGATGCAGCGGACGCGGTCGGAAACCCGCCTCCGGGCTCCCAGCGGCGGGGACTTCGGCACCGGTCATGCGCTTCCAGTTTACCCGACGGCGCTGCGCCGGACCGTTTCGGGCGCCCGCCGGAGAGCCGCCCCCGTGCTAGCCTCTGGCCGCCTTCCGAACCCGAATCCACGCGTCCGCGCGGCAGCTCGCTGCCGCCGTCGCAGCCGGAGACTGTTCATGGCGCACCCGCTGTCGCCGTCCCTGCGCAAAGCGCTCGCCGTCGCGCTGCTGGTCAGTCGCACCGCCGTCGCCGAGCCCCCGGCCTCACCCGCGGCCTCCTGCCTGCTCGACGGTCCGGTCGAGGATCTGCAGGTGGTCGGCGACGTCGTCTACCTGGCCGGGCGCTTCGAGCATGCGCGGCCGCCCGGGACACTGCCCGGCGATCCGCTCGAACTGCTGCGCCGCTGGTTCGCGGCCTGCGATCTGGCGACCGGCGCGGTGCTGCCGTGGGATCCCCAGGCCACCTGCACCACCGGCTCGTGCGTCAACCTGCGCGGCGAGACCCTCGAAGTCGCTCCCGATGGCGCCTCGATCTACCTCGGCGGCCGCTTCAGTCATGTCGGCGGCCAGGCGCGGCGCAACGCCGCCCGGGTGGCCGTTGCCGACGCCGCCGTGCTGCCCTGGAACCCCTCCCCCGACGGGCGCGTGCTCAGCCTCCTGGTCGCGCCGGACGGCTCGCGCGTCTGGGTCGGCGGCAGCTTCACCGCCGTGGGTGGCTGCTCGCCGGCGCCCTGCCACGCGACGCTGGCGGCCACCGATCCGGCCAGTGGCACCGTGGTGGCTGACTTCGCCCCCGCGGTCTCGACCGCCGGGGGCGGCTTCACGGCGGTCGCCGCGCTCGGCCTGTCGAGCGACGGGGAGACCCTCTACTTCGGCGGCGAGTTCGACGCCGTCAACGGCGTGGCACGCGACGCCGTGGCGGCGGTCGACGCGGCCACCGGCGCGATCCTGGCCCCCTTCGCGCCGCGCCTCGAGGACGCCGATCCGCTCGACCCGGTCGTCCAGGTCCACGACCTCGCCGTCACCGACGACTGGATCTACGTCTGCGGCGACTGGTGGACGACCGAAGGGATCGGCGGAGAGCACGACCAGCGTGGCGTCAACCGATTCGACGCCGCCCTCGGCGCCGCCGACCTCGACTTCTGGGTCGGCACCGACGGTGGCGTCCAGGCCTGCGCGCTCGACCACGCTTCGGCGCGCCTCGTCGTCGGCGGCGAGTTCGACTGCGTGCGCGCCTGGATCGACTCCGGCACACCGGCCGATCCGGCGGCGACGCCGTGCGGCAGCGACCCCCTCTTCCTCGGCACCTGGCAGCGCGACCTGTTCGCGCTCGACCTCGCCTCCGGGGAGCTCACCGGGTGGAATCCGGACCCCGCCGGCGCCGGCGGCACCCGGGCGCTCGCCGTGGCGGGCGGCCGCATCACCGCCGGCGGCGACCTGGAGTGGCCGCGCGTCGGCCCTCCGACCCGTCAGAACCTCCTCGTCTTCGACGGCCTGCCGTTCGCCGACGGCTTCGAGCGCGGGGATCTCACCCGCTGGTCACTCGCCTTTCCCTGACCGGCGGCGTCAGTCCGCCAGCAGCCAGGCGAGCGCCGCGGGCAGGCGGCGCGCCCACGCCGGCTCGTGGTGGCGGCCCCCCGGCTCTTCGCGGTAGCGCAGGGTCTCCCCCTCCACCCAGCCGAGCCGCTCGAGGGCGCGGCGCAGGCGGCGCACCCGCCGCACGTACGCGGTGGGAGCGCGTGGCGCGGCGCCGGAAGGCCTGCGCAGCCGCCGCCTCCCCTCCTCCCCGCCGCAGTCGAGCCAGATCCGCCCCGGCAAGAAGGCGCTCTGTTCGAGGAAGGCGAGCAGCGACTCGCCGGCGAAGCGGGTGGTCGGGCTCATCACCAGCGCGCCGCCGAACTCGCGCCGCGCGGCGAAGAACCCCCAGAGCGCGAAGTGCCCGCCGAGCGACGAGCCGCCGAGCAGGCGCGCCGCCGGCGCGCGATCGACCGCGAAGGCGCGCTCGACCAGCGGCCGCACCCGTTCGAGCAGGAAGCGCAGGTACCGCGCGGCCCCGCCGCCGCCGAGATCCGGGTCGCGAAACGGCGAGTACTCGTCGAAGCGCCGCGGGCCACTCGGGATGCCGACCACCACCGGCCGCCGGCCCACCGCGGCGAGCCGGGCCAGGGTTTCGGGCACCCGCCAGCCGCCGGCGATCGCGGTGGCGGGGTCGAAGAGGTTCTGGCCGTCCTGCAGGTAGGCCACCGGATGGGCGCCGCCCGGCGCGTAGCCCGGCGGCAGCAGGACGAAGATCTCGCGCGCGGCGACGCCCGCCCCGCCGATCGGCGGGTGGACGAGAAGTTCGCCCGCGCCGCCGCCCGGCGTGGCTCGCCAGGTTGCGGTCACGGAGTCGCCGGCGTCGCCGCGGCGATCCAGGCGTCGACGAGCGACTCGAGCACCGGCAGCGGTACCGAGCCGTGGCGCAGCAGTTCGTCGTGGAAGGCGCGGCGGTCGAATGCCTCGCCGAGCGCCGTCTCGGCGCGCTCGCGCAGTTGGCGAATCTTCAGGTACCCGACGTAGTACGAGAGCGCCTGGCCCGGCCAGGAGATGTAGCGGTCGACCTCGGAGGTCGCCTCGACCAGCGGCAGCGAAGTGTTCGCGGCCAGATAGTCGATCGCCTGCTGGCGGCTCCAGCCGAAGGCATGCAGTCCCGTGTCGACCACCAGTCGCGCGGCGCGCCACGCCTGGTAGCCGAGATAGCCGAAGCGGCTGTACGGGTCGCGATAGAAGCCGACCTCGTTGCCGAGGTACTCGGCGTAGAGCCCCCACCCCTCGCCGAAGGCGGAGATGTAGTCGAAGCGGCGGAAGGGGCGGACCTCGTCGGCCTCCTCGCCCAGGGCCCCCTGCAGGTGGTGGCCGGGGACGGCCTCGTGCAGGGTGAGCGCCTCGAGGTTGTAGAGCGGGCGCTTGTCGAGCGCGTGGGTGTTGACCCAGTACCAGCCCGGCTCGGTCGACTCGCGCGGCGAGCCGGCGTAGCGCCCCGAGGTGTACTTGGGCGCCAGCGCCTCCGGCACCGCCATGACGCCGTAGGGCTGGCGGGGCAGACGGCCGAACAGGCGCGGCAGCGCCGCATCGGCGCGCTTGGCGATCCACGACGCCTCGCGGAGAAGCTCTTCCGGGCTCGTCGCGTAGAAGCGGGGGTCGGTGCGCAGGAAGTCGAGAAACGCGGCGAAGCTCCCCGCGAAGCCGGCGTCGCGCATCGCCGCCTCCATCTCGGCGCGCAGGCGCGCCATCTCCTTCAGGCCGAGTTCGTGGATCTCCCGCGGGTCGAGGTCGAGGGTGGTGAAGCTGCCCACCAGGAAGCGGTACCAGGCCTCCCCGCCGGGCAATGCCGTCGCCGCCAGCGACGTCCGGCAGGCCGGGACGTACTCGCCGCTCATGAAGGCGAGAAAACGGGCGTAGGCCGGGATCACCCGCGTCGCCACCGCATCGCGGGCACGTGCCCGCAGGGCCTCGCGCGTCGCCGCCGGGAAGGTGGCCGGCAGACGGGTGAACGGCTCGAACACGGCGTGCTCCTCCGGCGGCCCCGCCGCCAGCGGCTCGATCGTCGTCTCGATGCCGAGAAGCGTCGCGCGCGGAATCGTTACCCCCCGTCGCACTCCTTCGCGCATCCGCTCGACGTGCTGATCGAGCCAGGCGGGGAAGGCCTCGAGGCGGGCGAGGTAGTTCTCGTAGTCGCGCGGCGTGGAGAACGGACAGCTCCGGTGCAGCAGCGCGAAGGAGGTATGGAAGCCGGAGTCGGCGTTGAGCGGCAGCAGGTGTTCGCCGAAGCGGAAGGCCTCGCGTCGCTCGACGAGCTGGCGGCGGAAGATGTCGTAGTCGATCCGGTCGGCCTCGTCGAGCGCCGCGCGGTCGATCCCCGCGAGCTCGGCGAGGAAGGCCGCGGTCTCGCCGTCGCGCCGACCGTGCGCGGCGAGCGAGGCGTCCTCCAGCCGGTCGTCCCAGGTGTGCACGCCGACCGACGTGGCCAGGGTGGGGAACTCGGCCAGGCGCCAGGCCCACTCGCGTTCGACCAGGGCGGCGAATCGCGCCGCCGCGCCCTCTTCGGCCACGACCGGCCCCGCGGCCAGCAGTACCAGCCCCAGCAAGACTCCGCTCCGCTTGCGCATGCCGCGTCTCTCCTCGCGGCGGAGTGTATCGGCCCGCCCGGCCGGCGAACTCAGACGATCTCGAGCCGCGGTTGGCCGGCGAGGACCTCACCGATCCGCGCCGCGTGGTGTCCGGTGTCGAGCAGTGCCCGCAACAGCGGCCCGGCGGCGGCCTCCGGCACGGCGATCAGCAGTCCGCCCGAGGTCTGCGGGTCGAACAGGAGGGCCCGATCGCCCTCGTCGAGGCCGGCCCGGTCGACCAGCGCGGCACCGACGTGCTCGCGGTTGGGGGCGGTGCAGCCGGTCGTCACGCCGAGCGCCTGCAGTTCCCGGAACGCTACGTGCCGTGGCACGTCGGCCCAACGGAGGCGCAGTGTCACCGCGGAGGCGGTGGCCATGCCGAGCGCGTGGCCGCCGAGGCCGAAGCCGGAGACGTCGGTGGCGGCCCGGGCGCCGTGCGCGAGCGCCAGGCGGGAGGCCACGTCGTTGAAGCGTTCCATCTCGACGAGCGCCGGCTCGAGCCCCGCCGCGTCGAGATGCCCGGCGCGGAAGGCGTTGATCATCACTCCGGTGCCGAGCGGCTTGGTGAGGATCAGGTGGTCCCCCGGCCGGGCGCCGGCGCGCGTCAAGAGGCGCTGCGGGTCGGCCAGGCCGACCACCGCCATGCCGAACTTGAGGTCGTCGTCGGCCACCGTGTGCCCGCCGAGCAGCGCCGCGCCCGCCGCTTCGAGCGCCTGGTCGGCGCCGACGAGGATCTCCGTGAGCACTGCCCGGTCGACCCAGGCGGGAAACGAGCAGACGTTGAGGGCGAAGATCGGCCGGCCGCCGGTCGCCCAGACGTCCGACATCGAGTTCGCCGCGGCGATCCAGCCGAATCGGCGCGGATCGTCGCAGACCGGAGTGATGAAGTCGACCGTCGCGACCAGACCTCTCCCGTCCAGGTTGAAGACCCCGGCATCGTCGCCGGTCTCCGGACCCAGCAGGACCGCGTCGCTCCGCGTCGAGCGGAGCGCCGGTCGAATCAGCGAGATCAGGTCCCCCGGACCGATCTTCGCCGCTCAGCCGCCGGTACGGGCGGCCGAAGTCAGGCGGAACGGCTTGCCGTCTTCGCGCATGGCGGGAGTCTAGCCCGCCGGCCGGCGCTTCAGAGCGGTTCGGCCTCCGGATGCGGCACGAAGCCCGGCCGGGTCTCCTCGTCGGACGCGCCGGCGCCACCGGCCGGGCCGGCGTCGTCGTCCTCGGCGCCGACGCGCGCCGGCGCCCGCCGCTCGCGCCAGGCGAGCAGCAGGTCGTAGAGCACCGGCACCAGCACCAGGGTGAGGAAGGTCGCGAAGGCGAGGCCGGCCATCACCGCGACGCCCATCGGCCGCCACCACTGGCTCGACTCGCCGCCGTGCGCGATGCGGAAGGAGCGGAAGTCGAACCCCCAGCCGACCACCGTCGGCACCAGTCCGAGGATCGTCGTGATGGCGGTGAGCATGACCGGCCGCAGGCGGCGCATGCCGGTCACCAGGATCGCGGTGCGCCGCTCGAGCCCCTGGGCGCGCAGCTGCTCGGCGTAGTCGAGCAGCACGATGGCGTTGTTGACCACCACGCCGGCGAGCGAGATGACGCCGAGGCCGGTCATGATGATGCCGAACGGCGTACCGGTGACCAGCAGACCGAGCAGCACGCCGATCAGCGACATCACCACCGAGGTCATGATGATGAACGGCATGACGAAGGAGTTGAACTGGCCGACGATGAGCAGCAGCACGAGCAGCACCGCGTACATGAAAGCCTTCGAGAGGAACGCCTTGGCCTCGTCTTCGTCCTGGCTCTGGCCGGCGAAGCGCAGGGCGTAGCCGGGCGGCAGCAGATCCGCCTCGGCCTCGATCCGGCGCTGCGCCTCGGTGCGCACCGGCACCGCCTGATCCGGGCTGGTGACCTTGCCCGCGATGGTGACCACCCGCCGCCGGTCCTTGTGCTGGATCGACTGCAGGGCGCTGCCGGTCGACACGCGGGCCACCGTCTCGAGCGGAATCTGCACGCCGTCCTCGTTGACCACCACCAGCCGGGAGAGGTCGGTGAGGCTGGCCCGGGCCTCGGGGGCGAAGCGCACCGTGACGTCCCATTCGTCTTCGCCGTCGCGGAACTGCGAAGCCTCGGTGCCGTGCACCGCCGTGCGCACCGTGGTGGCGATCTTCGCGGTGGTCAGCCCGAGCCGCGCCGCCTGCTCCCGGTCGACGTGGACGAGCACTTCGGGGCGGGCGAGGTCGAAATCGCTGTCGAGGGTCGCCAGGCCCGGGACGTCGGCGATCAGCCGCTGGATGCGGTCGGCGATCTCGCCCAGCCTGGCGAAGTCGTCACCCGAGAGTTCGATCGACAGCGGGTCGCCGACCGGCGGCCCCTCGGCCGGCCGCTCGACGTTGATCGTCGCGCCGGGGATGCCGCGCACCCGCTCGCGCGCCTGCTCGAGGGTGAGAAAGGAGCTCTGCGATCGATCCTGCATGTCGGCGAGGTCGAGCGTGACGCGGCCGCGGGTCGGATCGCCGCCCTCCGAACGGCCGCCGCTGAACTCGTCGCCGGAGGCGCCGGCCCCCGACGCCGCGGCGACCACCTGGACATCCGGCAGGTCGCGCAGCCGGTTCTCGAGCTCGCGCACGATGGCATCGGTCTGCTCGAGGCGGGTGCCCGGCGGGGTCTCGACCGAGGCCCAGATCTGCCGCGGCTCGGTCTCGGGGAAGAACTCCACGCCCGGATTGAAGGCGCCGAAAAGCAGGAAGACCCCGACGAAGAGCGCCAGCGTGCCGCCCACCACCATGGCCCGGTGGTCGAGCGCCGCGACGAGGAGCCGCTTGTAGAGCTGGATCAAGCGCCCGCCGTAGCCCGCGTCCTCGGGCACTTCGGCCTGGTCGGAGATGACCACCGAGCTGTCCTTGCCGAGGCGCATGAACTGGGCCGCGAAGGTGGGGTTCGAGGTGAACGCCACCACCAGCGAGGCGGCGAGCGCGATGCAGACGGCGATCGGCAGGATCGACATGAAGTCGCCGACGACGCCCGGCCAGAAGAAGAGCGGCAGGAAGGCGCCGATCGTCGTCAGGGTCGAGTTGAGGACCGCGCCGCCGACCTCGCGGGCGCCGATCTGCGCCGCCTCGATGACCGGTCTGCCCTCCTGGACGTGCCGATAGATGTTGTCGATCACCACGATCGAGTTGTCGACCAGCATGCCGACCGCCAGCACCAGCGAGAAGAGGACCATCATGTTGAGGGTCATGCCGGCCAGCTGCACGACCACGAAAGTGAGCAGCATTGCCAGGGGGATCGCCGAGCCGACGAACAGCGCGTTGCGCAGACCCATGGTGAAGAACAGGACGATCACCACCAGAACGACGCCGGAGAGGATGTTGTTCTCCAGGTCGGCGACCATGATCCGGATGTCCTTCGACTGGTCGGCGAGGAAGGTCACCTCGAGCCCCTGCGGCCAGCCGGCGCGCCGCCGCTCGACCTCCTCGCGGATGCGGTCGACGACCTCGATGATGTTGGCGCCGCTCCGCTTCTGCACCGACAGCGAGACCGATTCGCGCCCGTCGATGCGCGAGTAGGACGAGCGATCCTTGAAGCCGTAGCGTACCGTCGCGAGGTCGCGGATCTGGATCGGCTGCTGAGAGACGGCCTTGACGACGAACTCCTCGATGGCGACGGGATCCTCGACTTCGCCGGGAACCCGCAGGGCGAGCGTCCGCCCGGTGAGCTGCAGTTCGCCACCGGGAATCGAGACGTTCTCGTCGCGGATGGTGTCGATGACGTCGGTCAGCGAGACGCCGTAGAGGCGCAGCCGCTCCGGGTCGACGTCGACCTGGACCTCGCGCTCGATGCCGCCGACCAGCGCGGCGCGCAGCACGCCGGGAATCGCCTCCACCTCGTCCTGCAGCTCCTTGGCCAGGCGCCGCAGCTCGACCGGCCCCAGGTCCCCCGACAGGTGCACCTGGAGGATCGGCACGTCGGAGAAGTTGAGCTCGCGCAGCACCGGCTCCTCGGCCTCTTCCGGAAACTCGGCCTTGGCGAGGTCGACCCGGTCGCGCACCTTCTGCAGCGCGAAGTCGAGGTCGACCCCCGAGACGAACTCGACGTTGACCACCGACACGCTCTCGGTCGACGTCGAAGTGAGCTGCTTGAGTCCCTCGAGCCCCTGCAGCTCCCGTTCGAGCTCGTCGGTCAGCTGCTTCTCGACGTCCGCCGGCGAGGCCCCGGGCCACAGCGTGTAGACGAGGATGTTGGGAATCGAGACGTCGGGGAAGCTCTCGCGCGGCAGCGACCGGTAGGCCGAGAGGCCGGCGATCGCCACCGCGGCGATGGCGAAGAAGACCGTCGCGCGGTTGCGAACCGCGAACTCTCCGAGTCTCACCTCAGACCTCCTCGACCTTCTGGCCTTCGCCGACCAGGTGGCCGCCCTCGACGATCACCCGGCTGCCGGCCGCAACGCCCTCGATGACCACCTCCTCGCCGATCACCGGCCCGAGGGTCACCTCGCGCCGCGTGGCGCGGCCGTCCTCGACCAGCCAGACCGCCTTCGCGGCGCCGAGGTCGACCACTGCCGCGCCCGGCACGACGAGCGCGGCGGGCAGCTCGCGGCGGGTGACCGTGATGCGCGCCAGCATGCCCGGCTTGAGTCGGCCGTCGCGGTTGTCGATCTCGGCCTCGACCTCGAGGGTGCGGGTGGCCGGATCGAGCTCGGCCCCCATGCGTTCGAGGCGGGCCGAAAAGCGCTCGCCCGGCAGCGCGTCGACCGTCACTTCGACTTCGCGGCCGACCGCGAGATACGGAACGTCGGCGGCGCGCGCCGGCGCCCGCACCTTGAGGCGCGAGACGTCGACCAGTTCGAACAGCGGCGTGCCGGGCGCCACGAAGTCGCCCACCTCGACGTGGCGGGCGGCCACGCTGCCCGCCCACGGCGCCTCGACGTGCGACTTGCGCAGCTCGAGGCGGGCAGTGGCGAGGCGCGCCCGGGCGACGTCCCGGTTGGTCTCGGCGTCGAGCAGGTGCGCTCGCGTCACCGCCTTGCGGGCGAACAGGTTGCTGGCCCGCTCGTGCTGCTGCTCGGCCTGGCGCAGCCAGGCCTCCGCCTCGGCCACCCGCTGGGCGAGCGCGCGTTCGTCGATCGAGGCGAGCTGCCGGCCGGCGCGCACGGTTTCGCCGAGCTGAACGGTGACCGCCTCCACCGAGCCGCCGACCTCGGCGGCGAGGGTGGCGCGACGTTCGGGCAGCAGATCGGCCGGCCAGCTGGTGCGGTCGGCGACGAAGCGGGGCGCCAGCTCGATCACGCGCACCTGCGCGGGGCGGTCGGCCGGCGTCGCGGTGGGAGCAGCTTCGGCCTTCTCGCGCGCGCAGCCGGCGGCGGCGAGGGGGAGAGCGATCAGGAGGGGAAGGAGCTTCGAGCGGAACATGGCGGTCAGTTCTCCGCAACGGCCTGCCAGCCGGCGGTCGGCAGCTGGCCGACCGAACGGGCGAGGCGAGAGGCCTGGATCAGTGCGTCGTAGTAGGAAGAGACGGCGAGTGTGTCGGCGAGCGTGGCGCGGCTCTGGGCGTCGAGCAGGTCGGTCTGCGTGGCGACCCCCTGCTCGTAGTTCTCGCGCGCCACGCGCAGCGCCTCGCGGGCGACCCGCGCCGAGCTGCGCGCCGCGGCCGCGCGGGCGCGGGCGGTGCGGTAGTCGGCCGCGGCCTGGCCGATCTCGAGGCCGACGCGGGCGCGCAGGTCCTCGAGGTCGAGGGCGGTCTGGCGCTGCTCGCTGGCCAGCTGTTCGAGCTTGCCGCGCCGGCGGCCGCCGTCGAAGAACTCCCAGCGCAGGCCGACGCCGGCCGACCAGGCCGAGTAGAGCGGGTCGCCGAAGTTGTCGAGCTCGCGCACTTCGCGCCCCCAGCTGCCGGCGAACTCGATCTGCGGTTTGCCCTCGGCAGCGGTCACCGCGTGTCGTTTGTCGTAGATCTCGAGCTGCAGCTCGAAGTCGGCGATCTCGGGGCGCGCCGCGAGGCCGGCGGCGACCAGCTCCTCGACCGCCGGCGCGTCGTCCGGCTCGCCGGCCACCGCCACCAGGTCGAGCGGCTCACCGGCGGGCAGCGCGAGCAGGCGGCGCAGGGCGGTTTCGGCGATCGAGACATCCCCCTGCCGGCGCGCCACTTCGGGCTCGACCTCGGCCACCGCCGCCTCGGCGCGCAGCCGCTCGAGCTCGGTCGCCTCGCCGATCGCGAGCAGGCTCTCGACCCGCTCGAGGTCGCGGCGGCGGAACTGGCGATCCGCCTCGATCGTCGCCAGGGCGTCCCGGCTGGCCAGCACCCGGTAGTAGGCCTCGGCGACCGCCTGGGCGGTGTCGAGCTCGGCGACCGTGATCCGCCGCTCGGCGACCTGCGCCGCCAGTTCGGCGAGATCGATCGCGGCGCCGACCTTGCCGAAGGTCCAGATCGGCTGGGTGACCTCGACGACGGCCCGCGTCAGCTCCTGGGTCGACGGCTCGAAGCTGCCGCCCGGGAACTGCTCGAGAATCGACTCGAAATCGGGGCTGTTGAGCAGCGACGGGTTGCGCGCCTGACTCCACGCGGTGACCAGGGCCAGCTGCGGAAAGGCGTCGGCGCGCGCCTCGCGGATGCCGCCCGCCACGCGGGCGCGCGTCTCGGCGATCGCCGCCAGGGCCGGATTGTCGGCCAGAGCCCGCTCGACCGCCTGGGGCAGATCGAGACGAGCCGCGCCGACGGGAAGGGAGTAGGCCGCGACAACGATTGCCGCGGCGCAGCTGCGGGTAACTCGGGTCATGGGAAGAGGGGCTCCTGAGGCGGCCGGCCGACGACGCCCCGGAAGAGCTGGCGCCAGACCGGTTCCAGGCGTGCGCGCAGCGGGCCGACCTGGTGCGGACAGTTGGTCTGCAGAAAGAGAAGACCGTGAAAGAAGACGCCGAGGAAGAGGATGCGGTCGGCCACGTCGCCCTCCGCCGGGACCTCGCCGGATTCGATCGCCCGCGCCAGGCTCGCCCCGAAGACCTGCTGAATCTCCGCCTCGACGGCTTCGACCATCGTCTGGATGCGCAAGGCGAGCTCCCCCTGGACGTGGGTCGTCGCCATGTGGAAGACCGCCACGACGTGGGGGCTGCGGCTGGAGAACTCCACGCTCTGGCGCAGGTGGACGGCGAGCTGTCGCTCGAATGTGCCGGCCGCGACCACCGGCGCGAGGCAGTGCTCCTTCCACTGCCGCATCGCCTCCTCGACGAGGGCGACCAGCAGCTCCTCCTTCGACTTGAAGTAGTTGTAGATCGAAGGCTTGGCGAGGCCGACCCGTTCGGCCAGCTCGCTCATCGAGGCGCCGTCGTACCCCTTCTCGCCGAACAGCGCGAAGGCGGCCTCGCAGATCCGGTCGCGGGTCGGGGCGACCTCGGGGTACGGCTCGGGGCTCATCGGGTGTCTCCTACCGACTGGTCGGAAGGTTCCGACCGGTCGGTAGGATATGTACGCAATCCCCGCTCGTCAAGTTGCAGCACTCCACAAACGCCGCGGACCGGTCCGGCACGATCCCGAGAAGTCCTTTCGTGGTAGAAGTTGCGTGTGCCGATCTACGAGTTCTACTGCGCCGCCTGTCACGCCGTCTTCAGCTTCTTCTCCCCCCGGGTGGCGCCCGAGGCGCGGCCGTCCTGTCCGGAGTGCGGGGCCCCGGAGCTGCCGCGACGCCCCTCGCGCTTCGCGACCCTCTCGGCCGGCCGCTCCGAGGCGGAGGAGGAAGGCGCCGACGACCTCCTCGCCGGCGTCGACGAGGGGCGCCTGGAGCGGGCCTTCGCCGCGATGGCCGGCGAGTTCGAGGGGCTCTCCGGCGGGCCCGAAGGGGCCGAACCCGACCCGCGGCAGCTCTCCCGCGCGCTGCGCCGCTTCACCGAGCTGACCGGGCTCGAGGCGGGCCCCAAGCTGCGGGAGGTCTTCGCCCGCCTCGAGCGGGGGGAGGACCCCGAGGCGGTGGAGTCCGAGCTCGGGGAGGGGGCCGGCGGGGACGAGGACCTCGCCGAGTTCTTCCGCCTCCGCTCGACCGTCCTCGGGGCCCGCTCGCGCCGACCGCGAATCGACGAGACGCTCCACTTCCTCTGAGTCCGCCTCCCGGGGCCCGCCGGCCTCCCCTCCCTCCCCCCTACCCGAAGGGGTAGCTCCTGCTGTAAAGTAGTTCACATTCAGACCGCAAGATAGTCATCAGGAGCGCCCCAATGGTTACTGATTTTCCCAAGAAGCGCGCCGTCGGACGGTCAATTTCTGTCCCCCTGCTCGCTCTCGTCAGCCTCCTGACACTCTCCGGCGGCGCCCGCGCCAGCGTGATCACCAACGGCAGCTGCGTCCAGGCGCTGGGGGGGCAGAGCTGCACCGCCAACGACGTGACCTTCGTGCTGGTCGGTCTCGGCACCATCGACGACGGCTGCACCAGCCCCTCCGACACGATCACCCTGCGGCTCGGGGCGCGGCTGAGCAACACGACCGCCAACGTGCGCTACGACGTCGGCCTGTTCATCAACAACGACGGCGATCCGGCCACCGACGCCTACAACGGTTCGAGCTGCGCCATCGAGGCCCTCCACCCGGCAGGAGCCACCACCGCCACGGCGTGCGGGACCAACTCGGCGACCGAGCTCGATCTGGCGCGGCTCTTTCCGGTCGGCTCGCCCGACAACGGCCCCTACCTCAACGAGGACGGCGACTTCTGCGCCGATCTGAAGGCGGGCGTGGCCTTCCCCGGCTGCGGCACCGAGAGCATCATCGAGTTCACCGACCCGGTCACCCTGCTCTGCACCGATCTGCCGCCGGGGCTGCCCGACGGCTTCGTCGACATCCCCGTCTGCGCTACCTGGGGTCAGAACGCCAGTGAGGTCGGAAGCCCCACTTGCGACAGCGAGGCCGAACTCGCACCGGGCGCGCCGTCGAAGTGCCGCTGCGAGGTGAAGAACTCGACCGTCCCGGTCCCGGCCCTCGGCATGACCTGCTCCTGCACCAAGGTGAGCGAGACCGCGTGGGACTGCGGCGTCACGGTGGCCAACACCGCCAGCTGCACCCCCGACTGCCTCACCCCCGAGCACGAGCGCTGCGGCGCCGCCGCGTACTACGAGTACCAGACCGACTACGACCCGGCCCAGGTGACGATCTCGAACATCTCCGGCAGCGGCAGCACCCTGGTCGCCAACGACACCCTCGGCGGCCTGCTGCGCTGGCAGCCGGTCTCGGCGGTCGACCCGACCTGCGGCGGCGGCGGCACCCAGGCGCTGATGATCCCCGGGCAGACCTCCTCGTTCTCCTACCGGATGACGCTCGTCGGCCCGCCCGACGGCGCCGTCACGGTGATCAACGACACCACGGCGGTCTTCTCGAACGACCCGGTCTTCGCCGGCGCGCCCGACCTGGTCGCCGCGGGACTCGCCACCTCCTGCCGCTTCCTCAACGCCCCCAACTGGGCCAACGTCTCGCAGCCGCGCGCCTTCCGGGACCGCGGCCGCGTGGTGGTCGAGTGGGAGACCGGCGCCGAGGTCGACACGCTCGCCTGGGGGCTCGAACGCCAGGATCCGCGCACCCGCGCCTGGACCGCCGTCGCGGCGCAGCCGCTGCCGGCCGCCGGCAGCCTGCCCGGCGGCAGCTACCGGTTCGTCGACGCGGCCGCGCCGCCGGCCGAGCGGCTGATCTACCGCCTCGTCGAGCTCGAAGCGAGCGGACGCAGCCGTGTCCACGGCCCGTGGGAGCTGACCGTCGAAGCGCGTCGCGCCGCCGCGGCGCCGGCGACCAGTGGCGTGCGGGGCAAGCCGCGCCTGCCGCGCCCCGAGACGTCGACCGGGACCGCCCCCGCGGCGCCGCCGGTGCGCGCCCGCCTCGCCACCGCCGAGGCCGGCTGGCACTCGGTACCCGCCGGCGACCTCGCCGCGGCGCTCGGCGTGCGCGTCTCGACGGTGGCCGGCTGGCTGCGCCGCGGCGAGCTGCGGCTCACCCACTTCGGCCACGACGTCGCCTGGAGCAGCGACCGCGACGGCAACTCGCTCGACTTCCACGCCGAATCGTTCGCCAGCCCCTACGCCGACACCAACGCCTACTGGGTCGCCCCCGGTCCGGGCACGCCGATCGTCGAGGTGCCGGCCGGGCCGGCCGGCGCCCCGTCCGCCGCCGCGACCTTCCGCGACCGGCGCAGCCTCGAGCAGGACGTCCAGGAGTGGCTGCACGGACCGGGCGACCCCGAAGGGGACTACTGGTTCTGGACGGTGCTGATCGCCGACCTCGCCGGCCAGGCGCGCCGCGACTTCGACTTCCAGCTCGCCGCGCCGGCGGCCGACGACCGCACCGGCTCCTCCGATGAACTCGCCGTGCGGCTGCACGGCTACACGCCCTCGGCCGCCAGCGGCCGCTTCCGCGTCACCGTCGACCTCAACGGTTCCCGTCTGGGCGAGGCGGTCTGGACGGCGGCGCTGCCCGAGACCGCGCGCTTCCCGGTGCCGGCCGGCCTGCTCGCCGAAGGGGAGAACCGGATCACCCTCGTCGCCACCGAGGGCTCGGTCTGGGTCGACGGCTTCGATCTCGACTACGCGCGCCGCTACCGCGCCGAGGCGGATCGCCTCGCCTTCCGCGGCGACGCTCACCCGGTCGTGGCGGTGAGCGGCTTCTCCTCGCCCGAGATCACCCTGCTCGACCTCAGCGAGCCGCGGCGGCCGCGCCGGGTCTCCGTTGGCGCCGAGCGGGCGCGTGACGGGAGCTGGCAGGTCCGCTTCCGCCCGGCCTCGCCGACCACCCCTTACCTCGCCAGCGCCGCGCCGCTGGCGGTGGCCGGCGTGGCCGGCAAGCCGGCTCCGGCGGGCCTGCGCGACGAGTCCAACCGCGCCGACTACCTGGTGATCACCGACGCCGCGCTGCTCGAGGCGGCGCAGGAGCTCGCCGACTACCGTGCCGAACAGGGGTTCGAGACGCGGGTCGTCACCGTCGAGCAGATCACCGACGAGTTCCGTTTCGGCGTCTTCGACCGCGCCGGCCTGACCGAGTTCCTGCGCTGGGCCGCGACGCGCTGGGAGCTGGCACCCCGCTACGTCGTGCTCGCCGGCAAGGGGAGTTACGACTACCGCGGCCTGCACGGCGAGACGGCCAACCTGGTGCCGGCGATGGTCGCCGCGACCGGCCTCGGCCTGGTCGGCTCGGACCTGCCGCTCGCCGACTTCGCCGGCCGCGACGGCGACCCCGAGGTCGCCCTCGGCCGCCTGCCGGTCCTCTCGGCCGACGAGCTGCGCGCCTTCGTCGCCAAGCTGCGCGCCTACGAGTCGGCGCCGGCCGGCAGCTGGAGCTCGCGCGTCGCCCTGGTGGCCGACGACGCCGACGCGGCGGGGGACTTCCCCGCCACCAGCCTGGCGCTGCGCGAGCGGATCCCGGCCGGCTTCGACGTCGAGACGATCCACCTCGCCTCGCCGGCCGACGCCGCCGCCGCGCGCGCCCGCCTGCTCGCCGCCTTCGGCGAGGGCGCGGCGCTGATCAACTACGTCGGCCACGGCGGCGTCGACCGCCTCGCCCACGAGGTGCTGCTCGCCTCCGACGACGTCCCGGCGCTCGCCAACGGCGCGCGCCTGCCGGTCTTCACCGCCGAGAGCTGCTACGTGGCGAGTTTCGCCTTCCCCGGCTTCCGCACCCTCGCCGAGGAGCTGGTGCTCGCCCCGCAGGGCGGCGCCATCGCGGCCTGGGGGCCGGGCGGGCTGTCGTTCGAAGGGGAGGTCGCCGAACTGGCCGACCGGATCCTCCCGGCGCTGCTCGACTCCGGCGCCGGCCGGCTGGGCGATCGCGCCGTCGCCGGCCTGCGCGCCTATCTGGCCGCCGGCGGCAAGGCGCGCGTCGCCGCCGCCTACACCCTGCTGGGCGACCCGGCGACCGACCTGCGATGACCTGTACGCCGATGTTGCGACTTCCCATCGACCGCCTCTGCCTGCGAGCGAACTGACCCGCCATGACGAGCCGTTCCGACTCCCGCTTCGCTCCCGAAGCCGCGCCGCCGGCCGACGCGCCGCGTCCGCGCGCGCCCTACCGCTCCCCGCGCATCCTCTACCGCGAACGGCTCGAGACGGTCGCCTCGATCTGCTCGCCCGGCAAGGCGTTCGGCCAGGGGGGACCCTGCGCCTCGATCATCTCTTCCTGAAGGGGGTCCTGCGGCGTCAGCCGACGACCGGCAGGCGGGCGTGCCCCGGCCGCCGCGCCGCCACTTCGCGCCGCAGGGTGAGCCGCTCGACGGCGGCGCCGTAGACCGCCGTCGCGGCGCCCTGCGTCTGCTCGGCGAGGCCGGGGCAGAAGCCCATCTCACGCGCGTCGCCGCCGTGCAGGGCGAGGGCCGCTGGGATCTCGGTCTCGATGCGCCGTACCTCGGCCAGCCCCGCCGAGCCGCTCCAGATCGCGGCGATCGCGGCCTCGTGCAGATTGCCCACCGGGCGCCGCCACTGCACGCACGGATAGACGTTGCCGAACGGGTCGATGGTCAGGTGCGAGGAGCCGGCGCCGCAGTGCTTGCCCGAGGCCGCCTGCGCCCCCGGTTCGTCGCCGTGGCGGGCGACGCGCACCGGCGCCACCCCGGCCCGTTCGAGCCGCTCGGCCTGGATCTCGAACAGCCGCCGGACGCCGGTGCGCGACGGCGCCAGCTCGAGCGGCGAGCGGTCGCCGTCGTCCCGCGGCGTGACCTCCGGGTCGACCTGCAGCGGCAGGCCGAGGCGATCGGCGAGTTCGAAGGTCGCCTCGAGCTCCGCTTCGTTCCACGCCGTCAGGGTCGAATTCAGCTGCACCCGCAGGCCGAGCTCGCGCAGTTCGCCGAGGTTCGCCAGCAGGCGCTCGAAGCTCCCCGCCACCCGGGTCTGGCGGTCGTGGGTCGCCGCGCTGGCGCCGTGCAAGCTGACTTCGATCAGGTAGGGGTCGATCTCCTCGCGCAGCCGCCGGGCGAGCGCACCGCGCAGCGCGTGGCCGTTCGACTTGACGCGCACCGCGAAGCCGCGCTGGCGCGCGTGGGCGCCGATGGCGAAGAAGTCGGGATGAGCCAGCGGCTCGCCGCCCGACAGCGACAGATGGAGGACCCCCATCGTCGCCAGGTCGTCGATCAGCGTCCGGTAGTCGGCGAGAGTGAGCGCTTTGCCCGCCAGAGCGAGGTCGTTGTAGCAGAAGACGCAGTCGAGATTGCAGCGGTAGGTCAGCTCGAGCAGGACGGTGAACAGGCGGTTGTCGTCCCAGAAGCGGGCCATCCGCTCGCCGTAGCCGCTCACGGGGCGCCAGCCATCCCCGGATCGGCGGGCTCGAGCAGGCCCGCCTCGACCAGCTCTCCGGCGAACCGCTCGACGTCCGCGGCGAGCCGCTCGCGCTCGACGTCGAACTCCGCCTCGAGCAGGTCGACAATCGCCGAGAGCGGTCGCGTGCCGTCGCACAGTTCGAGGATGCGCGAGCCGACCGCGTCGAGCCCGAGCGCCTCGGCCGAGCGCTGCAGCAGGACCACCGCCTCCCCGTCGAGGACGCGGAAGCGCAGGTCGTCCGGACGGCGGTAGATGGGATCGGGCGGGGTCACGACGCGGCGAGGACGATATCCCAGAAAGAGGCGTCGCGACGGAAGGTCAGCGTCTCGGCCGGCCGCGCCGCGGTCAGCCGGTCGAGGGCGGCGAGCAGAGCCGGCGAGCGGTGCGGATCGGCGTTGACGAACGGCGCGCAGGCGAGCAGCCCCGCCACCGCCGCGCCGCGCGAGAGCGGCGAGCGCGCCGGTTCGCTCCCCTGGCGCAGCGCGAAGATGCCGCCCAGCGGCCAGCTCTGGCGGGGCCCGACATCGCGGCCGAAGTCGCCCGAGAACGGCATCCGCTCGAGCCGCGGCCCCTCCGGCGTCGCCACCACCGCGTTGAGTTCGTCGGAGAGCACCTGGTGGCCGGCCTCGGCCGACAGGCGCGACAGGGTCGACTTGCCGGCCCCCGAACGGCCGTAGAAGAGCCAGGCCCGCCCGTCGGCGACCACCCCCGCCGAGTGGAGCAGCACGCCGCCCGTCTCGATCGAGCGGTAGGCCGCGGCGATGCGCAGCACGTTCTCGAAACTGCCCAGCCGTTCCGCCTCGTCGCCGGGCGGCATCCAGGCCGAACCGGCGAGCGCCGGCCGCCAGTCGAGCCGGCCGAGCAGCCGCCGGCCGGCCCAGCGCAGCGCCTGCGGCGACGGATCGAGGTCGAGGCGGAAGACCCAGTCGGGACCGGCGACCTCGAGCAGCTCGGCCGGGTCGACGCGGAAGATCCGCAGCGGCACGTCGCCCTCCCCCTCCTCGTCGGCGAGCAGGAGCGGCGCGAAGTGGCGGCGCAGGAAGTCGCGCTGCACCGCGTCGACGCCGAGGAACTGGTAGGGGCCGCCGATCGCGTCGACGCGCACCCGGCCGCTCCCCCACGGCTCGCCGGCCGGCCGCGCCGGGAAGAGATCGGGGTCGCGCAGAAACTCGGCGGCGAAGCGCAACTCAGACTCCGAAATAGCGCGCATCGGGGTGGTGGAAGACGAGCGCCGAGACCGACGCCTCCGGCTCCATCATCTCCCCCTCGGTGAGCTCGACGCCGATCTCCTCCGGGCGCAGCGCCGCGAACAGCGCCCGCTGCCCGGCGAGGTCGGGGCAGGCGGGGTAGCCGAAACTGTAGCGCTTGCCCCGGTAGCGCGCCGCGAAGCGATCCTCGGCGGCGAGCTCGGGCGGATCGGCGAAGCCCCAGCGCCGGCGCAGCTCCCGGTGGAGCCACTCGGCGGACGCCTCGGCGGTCTCGAGCGCCAGTGCCGCGAAGGCGTGGCTCTTGAGGTACTCGCCCGCCTGCTTCCACGCTTCGACCCGCTCGCGCACGCCGGCGCCGGCGGTGGTCACCAGCAGCGCCACGTGGTCGCCGTCGAGCACGTAGTCGGCCATGCAGAGCCCCTCGGGCCCCCCCTGGCGGGGCAGCACCCACTCGGCGGCGACCGCGCCGCTGTCCGGGTCGAGCAGGGTCAGTTTCTCCCCCTCGGCGCGCGCCGGGAAGAAGCGCCAGACCGCCTTCGCCGTGAGGGCGCCGGCGCGGCCGAGGGCCTTGAGCTCGTCGACCACCCCTTCGAGCATGCGGTACTTCGGATCGCCCGCCTCGGCCAGGCGCCGCACCACGCCGCGCAGGCCGAGGTGCTTGCCGTAGAGCATCTGCGGGTTGAGTTCGCCCCACACCGCGTCGAGGTCGAGCGTCTCGACGTGGCGCGCGAGGTCGGGAGGCGGCGGCGCGGCGAGGTCGCGACGCACCGCCGAGCGCCGGGGGCGCGTCTCGAAGGCGTCGTCGGCGCGCACCGTCTCGGCGTCCCGGTTGTCGCCCGCCGCGACTTCCGCGATCTCGGACTCGAGCCCCGGACGCCGCTCGGGATCGACCAGCCGCTCGACCAGCGACAGGCCGTGCATGGCGTCCTTGGCGTAGGTGCAGACCCCCGTGTAGGCGAGCGCGATCCTGCGATGGGTGAAGCGGCGGGTCAGCGCCGCGC
>CAYYIK010000023.1:0-8209 GCA_964471955.1 uncultured Thermoanaerobaculia bacterium | reverse complement strand
CCCGTGTAGGCGAGCGCGATCCTGCGATGGGTGAAGCGGCGGGTCAGCGCCGCGCCGCCCACCAGCAGCGGCGTGTCGATGCCGACCGCGGCGAGGTCACCGGCGGTGAGCACCATCTGCTGGGCGCTCTTGACCAGCAGGCCGGAGAGGCCGATCACGTCGGGCCGGTGCTCGCGCACCGCCTGGATGAGCTGCTCGGAGGGGATCTTGATACCGAGATTGACCACCGAGAAGCCGTTGTTGGCGAGCACGATCTCGACCAGGTTCTTGCCGATGTCGTGCACGTCGCCCTTGACCGTGGCGAGCAGCACTTTGCCGCGTGTCGAACCGGCGGCGCGCTCCATGAAGCGCTCGAGGTGGGAGACCGCCGCTTTCATCACTTCGGCCGACTGCAGCACCTCGGCGACGATCAGTCGATTGTCGTTGAACAGCCGCCCGACCTCGGCCATGCCGGCCATCAGCGGGCCGTTGATCACCTCGAGCGGCGTCGGCCAGCGCGGGTCGGCCAGGGCGAGGTCGAGATCCGCCTCGAGCCCCTCCTTGGTCCCTTCGACGACGGCGCGCGAGAGCCGCTCGTCGAGCGGCAGGTCGTCGCGCCGCCCCTTCTGGCGCGCCGACTCGCGGCCGCGGAAGTGCTCGGTGAACGCCGCCACCGCCGCTTCGCCCGCCGCCCGGTCGCCCACCGGCAGGTCGATCAGCGCCTCGGCCAGCCGCCGCTCCGCCTCGGGAATCTCGGCGTAGCGCGCCAGCCGCTCGGTGTTGACGATCGCCGCGTCGAGGCCGGCCTGAGTGGCGTGGTGAAGGAAGACCGAGTTGAGCACCTCGCGACCCGCCGGCGGCAGTCCGAACGAGACGTTGGAGACGCCGAGGATCGTGCGTGCGAACGGGAACTCGCCCTTGAGCCGGCGCAGGCTCTCGATCGTCGCCGCCGCCGAACCGAGGTAGTTCTCGTCGCCGGTGCCGCACGGGAAGGTGAGCGGGTCCCACCAGATGTCCTCCGAGGCGACCCCCATCTCCTCGGTGAGGATGCGGTGGCTGCGCCGCGCGACCTCGAGCTTGCGTTCGACGGTAACCGCCATCCCCTGCTCGTCGATCAGGCCGACGACGAATGCCGCTCCGAATCGCCGGCCGAGCGGTACCACCCGCTGGAACCGCTCGAGGCCGTCCTCGAGATTGATCGAGTTGAGGATTGCCTTGCCCTGACACCAGGTGAGCCCGCGCTCGAGCACCCGAGCGTCGGTCGAATCGAGCATCAGCGGCGCCTTGACCACCCGGGTCAGGCGGTCGAGGAAGGCCTCGACGTCGGCCAGCTCGTCGCGGTCGGGGTCCTGCAGGCAGACGTCGAGCACCTGCGCCCCCGAGCGCACCTGGGCGCGGCCGATCTCGGCCGCCCCCTCGAAGTCCCCCGCCGCGATGCGCTGCTTGAAGGCGCGCGAACCGAGGACGTTGGTCTTCTCGCCGACCAGCAGCGGCCGGTTCTCGGCCACCAGCTCGACCGCTTCGAGGCCGGAGACGAAGGCGCGCTGGTGGTGCGGCACCGGCCGCGGCGTCCGCCCGGCGACCAGCTGTGCCAGCGCCTCGACGTGCGCCGCGGTGGTACCGCAGCAGCCGCCGACCAGGTTGAGCCACCCCTCGTCGAGGAAGCGGCCGAAGACCTCGCGGAAGACCTCCGGCCCCTCGAGGTAGCGCCCCTCCTCGTCGGGCAGGCCGGCGTTGGGCACGCAGGCGACGCGGGTGCGGCAGATCTCCGACAGGGTGCGCAGGTGATCGGCCATCAGCGCCGGGCCGGTGGCGCAGTTGAGCCCGACGTAGAGCAGATCGGCGTGCAGCAGCGAGACGGCGAGCGCTTCGGCGTCCTGGCCCGCGAGCATCGTGCCGGTCGGTTCGATGGTCGCCGAGACGGCGACGGGCAGGCGCCAGCCGGCCTCGGCGAAGGCCGCCTCGATGCCGATCAACCCGGCCTTGACGTTGCGCGTGTCCTGGCAGGTCTCGAGCAGCAGGTAGTCGGCACCGCCGGCCATCAACCCGAGCGCCTGGGCGCGGAAGTTGTCGATCAATCCCTCGAAGGTCACGCCGCCGGTGACCGAGATCGCCTTGGTGGTCGGGCCCATCGAGCCGGCGACGAAGCGCAATCTCCCGGGACGATCGTATTTCGCGCACGCTTCGCGGGCGAGCGCCGCGGCGAGCCGGTTGAGCTCGAAAGCGTGCGCCTCGAGACCGTACTCGGCGAGCACCAGCGGCGTGCCGCCGAAGGAGTTGGTCTCGACGATGTCGGCGCCCGCGGTGAGGTAGCCCTCGGAGACGCCGCGCACCACGTCGGGCCGGGTGCGGCAGAGGTTCTCGTTGCACCCCTCGAACTCGGCGCCACCGAAGTCGGCCGCCGAGAGATCCCAGGCCTGGAGGGCCGTGCCGGTGGCGCCGTCGAGGACGAGCAGGCGCTCCTCGAGCGCCTCGAGCAGCGCCTGGGTGCGCGCCTCACGGTCGGCGGGCTGCGGGATCGCCGTCATCCCTTCACCTTGCCGCCGAGCTGCAGCCGGTCGAGCACCGCCGAGACCGCGGCGGCGCTCTGCATGACGTAGAAGTGGACCGACGGCACGCCACGGTCGAGCAGCTCGCGCACCTGCCGTTCGGCCCAGTCGACACCGACGTCGGCGACCCGCTCGGGCGGCGCGGCGCTGACGGCGTCGGACAGGTCGGCGGGGATGTCGACGTGGAAGGTACGCGGAATCGAGGCCAGCTGGGCGCGCGAGGTGAGGATCTTGATCCCCGGGATGATCGGCGCCGTGATGCCCGCTGCGCGGCAGCGCTCGACGTAGTCGAAGTAGCCGCGGTTGTCGAAGAACATCTGGGTCACCACGTAGTCGCCGCCCGCCTCGAGCTTCTCCTTCGTGCGGCGGATGTCGGTGTCCAGGTTGGGCGCCTCGAAGTGCTTCTCCGGGTAGCCGCCGACGCCGACGCAGAAGTCGGTCGGCGAGGCGTCGAGCAGGTCGGCCTGCAGGTAGCGGCCGCGGTTCATGTCGGCGATCTGGCGCACCAGGTCGACGGCGAAGTCGTTGGCCGTCTTGCCGTGCAGCAGCGGCTTCTGGTAGCCGCTCTCGTCGCCGCGCACCGCCAGCACGTTGTCGATGCCGAGGTAGCGCAGCTCGATGAGGAAGTCCTCGGTCTCCTCGCGGGTGAACCCCTGGCAGAGGACGTGCGGCACCGCGTCGATCCCCCACTTGTTCTGGATCAGCGCGCAGACTCCCAGCGTGCCGGGGCGCTTGCGCTTGACGCGCCGCTGCAGCCCCTGCGGCGTCTCCTCGAAGACGACCTCGGCGGCGTGGCTGGTGATGTCGATGAACGGCGGCCGGAAGCGCGCCAGGTCGTCGACCAGGTCCATCAGGCTGCGCACGTTGCCGCCGCGCAGCGGCGGGATGATCTCGAAACTGATCAGCGGCCCGGTGGCGCGCTCGAGGTGTTCGGTGACCTTCATCGGACTCGTCTCTCCCGGCGGAAAAAGAAAAAACCCGCTCTCGCACGCATTCGGAGAGCGGGTTTCCCCGGTCGGACGCTTCGTTGCCGCCTTGCAGCGGCCGCATTCCCGCTCCGTGAAGGCGGCGGGTGGGCACCTTGGGGGTCCGTCCCAGGTTGCCGAGCCCGACGCCGAAGCGCCGGACCACTCCGAATGCAGGCAGGAAGTTACCCGAGAGCCGCCGGCTTGTCAAAGCCGACTCCGCCGGCCGCGCCGGCCGGGCCTGCGCCACCTTCGGCCCCTCCACCGACCTGCCCGCCCCGATCGGCCGACGTCTCCAAGGGCAGGAAGCCGCGAAAACACGCGAGGGCCTGAGACCAGGAACCTTCAGCGAAAGACGAAAGCCCATAGAGGGGAAAAACAAGATGCGGATGCGGCAGGCGAACTCCCGGCGGTGCAGCCCGCGGCCGTCGAGACTCGCGCAGACCGACCCGGAACCAGCAGCCTTTCCCTTCCATGGGAGCTTCTCGTCTCTCTCTCTCTCTCCGCCGATCGACTGGCGGTTCCCGGCATCGACTGGCTCCCGACCGGATGCGGTCCCGCCCTGGACAGCGATGGGCGGCGGCCCGGAGCCCTTCCGTTTCTCAGCGGAGTCTTCGCGCCAGTTCCTTTCCCCCGTCGACGGGGAGCCGTTCGAGCTCGGCCCGTACGGGTGCCAGCGCGTGGGGTTGCCGGGCGAGCGCGGTCATTGCCCGATCCACGAACTCGGGGGAGTCCTCGAGCAGAGTCGCCAGCAACAGCGTCGCCTGTTCCCGGTCCTTGCGGGCCCGCACGACCTCGGAGGCCGGGCGTCGGCGCGCTACCCAGAGCTTGTGAAGGGCGTAGCGCGCGGGATTCGGAACCGGAACGAGGATCGGCTGCGCTCCGACGAGCGCAGCTTCGATCGGATCCTCGATCAGATAGTCGAGCAGGCGCAGCGGCCAGGCCGACAGCCCGAGCGCGGGCAGCTCGACCGGGCGCTCGCGATCGGGTCCGTGCAGCGGCGTCAGGAAGTCGATTCGATGCTCGCGCCCGCGCAGCTTGAACGACGTCGATGCCTGCCGCGGGTCGAGACCGGGGACGGGCAGAAACGGCGGCTCGGAACCGGTCAGCCAGTCGGTAATGGCGCCCGCGGGCTCGGCCCGGATGGCGACCGCCGTCTGGCGGTCCACGGCCACGTCGACATCCTGGGTGCGCGCCAGCATGCTCGCGCGCACACCGAGCGAGTTGGCCAGGATGCCGAAAGCGCGCGTCCCGACGAGGACCGCACCGGCCCGGAACAGGCCGGAGGCACTCAGCAGCTCGACCACGCGCGTCCCGACCGCGGAATCCCGGTAGGCGCCCGCCGCAATCAGCATGTCGTGGGCCTCGCGGACGCGAATCCGATCGGGCTCGAGTTCGCGGCGCCGCTGTTCGACCTCCTCTATCCGGGCGAGCAGTTCCTCGCTCTCGACGCCGAGATAGCGCTGCGTCCGGACGCCCGCTCCAGTCGCCTGGAGGTACCAGTAGCGCCGCTCACGGATCAACTTCGAGACGAACGATCCGACAGGAAGGTCGCTGCCGGCGCGATCGAGAACGCGCAGTCGATCGAGGAGTTCGGCATAGAGCGCCTGCGCGGCCTCCGGCAGTCGTTCCGGCGTCATGTGCGAATTATAC
Source organism: uncultured Thermoanaerobaculia bacterium (assembly GCA_964471955.1). GTDB lineage: Bacteria > Acidobacteriota > Thermoanaerobaculia > Multivoradales > JAGPDF01 > JACTMI01. The sequence continues at coordinate 3,063 of CAYYIK010000023.1, read as the reverse complement.
GCCGCCTTACTTTTCGAGCGTATAAATCGGATCGCGCGGTCGACGGCGCGCCAGGGCGAGGGCGAGGGCGGCGCCGGCGAGGTCGGCGGCGAAGTCGCCCCAGTCGCCCGACCGGGCGCCGAGCGAAGACTGCGCGACCTCGAGCAGGCCGCCGAACAGGGCGACCGCGCCGGCCGTCGCGATGGCGCCGGCGGCGCTCCGCGGCTTGCGGCTGCGCAGCCAGAGGCGGGCAAGGGCGAAGAAGCCGAGGGCGTGCACCAGCTTGTCGAGACCGACGGCGGACCAGTCCGGGGCGCCCGGCGGCGGAGGCGGCAGGGGGACCAGCAGCAGCAGGGCGACCACCGCGGTCGCGGCCCACGCCAACCCGGTTCCCGTCCCGCCCGTGGCGCGGGCGGGGGCGGGCGGCAGCGGGCGCGGCGGTAGCATGCTCTCCATGGCGCTCGGGACGCGGCAAGCTAGCACGGCGATCGCCCTCGTGGCGCTCGCCGCCGCGCTCGCCGCGGCCTTCGCCGCCGCGGCGCGGCAGCGCGATCTCGCCGACCTCGAGCGCCAGGCCGACTCGCTCGGCGTGGAGATCGAGCGCGGCGACGAGCTCGACCGCGCCCTGCGCCGTGCCGCTGACCCCGGCGAGCGCCGCCTCGCGCTCGCCCGCGCCCTGCTCGAAGCCGCGGTCGCAGCCGCGACGCCGGCCGATACGGGCCGCGCGGGGGCCCGCCTGGCGGCGGCCGGCGGGCTCGCCCGCGAGGCCCTCGCCACGCAGCCGGCGAGCGCCGAAGCGGCCGGTCTCGCCGGGGCGGCGCTCGCCCTCGAGTATCTCGCTCGCCGCGACGAGCGCCTGCTCACCGAGCGGCGGACCTGGCGCGCCTGGCTCGCCGCCGCCGAGCACCGCCACCCCGGCGCGCGGCCGGCGGGCGAGTGGGCCGCCGCCGCCGAGCTCGAGATCCTGCCGGCGCTGCGGGGCGGCGAGCGCGCCGACGCCGAGGAGCGGCTGCGCGTGGCCTTCGAGAGCCCGACCTTCCTGCGCCTCGCTTTCCCGCGCTGGCTCGAGGTCGCCGGCTCGCTCGACGATGCCGCCGCGCTGCTTCCCGATCGGCCGGACGGCTGGGACGCACTGATCGGCGCGGCGCTCCGGCGCGGCGACCTCTCCTGGGCGGCCCGCCGACTGGGCGCCGCCCGGCGCGCCCTCGCGGCCGACCTCGGCCGGCGCCTCGACGCGGCAATCGCGGCGGGGGATCGCCGACACCTCGACGAGGCCCTGGCGCAGGTACCGCCCGACCGGAGCTTCGCGCCGCTGCTCGAGACGGCGCTCGCCGCCCGCCCGCCCGGGCCCGCCGGCCCCGCTCTGGCCGCCGCCGCCGCGCGGCAGCTCGAATACGCCCTGCCGCTCTGCGCGCTCGACCGCTGTCCGCTCCCGGGCGCCGCGCTCGACCGCCTCGCCGCCCTCGCCGGCGGCGGCCTGCCCGCCGAGCAGGCCGCCCAGGCGGCCCTGCTCGGCGGCCGGGAGACTCGGGCCGCCACGCTCGCCCGCCGCTCGGACGCGCTCTGGAGCGAAGCCTGGGGGCCCTACCAGCTGCTGCTCGCCCGCCGGGCGCTTGCCGCCGGGGACGCCGCGACGGCGCGCGCCGCGCTCGCGGCGATGCACCGCGCCGAGCGGGCCCGCCCCGCCGCCCGCCGTCTGGCACGCCAGTTGGCGGGGGCGGCCGAGCCCGACCCGGCGGCGAGCCTCTGGCAACCCTCGGCCTGGCAGTGGCGGCGCGGCGTCCCCGAGCTCGAGCTCGACGCCGCGACGCCCGCGACGGGGCTCTTCGTCGAGCTCGTCCGGCCGCCCGCAACGCCGCTGCTGCTGGTCCCCGAATGGGACGGCCGCTCCCTCGCGGCGGTCGTCGTGCCCGCCGGGGCGGCGGGTTTCGAGATGACGGTCGAAGTCGAGCCGGGCCTCCACCTGCTGCGCCTCGCCCGGCGGGCAGGCGAGCCGCCGGCGATCGGCCTCACGCGTCTCGGTTCGGCGATTCCGGCTCCGGCGGCGGCGCCGGCGGGGTGACCCCCGGCCGGGTTCCGGAGGAGTCGGGCCACCAGTCGGCGAAGCGGCGCCGCAACTCCGCGCGCCGGGCGGCGGCGAGCGCGCTGGCCACCGCCGGCAGGCCGAGCCCGCGCATCGCCACGACGACCAGCAGTTCGACCAGCAGCAGCGCCAGCCCCAGCTCGCCGGCTCCCGACAGCGCCACGGCGAGCGCCCCGGCGCAGAAGATCGCCGCGGTCAGCCAGAGGACGAGGACGATCCGCCGCCGGCGCCGCACCAGGGCGCCGAGCCGGTGGTGCAGGTGCGAGCGGTCGCCGGCGAACATGCGCCGGAAGCGTCCAACGAGCGGCCGGTCGCTCCCTTCGAGGAAGCGCACGGCCATCACCAGCAGGGTGTCGAGGACCGGCAGTCCGAGGGCGAGGATCGGCACCAGGATCGCCACCGCCGCCGGCGCCTTGAGCGAGGAGTGCAGCGTCAGGGCGCCGAAGAGGAAGCCCAGGGTGAGCGAGCCGCCGTCGCCCATGAAGATCTTCGCCGGCTCCCAGTTGTGGCCGAGGAAGCCGAGGCAGGCGCCGATCACCGCGGCGAGCAGGATGGCGGTCGCCTGGTTGTCCTGGAAGATCGCGTAGGCGAGCAGGCTGATGCCGATGATCGCCGCCACGCCCGCGGCCAGGCCGTCGAGGCCGTCGAGCAGGTTGATGGCGTTGGTCACTCCGATCACCCAGAGGATCGACACCAGCGGGCCGAACGGGCCGAGGTCGATCTGGCCGAGCAGCGGCAGACGGAGGTGGTGGAACGACCAGCCGGCCCCGGCGACGACGATCCAGGCCGCGAGCAGCTGGACGACGAACTTCTGCCACGGACGCGCCCCCACGAGGTCGTCGGCGACCCCGACGAGGAAGACGAGCAGCGTCCCGAGCGCCAGCGCCAGCACGGTGCCGGGGGCCATCACCCGGCTCCAGACCTCCCAGCGCACCACCGCCCCGGCGCCGCAGGCCACCGCCACCCCGGCGAACATCGCCACCCCGCCGAGGCGCGGAATC
>CAYYIK010000022.1:0-38000 GCA_964471955.1 uncultured Thermoanaerobaculia bacterium | reverse complement strand
CACGCCGCCCTCGAACGGCTGAACGTGGCAGTGCTCTATCGCAACCTCGGAGACCCCTGGCGGGCGCTCGCCGAGCTCGACGGCGCTGCCGCCGATTCGGCGCGCCTCGGAGCGACCTTCGCGGCGACACTGTCGCTCAACCGGGGCCTCGTTCATCTCATCAACCTCGAGGACCCGGCGGCGGCGCTCCCGGAGTTCGAGACCGCGCTGGCCGCCGCCGAGGCGGCCGGCGACGTGCCCAGGCAGGCCTGGGTTCGGGTGGCACGCGGCGAGGCCGGTCTGGCGCTCGGCCGGCTCGCGGAGGCGGAGGCGGATTTTCGCGCCGCCCTGGACCTGGCACGCTCCGCCGACGCCGCCGAGAGCCGCTGGCAGGGGCTCGCCGGTCTGGGCCGCGCGGCGGCCCGGCGCGGCGATCCGGCGGCCGCTCTCGAGCACCTGGCGGCGGCCATCGACGAGATCGACCGCGTCGCTGCCGGCAGCGGCGCGGCGCGGTGGCGCGAGGGTCTGGTCGCCGACCAGCGGAGTGTCTTCGCGGCGGCGGTCGACCTGCTCGCCCGTCGGGCACTCGCCGGGGATCTTCCGGCGGCGGCCGAGGCGCTGGCGGTCGGCGAGCGGGCGCGCGCCCGCGAACTGCTGGTCCACCTCGCCGGTGCGGGGAGCGCGCCGCTCGACGCCGCGGCGATCCGCGCCGGGGCCGGGCGCGACGGACCGGTCGTCGTCTTCTTCGCCGGCGCCGAGCGGCTCTGGCGCTTCCTGCTGGCGGACGGCGAAGTCGCGGTCGCGGACGTCGGCGCCACGGCGGCGAGGCTCGCCGAGGCGCTTGCAGTTCACGCCTCGCTGGCGCGCGGCGAAGTGCCGGACCCCGCGCTGCTCGAGCTGCTGGGCGAGGCGCTGCTGGGCGGCCTGCCGACCTTCGATGAACTGACCCTCGTGCCGGACCGGACGCTCTTCTACCTGCCGTTCGACCTCCTGCCGATCCCCGACGCCCCCGGCGTACGGCTGCTCGACCGCACGGCGCTCGCCACGGCGCCCAGCCTCTCGGTGCGGGCACGCCTGCTCGCCCGTCCGGCGGCCCGCGCGCCGCGGTGGAACCTGCTGGCGCTCGCCGATCCGGAGCTGCCGGCGCGCCCGGCCACGGCCTCGGCCACGGCGCTGATCGCCTCGCGATTCGACCTGCCGGCGCTGCCCGCGGCCCGCCTGGAGGCGTCGCGCGCGGCAGCCCGGCTGGGGGGCGAAACGGTCGTGGAGGTCGGCCGCGCCGCCAGCGAGGCACGCCTCGCCGAGCGGGCGCGCGAGGGAGCGCGGGTTCTGCTGATCGCCGCCCACACGCTGATCGACGAACGGCTCGAGCGTGGCGTCGCGATCTTTCTGGCGCCGTCCCCGGCGGGATCCGACACGGCCGGCGACGGCGCGCTCGAGCCGCCGGAGCTGGCGGCTCTCCCCCTCGCGGTCGACCTCGCCGTGCTCTCCGGCTGCCGCACAGCGCTTTCGGGGCACGGCGACGGGCGTTCGCTCGCCTCGCTCTCCGGCGGCCTGCTCGCCGGCGGCGCGCGCGGCGTCGTCGCCACTCTCTGGGAGGTCGGCGACCAGCCGGCGGCGGCTCTGATGGATCTCTTCTTCTGGGAGCTCGGCCGCGGCACGCCGCCCCGCCGGGCCCTGCAGCGCGCCAAGCGGCGCCTGGCCGGCGACGAGCGCTGGGCCGGCCGCCTCGACTGGAGCGCCTTCGTGCTGATCGGTGAGCCGCCCGCCGTCGCCCCGCGGCGCCCGATCGTTCCAGCGCTGGCGGTCGCCGCGCTCCTCGTCGCCGCCGTGCTGCTGGTGCGCCTCGGCGGGCGCCGCGCGGCGGCCCGCGAGCGCCCGGTCAGTCGCTAGCACCGAGCGAGAACGGCGCGCTGGCCGAGCGTCCGATCTCCCGCCCGCCGGCATCGAACGCCCGCACCCGCCAGGCGTAACTGGCGCGCGGCCGCAGCAGCTGCCGGGCGACTTCGGGAAGCTCCGCCCGACCCTCCGTCACGGTGGCCGTCCAGAGGCGCTCGCCCGCCACGTCGAGCAGCTCGACCTCGTAGTGCCCGGCGCCGGCGACGGGACGCCAGACGAGTTCGGCAGGGATCGCCGCGGTGACTCCGAGCGGCGCTTCGAGCTCGATCTCGCCGCTGCGCACGAGGTCCCCTTCGCCCGGCGGCAGAACCTCCGGCGGCAGCGGCGGGCGCATCGTCCGCGCGGCGAGCGCCACCGCGAGCAGGACCAGCGCCGCGGCCGCCCAGCGGGTCCACGCACGCATCGGCCGGGCCCCGCGACGCTCCCGTGGCCGCTCGAAGGCGAGCACCCGGGCCGGCGCGCCGGTGCCGGCCGCGCCCCCCGCCGCCAGGCGAGCCAGCACGTCCTCGATCCGCGCCCGCTCGTCGGCGTCGGCCAGCGGCGCGGCGACGGAGCGCCCCAGGTCGAGCTCGGCGCCGCAGGCGGCGCAGGTCGCGGCGTGCGCCTCGACCTCCGCCGTCTCGGCGACCGGCAGCTCCCCCAGCGCGGCCGCGGCCAGGCGCTCGGGTGGCGGACAGGCGGCGGTCGGAGCGAGCGCTCGGCGCAACAGATCGGCCTCCTCGCGGGGCGGAATCCCGGCAGTCATGGTGCCTCCTCGGCGGCATCGCCGCCGGTTGTCGGCGAGTTGGCATCGAAGTGCCGCCGCAGCTTGCGCCTGGCGGCGACCAGGAAGGCCCTGGCGCCCGACTTGTTGGTCAGCCCGAGCAGGCCATCGATCGCCGGCAGAGTCAGTCCTTCGTGAAAGTGCAGATAGAGCACCCGTGCCTCGAGCGGTTCGAGCGCCGTCGCGATCGCGGCGCGCAGCTGTCCGACCCGCCACTCGGCGTCGAGCGCCTCGTCGGCCGCCGGCGCCGGGTCGGCCGGGTCGATCGCGTGCTCCTCGAGCGACTCGGAGGGGCGGCGGCGCGCCGCGTCGGCGCGGTTGAGCGCCACCGTGCGGGTGACCAGGTAGAGCCAGGTGGTGAAGGCGCTCTGGAAGCGGAAGCCCTCGAGCTTCTCCTGCGCCCGCAGGAAGACCTCCTGCGCCAGGTCGGCGGCGTCTTCGCTGCGCCCGTGGCACCAGCGCAGGCACCAGGTCGCCACCCGGCGCTGATGGCGCCGGAACAGCGCGTCGAGCGGTGCCGCGGCGCTCTCCGGCCGCTGCCGGGCGCGCCGGATCAGCTCCGCGTCGTCGAGTGCTTCGAAGTCGATGGACGTGATCGTCGCCTCCGCGGTTCGCCGGCCGGCGGCGGCCGGCGTGCCGAGCCTAGCGGAAGCGTCCCCCACCGCCGCCCGGGCGGGAGGGGTGGGCGGCGGCGGGGGGACGCGGGAGGGCAGCGGAAGGCTCACGTCCCGTTGAGACAGGGCGCGCCGGCGGCCGGAACAGCGGCGGACACCCCTTCCAGCTCAGCGGCACTCCTCGCTGCCCGGGCGTCCGTCGACCAGGACGACGCAGACGTGGCTGGTGTACTCGAACGGCTCCCCGTCGAAGACCACGAGATCGGCGTCCTTTCCGGCCTCGATCGAGCCGACCCGGTCGTCCACCCCGAGGATGCGCGCCGCGTCGAGCGTCGCGGCGCGCAGCGCCCCCTCGGTCCCCAGGCCGTTGGCGGCCGCGACGCCGGCCTCGAAGAGGATCACCCGCGTCTTGGGCACGTACGACTCGAAACCGCTCTGCAGGGCGAAGGGAATGCCCGCCGCGGCGAGACGGGCCGCGGTGTCGAGCGCCGCGTTGCGCGTCGATCCACCGAGGCGCGCCATGGGCGGATGAAGGATCACCGGGACCCCCGCCGCCTTCAACTCGTCGAGCACCAGATAGGCCTCGGCGGCTCCGTCGACGACGAGCCGGAAGCCGAATTCGCGCTGCAGGCGCAGGGCGGTGAGGATGTCCGGCGCCGCCTGGGCGGTGATCAGCGCCGGCAGCTCGCCGGCGAGCACGCGCGAGAGCGTCTCGAGGCGCAGGTCGCGCGCCGGGCGCTTGTCGGGGTCGGTGTGCCGCTGCTTGCGCGCGTACTCTCCGGCCTTCACGAGCTCGGCCCGCAGCAGGGCGACCCCCTTGGCGCGCGTCCCGGGCGAGTCGAAGTTCTCCGCGACCTCGGGTCCGAGGGTCATCGCCACCATCGCCTCGTCACGCACCAGCGCCGCGTCGACCGTGTCGCCGAGCGTCTTGACGATCATCGTCTGTCCCGAGGCGAGCGCCCCCGGACCGTGGCCGGTGTGCATGGTGGTGACGCCGAAGGCGCGCACCCAGTCGATCAGCTCCTCGCGCGCGTTGTACGCGTCGACGGCGCGCAGCTCCGGCTGGATCGGTGCGGTGCGGTCGAGCTGGTCCTGGTCGTGGGGCTGATTGAGGATGCCCGCCAGGCCGACCACCGTGTGGGCGTCGACGAAGCCCGGCGTGACGACCTTGCCCGTGATGCGGCGCCAGCCGTCCGGAATCGTCACCTGCGCGGCCGGACCGACGCGCTCGATCCTGCCGTCACGCACCAGCACGACACCGTCGTCGATCGGCGGCCCGGCCATGGTCCAGACGCGCTCGCCGATCACCGCCAGGTCTTCGGCCACCGCCGGCGTCGCCGCCAGCGGCAGCAACGCGAGCAGAATTCCCGTCCGCACTCTCTTCATCGCGCCTCCTCCGCCGCGGCCTCGCCCGCCTCGTGGTCTCCCGCCTCGGCCGCTTTCGGATAGACGTCCTCGCCGCCGGTACGGTAGCGGCCGTCCCGCTCGCTGTCGAACACCTTCTCGCCGTCGATCCAGGTCTGTTCGACCCGCGTGAAGGCCGAGAGCGGATCTCCCGACAGGACGATCAGGTCGGCATCCTTGCCCGGCTCGAGGGAGCCGATCCGATCCTCCAGTCCGAGCATGCGGGCGCCGGCGATCGTCAGCCCGGCGAGCGCCGCCCGGCGCGACATGCCGGCGCGCACGGCGAGCGCCGCCGAGCGCAGGAAGAAGCGCGAATCGGTAATCGAATCGTCGGTGTGGAAGCCGACTTCGGCGCCGGCCCGTTCGAGCGCCGCGCCGGTGCCGAGCGATAGCCGGGCCGCCTCGGGCTTGCCGCCGGGCGAGTCGATGACGATGATCGAGGAGGGCACGCCGGCCGCGGCGATCTCGGCGGCGACCAGGCCCCCCTCCGAAACGTGGTGCAGGACCGGCCGGAAGCCGAACTCCTCCGCCAGTCGCAGGACGGTGAGGATGTCGTCGTGCCGGTGGGTGTGGAAGTGGACGATCCGTCGCCCGTCGAGCACCTCGACGAGCGTCTCGAGCCCGAGGTCGCGCGCCGGGGCCTTGTCGGGGTCCTTCGGCGGCGTCGCCCGCTTCGCCCGGTATTCGCGCGCCTGGACGAAGAGCTCGCGCACCATCGAGGCCGAGCGGGCGCGCGTGCCCGGGAAGGGGGGATCGCGTCGCGAGTTGGTGCCGTTGGCCATCTTGAGGCCGCCGCAGATCCGCGGCTCGCCGTCGGTGCACAGCAGGTAGTCCTCGACGTCGGCACCGGCCAGGCGCGGTTTCAGGTAGACGGTCTGCCCGCTCATCAGGTGGCCGGAGCCGGGCATGACGTTGATCGTCGTGATCCCGCCGGCCCGCGCCTTCCAGAAGTTCTCCGCCCGCACGTCGATGGCGTCGAGGATGCGGACGTCGGGGTGGAGCGCTTTCGATCGGTCGCCCCCCGAGCCCCGCCCGAGGTGGGAGTGGGTATCGACGAGCCCCGGCAGGATCACCCGGCCGGCGACGTCGATCCGCTCCGCCCCCTCGGGCACGGCGACATCGTCTTCGGCACCCACCGCGACGATGCGGCCCGCCTCGACCAGGACGACTCCGCGTTCGACCTCCGGCCCGATGATCGGAATCACCCGGGCGCCGACGAAGGCGAGCGAACCGCCTGCGGCGTGCGCCGGTGCGGACCACCCGGCAGCCAGCAGGGAGCAGGCTGCCGCGAAGAGGGTGCCTCTCACCGACATCTTCATGCGAAACCTCCCATCGACGAGCGGGTCGAAATGCCGTTCAGGTCGCGGCGCCCGGCAGCGCCGCCACGATCACCTCGACCAGGCGCGGCAGGCCGGTCGTGGCGGACTCCCCGAGATGCACCCCGACGACGCGCCGTCCGCGCCGTGCCAGCACGGCGAAGTCGCCGCGCGCCTGGGCGACGATCGTCTGGCCGAAAGTGGCTCGCCGGCCCGGGATCGGCAGATCCTCGCGCGGCGTGTCGGTGACGATCAGGTAGAGGCCGTTCGCCGGTCCGCCCTTGTGCGCCTGCCCGGTGGAGTGCAGGTAGCGCGGCCCGAAGCCGGCCGAGGTCGCCACCCGGAAACGACGGCGCACCTCGTCACGCAGGCGGTTCGCCGCGGCGAGGCACGCCCCGTCCGGCGGCACGAAGGCGAGCAGGGCGAAGTAGTCACCGGAACCCAGGCGGGCCAGGTGCTTCGCCAGGAGGGTCGCGACGTCGGCGTCGGCGCCGGCCGCCTCGGCAAGGGCTGCGGCATCCGGCGGCGGCGCGAACAGCCAGGTGTCGGCGCTGGCCGCCAGCGGCTCGACCGGCGGCAGGCTGCCCGTGCGTTCGAGCTCGCTGGTCAGCCTCCGCGCCTCCTCCTTGGCCGCCTCGACGTCCGGTTGATCGAACGGGTGGACTCCGAGGACGGCGCCGGCGACCGCGGTGGCGAACTCCCAGCGGTAGAACTCGGCGGCCAGATCGAGCGGATCGACCAGTTCGAGTTCGGCGACCGGATGCCCCGCCTCGGCGAGAGCGTCGAGGCGCGCCGCGTCGCCGGGCCCGAGGTCCCCCCCCAGGCGCAGCGACACGAAGAGCCGGTCGGCACCATAGTCGGCCGGACCGCTCAGCGCCTCGCCCTCGAAGGGAAGCACGCCGAGCCCCGCCTTGCCCGTCGATTCGGCGATCAGCTGCTCGAGCCAGGCGCCCACCGGGCCGAGCCCCGGATGGGCGACGAGCGTCAGCTTGTCGCGCCCCGCCGCCGCCGCCGCGGCGAGCAGCAGTCCGAGCGAGACACCCGGATTGCGCGCCGGGTTGGCGGCGTGACAGGCGGTGACTTTCGCCTCGGCACGCGCCAGCCAGGTCTCGACGGGCACCCCCTGGATGGCCGCCGGAACGAGCCCGAAAGGCGACAGCGCCGAGAAGCGCCCACCGATCGTCGGGTCACCGAGAACGACGCGCCGGAAGCCTCGCTCGCGTGCCAGCGCCTCCAGAGCGGATCCGGGATCGGTGATCGCGAGGCAGCGCCGGGCCGCCTCCGCCTCGCCCCCCGTCGCGGCGCCGAGAGTCGCCAGCAGCCGCGCCAGCAGGAGACTCGGTTCGAGGGTGCTCCCCGACTTGCTCGCCACGACCAGCAGCGTGCGGGCCGGGTCGATCTCCCGCTCGACGGTGGCGATCGCGTCCGGATGGATCGAGTCGAGGACGTGGAGCCTTGGCTGGCCCGGGTGCCGCCCGAGCGCCACCCGCTGGACCTCGGGCGCCAGGCTCGAGCCCCCCATGCCGATCAGCAGCGCGTCCTCGAAGTCACGGGCGTCCGCCGCGATCTCCTCCCAGACTCCGAGCTGCCCGCGGGCCGCCGCCGGAGCATCGAGCCAGCCCAGCCAGCGGTCCTCGTCGCCTCCCGTCCACAGCGTGGCGTCACGCCCGAGCAGCCGCCGCGTGCCGTCGCGCTCCGCCCAGTCGTGGGAGGCCGCGGCGAGCCGCTCCTCGAGCTCGCGCGGCAACCGGAGCTTCACTCGCGCAGCTCCGCGAGCTGACGCGATCGCGTCTCGACGGTCTCGAGCAGCTTCTCCCACGGCTCGACGAACTTGCGGATCCCCTCGTCGAGCAGCTCGTCGGTCAGGGCGTCGAGCGAAACGCCGAGTACTTCGAGCTCCCTCATCCGCTCGCGCGCCGCCTCGATCCCGGCGGTCAGCGTCTCGGCGGCGACGCCATGGTCACGAAACGCCGCGATCGTATCCGGCGGCGCCGTGTTGACCGTCTGCGGCCCGATCAGCTCCTCGACGTAGAGGGTGTCGCGGTAGGCGGGGTTCTTCGAACTCGTCGACGCCCAGAGCAGGCGCTGCGGCCGGGCCCCCGCGGCGGCGAGGCGCCGCCAGCGCGGCGACGCCACCAGGCCGCGGAAGTGCTCGTAGGCGAGTCGGGCGTTGTCGATGGCGATCTTTCCGCGCAAGGCCGCGGCGCGGCGGCGCACCTCCTCGTCCCGCGCCGCCGCCATGCGCTCCTCGAGATGCCGGTCGACGAGCGTGTCGATGCGCGAGACGAAGAAGCTCGCCACCGACGCGACCTCGCCGGGCGGCAGACCGCGCGCCAGTCGATCCTCCAGCGCCTCGAGCCAGGCCTCGGCCACCGCCGCGTAGGCCTGCCGGGCGAAGAGCAGCGTGACGTTGACGTGGATTCCCTCGGCGAGCAGCGTGCGGATCGCCGGAAGGCACTCCTGCGTGCCCGGTACCTTGATCATCAGATTGGGCCGGTCCACCTGCTGCCAGAGATGGCGCGCTTCGGTCACCGTCCCCTCGGCGTCGCGCGCCAGGTCCGGAGCGACCTCGAGGCTGACGAAGCCGTCGACGCCCGCCGTCTCCCGGTGGACGCCGGCGAGGGTATCGGCGGCGCGCCGGATGTCCTCGATCGCCAGTGCCTCGAAGATCCGCTTCGCGTCGCCGCCGGCGTGCGGCGCGATTTCGACGATCTGGGCGGAGTATTCGTCTCCCGAGGCGATCGCCTTCTCGAAGATCGCCGGATTCGAGGTCACGCCGCGGATACCGTCCTCGGCGATCAGCCGGGCCAGTTCGCCGTCGTCGAGCATGCGGCGGCGGATGAAGTCGAGCCAGATGGACTGGCCGAGTTCCGACAGGCGAAGAAGCGGATTGGAGTCGGCGGACGTCGAGGCGGGCATGGCGGTCTCTCTCCGGGGTGACCCCCGGACGATATCCGCGCCGCCGCGGAGCGTAAAGCCGCGCCGCTCAGCCGCCGCCGGAGACGGCGGCCGGCAGGAAGTCGAGCGTCCCCCCGGCCGGCGCCAGACCGGCCTTCGCCGCCCGGCGCAGGTACTCGGCCAGACCCGCCTGTTCGGCCGGCCCCATGCGGTAGCTCAGGTTGCGGGTGAAGTAGTCGCGCAGCACCGCCTCGGACAGGCCGGTCTCGGCCGCGGTCTCGCGGACGATGTCGTCGAGTTGCGCCAGGCCGGCTTCGAGGCTGCCCGCGAAGACCTCCGCCGGTATCCGTGAAGCCGCCTCGGCGCGCGCCGCCCAGACCGCGAAGACGAACGGCAGGCCGGTCAGTTCCAGCCACTCACCCGCGAGATCGAGCACCACGTACTTCTCCCGTGGCACCGCCAGCGCCGGATCGCCGATCAGCAGCGCCGCGTCGGCATCCGCGAGCATCGCGGCGAGATCGGCGCGCGCCGGCCTGCAGAGCGGCTCGATCCCGTAGCGCTCGGCGAGAAGAATGCGGACGAGCGCCGCCGAGGTGCGGCTGTTCTCGTCGAGGGCCACGGAACGGATCTCCGTGACCGGAACCTGCGAGACCAGCAGGACGCTGCGCACTTCGTGGGTGGCGGCGATCGCCAGCCCCGGCACGACAACGAGTCCCGGGATCCGGGCCAGCTCGATCGAGGGCACGAGGCCGACGTCGAGCGAGCCGTCCCGCAACCGGTCGGCGATCACCGCCGGTGGCAGGAACTCGCATCTCCAGTCGCCACTCCCGCCGCCGAGCAGGCCGCGCGAGAGCGGGCGACTGTTGACGTAGTGGACGATCCCGATCCGCAACTACTTCGACATCGCGGCGAGGAAGTCCGCGTTGGTCTTCGCCTTGCCGAGCTTGTCGAGCAGCAACTCCATCGACTCGACGGTGGAGAGGGGGTTGAGCACCTTGCGCAGCACCCAGACTCGCCGCAGCTCGTCCTCGGGCATCAGCAGCTCTTCCTTGCGGGTGCCCGACTTGTTGATGTCGATCGCCGGGAACGTGCGCTTGTCGACCAGCTTGCGGTCGAGATGGATCTCCGAGTTGCCGGTACCCTTGAACTCCTCGAAGATGACGTCGTCCATGCGGCTGCCGGTATCGATGAGCGCGGTCGCGATGATGGTCAGCGAGCCGCCTTCCTCGATGTTGCGCGCGGCGCCGAAGAAGCGCTTCGGACGGTGCAGGGCGTTGGCGTCGATACCGCCCGACAGCACCTTGCCCGAAGGCGGCTGCACGGTGTTGTAGGCGCGCGCCAGGCGGGTGATCGAGTCGAGCAGGATGACGACGTCCTTCTTGTGCTCGACCAGACGCTTGGCCTTCTCGATCACCATCTCGGCAACCTGCACATGGCGGGTGGCCGGCTCGTCGAAGGTCGACGACACCACTTCTCCCTGCACCGAGCGCTGCATGTCGGTGACCTCTTCCGGCCGCTCGTCGATGAGCAGGACGATGAGCGCCACTTCCGGATGGTTCCGGGCGATCGAATGAGCGATCGACTGCAGGAGCATCGTCTTTCCGGTACGCGGCGGTGCGACGATGAGGGCCCGCTGGCCCTTGCCCATCGGAGTGACCAGATCCATCACCCTCGACGACATGTCGCCCGGCAGTTCGAGCTTGAGCCGCTCCATCGGATAGAGCGGCGTCAGGTTGTCGAAGAAGATCTTGCTGCGCGAGATCTCCGGAGGCTCGAAGTTGACCGCCTCGACCTTGATCAGGGCGAAGTAGCGCTCGCCTTCCTTGGGCTGGCGAACCTGCCCCGAGACGGTGTCGCCGGTGCGCAGGTCGAACCGCCGGATCTGCGACGGCGAGACGTAGATGTCGTCCGGGCCGGGCAGGTAGTTGTACTCGGGCGCGCGCAGGAAGCCGAAGCCGTCCGGCAGGCACTCGAGGACCCCCTCGGCGAAGATCAGGCCGGAGGACTTGGTCTGCGCCTCCAGGATCTTGAAGATCAGCTCCTGCTTGCGCATGCCCGCAGCGCCCTCGACACCGAGGTCCTTGGCCACCTGCGTAAGCTCGCCGATGTTCATCTCCTTGAGGGCACGGATGTCGAGGGTCGGCCGTCCGCCGTTGCCGTTCTCGCCCTCGGCCCCGTAGTCCAGCTGGCCGTCCTCGGCGAAATCGTCAACCGGCAGGCCGGTCTCGGTCACCTTCGGCATGTTGCCCTTCCTTCCTCTCCTGCGGCGGGACCGGCCCCGCGAGAAATTCTGCGATGTGTTTCCAGAGTTCACGTACGCCCTCCCCTGAGAGCGCGGAAACGGGGATGACCTCCGTCCCGCCGGCGAGCCCGAGCGCATTGCGGATTTCCGCGAGCCTTGCGGCCCGCTCCCCGCGCTTCAGGCGGTCAAACTTCGTGGCAACGACCGTCCGCGCCACCCCGAGGTCGGCCAGATACCGCGCCGCCTCCTCGTCGAGTCGGGTCGCCCCGACCTTGGCATCCACCAGGTGAATCACGAGACGTCGACCCGATGGGTCGCGCAGGTAGGCGTCGATCGAACGCGCCCAGGTCTCCCGCTCGTCGCGCGACGTCCTGGCGAAACCGTACCCCGGCAGATCGACGAACCAGTACCGCCGGTTGATGCGAAACCAGTTCAGGGTCCGGGTACGCCCCGGGGTCGAACTGGTATGTGCGAGTTTCCTTCCCAGCAGCCGATTCAGCAGGCTCGACTTTCCGACGTTGGAGCGTCCGACGAAAGCGACCTCCGGCGAACCGTCTCCGGATGGCCCCGACCCGGCTACCGTCGACCGCACGAACTCGGCGCTCTCGATCCTCACGTGCGTCTCGCTGGATCCACCCGGCGCAAGGCGCCAGGACGGGCGTCGAATCGGATTGCGAACCTCGCTTGTCGAACGGGGAACCGGTACCGGCGATCCGGAGTACGAACCGACCGTCGGACCGGAGCTCAGTGAGCCAGTGACCCGGAGCCCGGAGGCGGCTCCGGAGGGGCCGCCCGCAATTCTCCCCCACCCGGGGGCGGAGATGCAAGCTCCTCCTCGAGCGCCAGCCGCAGGACCTCGTCCATCGACTCGACGAGGTGCACGGTCAAGCGATCCCGGACCTCCGCCGGAATCTCCTCGAGGTCCTTCTCGTTCTCGCGCGGCAGAATGACCTCGGTGATCCCGGCGCGGAATGCCGCCAGCGCCTTGTCCTTGATCCCCCCGACGGGAAGCACTTTGCCGCGCAGCGTGATCTCGCCGGTCATCGCCAGGTCTCGCCGCACCGGGCGCCGCGTCAGCGCCGAGACGAGCGCGGTCGCCATGGTGATGCCGGCCGAGGGGCCGTCCTTGGGAATCGCCCCCTCCGGCACGTGGATATGGAGGTCGAACTTCTCCGAGAAGTCGGCGTCGATGCCCAGAATGTCGGCCCGGCTGCGCAGGTAGGAGACCGCGGCGCGCGCCGACTCCTGCATCACCTCTCCGAGCTTGCCGGTCAGGATCAGGTTGCCCTTGCCGCGCATCAGGCCGACCTCGGTCTCGAGAATCTCGCCGCCGACCTCCGTCCAGGCCAGGCCCGTGGTCACCCCGACTTCGGGCAAGCCGTCCTTCTTCCAGGGACGGAATCGCGCCTTGCCGAGCAGCTGCCCCACCCGCGCGGCGTCGAGCTCGACCACTTCGCCGTCGCCGCCGGCCACCACTTGCCGCGCCACCTTGCGGCAGACCGCAGCGATCTCCCGATCCAGGTTGCGCACGCCCGCCTCGCGGGTATAGCTCTCGATCAATACCCGCAGCCCCTCGTCGGTGAAGCGGAGCTTCGACTCGTCGAGGCCGTGCGCCTTGAGCTGGCGCGGCACCAGGAACTGCCGGCCGATCGCCAGCTTCTCGCTCAGCGTGTAACCGGAGAGCTGGATGACCTCCATGCGGTCGCGCAACGCCGCCGGGACGGTGAAGATGACGTTCGCGGTGGCGATGAACATGACCTTGGACAGGTCGTACTCGACGTCGAGAAAGTGGTCGACGAAAGCGTGATTCTGCGCCGGGTCGAGAACCTCCAGCAGGGCGGCAGACGGGTCGCCGCGGAAATCCATCGACATCTTGTCGATCTCGTCGAGCAGGAAGACGGGATTGACCGTGCCCGCCTTCTTCATCATCTGGATGATCTGCCCGGGAAAGGCGCCGATGTAGGTCCGCCGGTGGCCGCGAATTTCGGCCTCGTCGCGCACGCCGCCGAGCGACAGCCGGACGAACTTGCGCCCCGTCGCCTTGGCGATCGACTGCGCCAGTGACGACTTGCCGACTCCGGGGGGCCCGACGAAGCAGAGAATCTGCGCCGGGTTCTCGGTGGTCAGCTGGCGCACGGCGAGGAACTCGAGGATGCGCTCCTTGATCTTCTCGAGGCCATGGTGGTCGGAGTTGAGGATCTCCTCGGCCCGCACCAGATCGCGCAGCTCCTTGGAGGACTTCTTCCACGGCACGGCGATCAGCCAGTCGATGTAGTTGCGCGAGACCGTAGCCTCGGCCGAGACCGGAGGCATCGCCTCGAGGCGCTTGAGCTCCGCCTCGGCCTTCTCGCGAACCTGCTTGGGGAGACCGGCCTTCTCGATCTTCTCCTTCAGCTCCGTCATCTCGTCGGAGCGGTCATCCTTGCGCCCGAGCTCCTGGTGGATCGCCTTGATCTTCTCGTTGAGGTAGTACTCCTTCTGCGCCTTCTCCATCTGCTTCTTGACCTGGACGTTGATCCGCTTCTCGAGATTCATCTTCTCGATCTCGACCTCGAGCAGATCCTCGAGCCGCTCGAGACGTTCGATCGGCGAGATCAGGTCGAGCAGCGTCTGCTTGTCGGCGGTCGAGACGGCGAGGTGGGCGGCCAGGGCATCGGCGAAGCGGTCCGGATCGTCGTGCTTCAGGGTCGGCATCAGGCTCTCGATTGCCAGGTGCTGCGAGAGCTTGGCGTACTGTTCGAAAGTCGCCTGAACGCGCGCCATGTACAGCCGGGCGCGTTCGTCCTGCACCGACGGCGAGGCGAGCATCTCCACGGTCGCCCGGAAGGTCCCCTCGCGCTCCTCGAACTCGCGGATGCGCGCCCGCTGGATCCCCTCCACCATCACTTTGATGTTGCCGTTCGGCAGCTTGAGATTCTGCACCACGCGGGCCACGACGCCGGTCTCGAACAGGTCCTCGCGGACCGGATCGTCGACCTTCGGATCGCGTTGGGCGACGAGATAGATGCGCCGTCCGGGAACCGCGAGGGCGACCTCGAGCGCGCGGATCGAGCCGTCCCGCCCGACGATGAAGGGCGCCATCATGTGCGGAAACACCACCATGTCGCGCAGCGGCACGACCGGCAGCGTCTCGGTGTCGCGCTCGCGCGGCTCCGTCATCGTCACCCGGCCTTGCGCAGCGTGGTGATCGGGCTGGTGCGCTGGAGAACCGTCTCCTCGGTGATCACGACCTCCGAAATGTCGTGCTGCGAGGGGACGTTGTACATCAGCTCGAGCATGATCTCCTCGAGGATCACGCGCAGTCCGCGAGCTCCGACGCTGCGCTTGAGCGCCTCTCGGGCGACCGCCCGCACCGCTTCGTCGGTGAAGCGCAGCTTGACGTCCTCGAACTCGAACATCGTCTGGTACTGCTTGACCAGGCTGTTCTTGGGCTCCTTGAGGATGCGCACCAGCGCCTCCTCGTCGAGCTGGTCGAGAGTCGCCATCACCGGCAACCGGCCGACGAACTCGGGAATCATGCCGAACTTGATCACGTCCTCGGGCAGCACCTGCTGCAGCGGATTCTGCTTCGCCAGATCCTTCTTGCCCTTGATCTCGGCGCCGAATCCCATCGTCTTCTGATTGAGCCGCCGCTCGACGTGCTCGTCGAGCCCGACGAAGGCGCCGCCGCAGATGAACAGGATGTTGGTGGTGTCGATCTGCAGGAATTCCTGGTGCGGGTGCTTGCGTCCGCCCTGCGGCGGCACATTGCAGATCGTTCCCTCGAGGATCTTGAGCAGCGCCTGCTGCACGCCCTCGCCCGAGACGTCGCGGGTGATCGACGGGTTCTCCCCCTTGCGGGCGATCTTGTCGACCTCGTCGATGTAGACGATCCCCTTCTGGGTCTTGTCCTTGTCGTTGCCGGAAGCCTGGTAGAGCTTGAGAATGATGTTCTCGACGTCCTCACCGACGTACCCCGCCTCGGTGAGCGTCGTGGCGTCGGCGATGGTGAACGGCACCGAGAGGAGCTTGGCAAGCGTCTGGGCGAGCAGCGTCTTGCCGGTACCGGTCGGGCCGATCAGCAGGATGTTCGACTTCTGCAGCTCGACCTCGTTGCCGCGCGGCGCGCGTTCGGCGAACTCGATACGGCGGTAGTGGTTGTAGACCGCGACGGCGAGCTTCTTCTTGGCCTGGTCCTGGCCGATCACGTACTCGTCGAGGAGCGACTTGATCTCCGACGGCTTGGGCAGCTTGGTCTCCGCCTGCTGCTCGAGCAGGCGGTCCTCGGCGATGATGTCGAGGCAGATGTCGACGCACTCGTCGCAGATGAAGACGGTCGGGCCGGCGATCAGCTTTTTGACTTCGCGTTGGCTCTTGTTGCAGAAGGAGCAACGCAGCGCGTCGTCACCGGTCTCTTTCTTGGCCATCTCTCCTCCGTCGGCGGGTCAGTAACCCGCGCGGAACGCCCGCGCCGATCGCCACACCCGAGAACACCGGGCCGCCGACCCGTATTCCGCCGCGCTCCGGGGCGTGGCCCGGATGACGCGGCGGCGGGACCCGCGGCCCGGCCAGGTGCGCCGCATTTTCCGTCCGGGAATTCTAACAGACGGATTTCTCAGGACTTGCGGCGCTCCATGACCTGGTCGACCAGGCCGTACTGGATCGCCTCGTGGGCCGACAGGATCTTGTCCCGCTCCGTGTCGTGGTGGACTTCTTCCTTGGGCCTGCCGGTGTGCAGCGCGAGGATCTCGTCGATCCGGTCGCGCAGCTTGAGCAGCTCGCGGGCGTGGATCTCGATGTCGGTCGCCTGTCCGCCCATCCCCGAGGTCCAGGGCTGATGGATCAGCACGCGGGCGTTGGGCAGCGCGGTGCGCTTGCCGTGGCTGCCGGCCGCCAGCAGCACGGCGGCCATCGAGGCCGCCTGACCGACGCAGTAGGTCGCCACGTCGGGCTTGATGTACTGCATGGTGTCGTAGATCGCCAGCCCCGCCGTCACCGACCCGCCCGGAGAATTGATGTAGATGTGGATGTCGCGCTCCGGATTCTCCGCCTCGAGGAAGAGCATCTGCGCGATCACCAGGCTCGCCACGTCGTCGTCGATCGGGCGACCGAGGAAGATGATGTTGTCCTTGAGAAGGCGCGAATAGATGTCGTAGGCGCGCTCCCCGCGGTTGGTCTGCTCGACGACCATCGGAATCAGCATGCGGTCCGTTCTCCCTGGAATCCTTCGGCGGGTCAGCCCGCGGCGGCGCCGTCGGGCGCCGCGGCGGGCGGCTCGCCGAGCAGGAACCTTACCGTCTTTTCCCGCCGCATCCGAGCCCGCAATCCGGCCAGCTCGCCGGACTGGTCGAGCCGCTGGCGCAGCGCCTGGGTGGGAACGTTCTGCACCCGCGCCAGCAGCGCCAGCGCCTCCTCGAACTCGACCTGGCCGATCTCGATCTTCTCGCTCTCCGAGATCCGGTCGAGGATGAGGCGTGCCTTGATGCGGCGCTCGGCGTGAGGCCGGGCCTGCTCGCCCATCGACTGCCAGTCGATCTCCGCCTTCTCGAGATCGACGCCACGCCGGGCCAGTCCCTCGGCATACTCGCGCAGCAGATCCTCCGTCTCGCGGTGCACCACCCCCTCCGGCAGCTCCATCGGATGGCGCTCGACCAGCTGATCGAGCATCGCCTGCTCGCGGCGCGCCCGCAGTTCGTCGTGCTTGGCGGCGGCGATCCGGCGCGCGACGTCGGATTCGAACGCCTCGACCGTCTCGAACTTGCCGAAGTGACCGAGGAATTCGGGCGTGAGCTCGGGGAGGCGCGCCTCGCGCACCTCGACGACGCGCAGCTCGTAGCGCCGCTCGGCCGCCGTCTCTCCCTCGCCCTCCCGGCGCGAGAAGCTGGCTGACTGGCCCGCCGCCAGGCCGGTGGCCGCGCTCGAGACCTCTTCCCAGACGCGATCCGAACCGAGCTCGAACTCGGCCGCCTGCGGGGTCGGATCAGCGGCTCCCGCCTCGACGAGTTCGACGCGCACGACGTCACCGATCGCCGCGCTGCGCTCCACCGGCGTCCAGTCCGCGTGGCTGCGCCGCAGGTCGGCGACCGCCCGCTCGATCTCCTCGCGCGCCGCCTCCGTCTCCGCTTCGGGCAGGGCGAAGTCCCGGTAGTTGCGCAGCTCGATCTCGGGCCGCACCTCGACCACCGCGGTGAACAGGAGCGGCGCGTCCGGCTTCATCTCCACGTTCTCGACCGCCGGCGGCGCCAGCGGATCGAGCGACTTCTCGGCCGCCGCCTGCTTCCAGTAGCGCGGCAGAAGACGCTCGAGGACCTCCTGCTCGATCTCCTTGCCGAAGTGCTTCGCCACCATGGCCGGCGGAACCTTGCCCTTGCGGAAACCGGGGATGCGGGCGCGCTTGCCGTACTCGCCGGTGACGCGTGCCATCTCGGCGGCGACCGCCGGCTGCGGCACTTCGATGCGCAGCTGCTGGCGGCAGGGACCGACCTCTTCCATCGACAGGACGACACTCATCAGGCCGCGACCTTCCTCTTGCTCGGGTTGGACTCTGCGGATCGGTACCGCGAAAACCGCTGGTGCGAAAGGGGGGACTCGAACCCCCACCCCGATCTCTCGGGACTAGATCCTAAGTCTAGCGCGTCTGCCAGTTCCGCCACTTCCGCGGGAGGAGGATCGGGATCGCAACGGCGGTACGGGGGAGGTGAAGCTGGTGAGCCGCGTAGGAATCGAACCTACAACCCGCAGATTAAGAGTCTGCTGCTCTACCAATTGAGCTAGCGGCCCGCCGGCGCGAATCCTACCAATGACCCTCCGCCGGGATCAAGCACCCGAACTCGCGCAACGACTTCCGGCCGGCTCAGAGCAGCTGCTTGATCTCCGCGCGGCCGAGCCCGGAGCTGCCGGTGATGATCAGCGCCGCCGATCCGCCCTGCACCGCCGGCACGTCGAGCGCCATCGCGAGCGCCCCCTGCGGATCGGTCTCTCCCACGACGAGGGTGCGTGGATCTGAGATCGTCGACAGCATGCGGACCGACACCTGCGCCCCGGCTACCGGCTCGCCCGTCTTCGAGGAGAGGGCGCGCAGGGTCACGGCGTTGGTGCGTCCCGGCCGCAGCTCCTCCGGGGCGTCGAGCACCAGCACGAGATGCTCCTGCTCGGCCTCGGTCTCGAGATACTCGAGAATCACCTGGTCCAGGCTCGGCCCCTTCTCGTCGGCGGCGGCAGCGGCCTTGAGCCCGCTCTCGGGCGCCGGCGGCCGGCTCGGCGGAGGGGACGCAGCGGCGGGGGGCGGGACCGGCGCCGGCGGCGTCATGCGCGTGCCGTCGCCGCTGTCGCCCTTCGCCGGCACCGCGCCGAGCGCCTCGGAGATGCGCTGGTCGAATCGGCCGGTGCGGATCGCCGCCAGGATCGTCCGGTGCTGCTGCTCCATCAGCGCCGCGATGTCGCGTTCCCCCTTGCCCTCCTCGAGCAGCGACCCGTAAGGCGTGCGCTTCGCGGCGAGCACCCGCCCCTTGAGATAGATCACGCTCTCGATGGCCGGATTGTCGCGCCCCTTGTCCTCGGTCTGGACGTGGAGAACGGTTTCGCCGTGGCGAATGTCGGTGTTGTAGCCGGTGAGCATCGGGGGCGCCGTGGGAGGGCGGGGTGACGACCATTGTAGGAAGGTCGTTCGGAGAGGGTCAAGCCGGGTTGGACGCCCCCCTCGCGGCGTGAAAGAATCGCCCCGAACCACTCCGGAACAGCCGGCCATGCGCCCGGCTACCCCGTACCCGACAGGAGGAGCAGGATGTCCGACACCGCCACCCGCACGCTGGTGCACTACGCAGTCCGCGAGGGGGTCGCCTGGCTGACCCTCGAGGACCCGCCGGCCAACACCTACACGCACGAGATGATGCTGCAGCTCGACGCGGCCATCGTCCGCGCCCGTTTCGACGAGACGGTCCACGTGATCGTGGTCACCGGCAGCGGCGAGAAGATGTTCTGCGCCGGCGCGAACATCAACATGCTCAAGGCCTCGGACCCGACCTTCAAGTACTACTTCTGCCTGCACGCCAACGAGACGCTGTCGCGCCTCGAGCAGACTCCGAAGCTGGTCATCGCGGCGCTCAACGGCAATACCGTCGGCGGCGGTCTCGAGATCGCCATGGCCGCCGACCTGCGCATCGCGCGGGCCGGCAGCTCCAAGTTCGGTCTACCCGAGGTCTCCCTCGGCGTGCTGCCCGGCACCGGCGGCACCCAGCGCCTGGTCCGCATCGTCGGCAAGTCGCGGGCGATCGAACTGATGGTCACCGGCCGGCTCTTCGGCGTCGACGAAGCGCGCCAGCTCGGCATCGTCGACGAGGTCTTCGAAGCCGCCGACGCGGCCGCGTTCCTCGAGAAGATCCAGGAGTACGCCCGCCAGTTCTGCCCGCCCGCCAAGGCCGCGCGCGCGGTCGGCCGCATCAAGCGCTCGGTGCAGTCGGGCGCCGAGATTCCCTTCGAGTCGGCGCTCACCCTGGAGCGGGAGCTCCAGCAGCAGCTCTTCCAGAGCGAGGACGCCAAGGAGGGGCTGGCCGCCTACATCGAGAAGCGCCAGCCCGCCTTCAAGGCGCGGTGATCCGGGTCGTTCTCTCCTGGTCGAACCCGGCCAAGGCCGAGAAGTACCGTGAGGCCCTCGCGGCGGCCGCGGCCGGGCAACTCGTCCTGCTCGACGCCGACGCCCGGTCGGCGTCACCCGGCGACGCCGCCACGGCGCTCGACGGCGCCGACGCGCTGCTGCTGACCGGCGGACCCGACGTCGTGCCGGAGCGCTACGGAGAGAACGAAGACCCGACCGCGCGGGTCGACTCGCTGCCCGGCCGCGACGAACTGGAGTGGAGCCTGCTCGCCGCCGCCCGCCGGCGCGCTCTCCCCGTCCTCGGCATCTGCCGCGGCCACCAGGTAGTGCACGCTTTCCTGGGCGGCTCGCTCTGGCAGGACCTCGGCGCCCTCTCGCCGGCCAGCCGTCGACTCCACGACCCCGACCGCGGCGATCGCCGCCGGATCGCCCACGAGATCACCGTGGCCTCCGGTGCGGGTCCCCTGCGCGACCTGCTCGCTTCCCATGCCCCGCTCGCCGTCAACAGCCTGCACCATCAGGCGGTGCGCCGCCCCGGCGGGGGTATGGAGACCGCGGCGGTCGCCGCCGACGGGGTTATCGAGGCCAGCGCCCACGGCGATCCCGCCTGGTGGGTCTGGACGGTCCAGTGGCACCCCGAGGAGCTGATCGGGGCCTCCGATCCCCCCTTTCACCGCCATCTCTTCACGGAGTTTCTGGCCGCCGCCCGGCGCGGCGCCCGCGTTCCGGAGCCCCAGCCATGAGCGACTGCATCTCCATCCACCGCGACGGCCGCAGTGCGACGATCGAGCTTGCCCGACCGCCGCTCAACATTCTCGACCTCGACCTGCTCGCCGCCCTGGAACAGGGTCTCGCCGAGCTGGCAGCCGATCGCGAGCTGCAGCTGGTGCTGTTGCGTGGCGGCGGCGAGCGCGCCTTCTCGGCGGGCGTCTCGGTACAGGACCACACGCCCGACAAGCTCGACCGCATGCTCGCCTCGTTTCACGGCGCCATCCGGCGGCTGCGTTCGCTCGACGCGCTCACGGTGGCGCTGGTCGATGGCCACTGTCTGGGTGGAGGGCTCGAGCTGGCGACCGCCTGCGACCTCGTGCTGGCCAGCGAGCGCTCCCGCTTCGCCCTGCCGGAGATCAAGCTCGGCTGCTTCCCGCCGGTCGCCCTGGCGCAGTACCCCTCGCGCATCGGCCTCGGCCGCACCCTCGAGCTCACCCTGACCGGCCGCGGCTTCGACGCCAGCGAGGCCCTGCGCCTCGGCCTGATCGATGAGTGCCTGCCCTCCGGCGAGCTCGCCGGGCGCGCTTCTGCCCTGGCCGCCGCGGTCACCGCCCACAGCGCCGCAGTCACCCGCCTGGCGGTGCGCGCCGGCCGGGCCGGCGCCGCGCTCCCCTTCGAGGCCGCCCTGGCGGAGGCCGAGCGGATCTACCTGCGTGAGCTGGCCGCGACGGCGGACATGGCCGAGGGTCTGGCGGCCTTCGGCGAGAAGCGCGAGCCGGCCTGGCGCCACGAATGATCGCCGCGCCGCCGCGCCTGCGCCTCGCGGCTCGCGGCGCGGTGCTCGCCGCGGCGCTGTTTACCGGCGTGGCACTGATCGGCGCCCTGCCGCTGGGCATCCCCGACAACGGCGACTTCCGCAAGTACAGCCGCCACTTCGTCGAGGGTCCGGCGGGGGCGGCGTCGGCCGTTCCGCGCACCTTCGACGACTGGCGCGACGCCTACCGCAATCGCGGCTGGCACCGCTACTGGAAGCTGCGCCCCGCCGGACGTCCGGGACCGCCGCCGGTGGTCGGCACCGGACCGACCCCCTGGCTCTGGACGCCGGGCGTCGCACTGCACCGGCTGCTCCGCCCGGGCCCGCTGCTCGACGCCACCTGGATCGGTCTGCTGCCCCGCCTGCTGTTGCTGCTCGTCGCGATCCTGGTGACCGCCGGCGTCGCCCGGGAAGCTCGGGTGCGCCGCTCGTCGCTGCTCCTGCTCGCCATCCCCGCCTGGCCGCTGCTGCTGACCGCGAGCGCCATGACCGCCTACCTCAACACCTTCTATCGCGAAGGCGGGACACTCGTCTTTGCCGCCCTCTTCGTCGGCGCCCTCGCCGTGGCCCCCGACCTTGCGCCCGGGCGAGCCGCCACCGCGGCCGGCGCGACCGGGGCGTTGCTGGTCGCCTCGGCGCCCGCCCACGGCCCGCTGGCCCTGATCGTCGCCCTCGCGGTCCTCGACCTCGCCCGCCGGGGGGCGACGCCCGGCCGCTGGCGCGCCGCTGCTGCCGTTGCCGGGGCGATCGGCATCCTGCTCCTCGGACTCTGGCGCATGAGCGCCGTCGATGCGCGCCTGCGCCAGGCCAACGCCTTCAACTCGATCTTTCTCGGCCTTCTGCCCCTGTCGGCGGCGCCGCAGGCTCATCTGGAGGCCATGGGACTCCCGCCAGAATCAGCGGAGCGCATCGGCGAGGCCGGCTTCAACCCCCGCTCGCGGGCCTGGCGCCGGCTCCACGGCGATCGCCTCGACCATGTTCAGGTGCTGCGCATGCTCGCTCGCGAGCCGGCGCTGCTGCCACGCGCGGCGCTGGCCGCAAGCGGAATTCTCGGCAGAACCTCGGTCCAGCGGCGCAACCTGCTCGCCGAGGATGCCCCCGGCCCGCCTCCCCGCTTTACCTGGAATCTCTGGGGGGAGTGGCAGCGTCGCTGGTTCCCACGCGGCGGAGGCTTCCTCGCCTGGTGCCTGATCGCCGTTCCGGCCGGCCTCGCGGTTCGCCGGCTGGGCGATGCCCGCCTGACGGCGACCGGCCGGCTGGTCGCGTTCGCCGCCGCGGGAGCCCTCCTCGAAGTCGGCTTCAAGTTCGCCGCCGACGGACCGACCGAGCCGACACGCCACCTGGTGGCCGCCAACTTCCTGCTCGGTGCCAGCCTGGCGGGGGCTGTCTGGCTGGGGCTCGCTCTCTGCGCCGCGCGGCGTACCCGGGCCGCCACCGGGACGATCAGCTGAGCCCGCGGTCCGTGTCGAAGGCACGCCGCGCCGCCATCCAGATCCGCTCGCGCCGCTCTCCCTGCACCTCGATGCCGTAGACACGCGCGGTCAACTCCCGTCCAGCGCGGCCGAGGGTCTCGCCGAGCGCCGGCTCGGCGGCGAGGCGCAGGGCGACGTCGACGAAGGCGTCGACCGAATCCGCGCACAGCCAGTCCCGCCCGGCCTCTCCCTCGATCCCCGAGAACCCGAGGGACGTGGAGACGACGGGACAGCCGGCCGCCATCGCCTCGAGCAGTTTGACCCGCATGCCGGCACCCTGGAAGATCGGCGCCAGGACGGCGGTGCAGGTCGCCGTCAGCTCGGAGAGGTCGGGGACGAAGCCGGGTACGTGCACGCCGTGCAGCCCTTCGCGCGCCACCAGGGACGCGGGGGGGTTCGAGCCGGCGATGACGAAACGGCAGCCGGGCCGTCGCGCCTCGACTCGCGGCGCGATCTCTTCGGCCAGCAGCCGCGCCGCCTCCCGGTTGGGGGGGTGGACGAAATTGCCGAAGAAGAGAAAGAGCGGCGTCGGCGCCGGGCTGCGCAGGCGGGCCGCCTCGCCCAGCGCCTCGACGTCGATCGGAATCGGACTGACGAAGAGCCGGCGCCCGGGCAGCAGGCGGGCGAGGAACCTCGCCTCGGGCTCGGTCACCGTGACGTAGTCCGAGAACCGCTCCGGAGCGAAGATCGCCTCGAAGTGCAGGCTGCGCAGGAAGCGCCCCAGCCAGCCCGCCGCGGCGTCCGCCGAGTCGAACGGCTCGGGCACCGTCATCGCGGCGGCGAAACTCTCGACCTCGTGGGTGACGCCGATCGAGGGGCCATCGGCGACGTTCGAGTGCAGGGCCGTGCGCAGGAAGTCGCCGTTGAACAGGTCGTAGCGCCCGGTCGCCATCTCGCCCTCGATCGCCTCGCGGTAACCCGGGCTGTAGCTCCAGGCGAAGGCCGGCGGCACGCCGATGCCGGGGTCGAGGTTCGGCGGCCGCCATTCGCGCCGCACGGCGATGAGTTCGCGCACCCAGGGCCGGACCTCCTCCGAAAGTCCCTCCTCCCCCGGCGCGGCGGTGTGAATGAGGGTGATCTCGTGCCGCGAACCGAGGGAGCGCAGCGTGTTGCGGATGGCGACGCCGCCGCCGTGCAGCGAGCAGGGGGGCTCCCAGGCCGCGAACAGAACGCGCAGCGGCCGCACCTCGGCCGGTGGGGGTTCGACGAGGACTTCGCCCGGGCGGCGCTCGGCCTCCCCGGTGTCGCGATCGAGGCGCGCCAGGGTGCGCCGGAACGCGCCGATCGCCCCGGGCTCGGCCTCGAAGAGTGCACGCAGCGTCTCTTCGGCGGGCAAGGCGCGCCGGGCGGGCTCCGGCAGCAGGCGCGCCAACACCGCTTCGAGCTGCGCGACCGCAGCCGCCGGAACGCGCAGAGGCCGCGGCGCGACGTGGAACGCCGGTGAGACGAGCAGTCGCGTCGCTCCCCGCCAGACCGACAGCTCGCCCGCGCCGACCCCGGACTCGCGCGGATGCGCGATCAGCTCGAAACCGCCATCTGCCGCCACGGGCGACCGGCCCGCCGGACTGCCGTCGAGATGAAGCTCGACCGTGTCGCCGGCCCGCCCGCCGACGACACTGCCGGCGATCGCCAGACGCGCCCAGACCGGCGTTACACGGGCCCTCACCAGCCGGTCGAGATCGGCGCTCAGCAGCCGCACCTCACTGCCGGCCGCCCCGGGTTCGAAGCGCAGCTCCCGCCGCGCCGCGCTGCGCTCGGTGAGGCCGCGGCGGGTCCGTACCTCCAGGCGATGTTCGCCGGCCGCGAGCGGGATCGCCGAGTCGAAGCGGAAGAAGTGGTGATCGGCCGCGACCCCTTCGAAGGCCGAGGCCGGCTCGAGCCATTCGGCGCCGAGGCGGGCGCGCAGCGTGCCGTCGACGTAGAGGAGCAGCGCGTCGACCCCGGTGGCGCCGCGCAGGCGCCCTTCGACGATCAGGCGCGCCTCGCCGGCGCCGGCCGGCGTGGCGTCGACCGTCGACACCTCGAGCCCGGCCTCGACCTCCGGCACGGTCGCGCTCCAGCGGTCAAGAATCTCCACGCCGTCGCTCCGCACCAGCGCCAGTTCGAACGTCGCTTCGCCGGCCGGCGCGCCGGCAATCTCGCCACACAGCGCGAAGGTCGCCGGCCTCGTCTCGCCCAGCCCGCCCTCCCACGGCACCAGCGCCGGCGCAGCGACCGGGGAGCCCTCGCGGCGCAGCTCGAGCCGGTCGCCGGGCCGGGCGGCGAAAAGCAGGCCCTCGAGAGTCACCGGGGTCCCGCCACGTGCCGGGTCGAAAGCGCCGATGCGTCGCTCGCGCCAGCGCAAGGCCGGGCCGGTCCCCGCGGCCACGTGCACGGGAGCCCGCCGCTGCGCCGAGCGCCCCCCGTCGTCGCTCGCCCGCGCCTCGACGCAGATTCCGTCGACCTCTCCGGCGAGCGTCACCGCGGCGCGAAAGTCGAACCTCTCCGGCTCGCCCGGCCGTTCTCCCGGTGTCCGCGCGATCGCCGGCGCCTCGACCGGCTCGTCGCCCACCCGCAGTTCGATGCGCGCCGCGCCGGAGGCGAGCACCCGGCCGCGGATCGCCAGCGGCGTCGAGCCGTCGGCGAGCGATGCCTCCGGCGCGAGCACGGCGAGCTCGGTGACCTCGAGCCGCTCGCTCACCCGGAAAGCGCCGAGGGTCTGGCGGACACCGGCCGCGGCGGCGACCAGGGTGACCGCGTAGCTTCCCGGCGGGAAGGGACCGAGATCGGCCGCCACGTCGTAGCCGCAGACTTCCTCGCGCACGCCGCCGAACGCCGCCACGACGTCCGGCCGATGGACCGCCACCGGCACGGTCACCGACGAGAGGCCGGCACGCACCTCCACCTCGCGCACCGGCGGCGAGGAGCTCACCCAGCCGACGACGCGCACCGGCAGCAGCTCGCCGTGGCGGATCGTCTCCGGAAACGCCGCCGAATCGACCGAGGCGCGCAGTTCGACCGGCTCGACCCGCGCCGGCGCGAGTTCGGCCGGCCCGGCGAGCGAAGCGACCAGGCCGGCGGAGAGCCGCCGCGGCTCGAGTCCGGCCTGGCCGAGCCGGCGGATCGTCCGCAGGTCGAGGCAGTCCGCCGGGTCCGGTTCGTTCCACAGCGCGCGCAACTCGCCGGCCGAGAGGATCCGTTCGCGCACTCCGGCGATCGGGACGACGACGACGTCGCGCGCCAGGTCGGGCCGCTTCCAGCGGGCGAGCGCGCGGGCGAGGCGCACGCTCAGAACGGACTTCCAGAAAACCAGTGTCCGCCCGGTATCGCGGGCAAAGTCCAGGGCATAGCGGTCCAGACAGGCGAGGTCGCGGTCCTCGCGGTCGAGCAGCGCGTCGGTGGCGACGACGAGCAGGTTCGGCACGTACCGCCGGTGCAGGCGGCGCAACCCGGCGGCGGCGATCTCTAGTTCCAGGTCGAAGGGCTCGCGGCCCGACCAGGAGCTCGGGGCGAGACGGCGCAGGATCCGGTTCCGCACCGCCCCGCGGTCGACCAGGACGGTGGCCACGCGCGCACTCCCCATACCGTCGATCAGTTCTCCCAGCCGCGCCAGGGCGCGACCGGGTTGACTGCGGCGCGAGAGCACGAGCACGAAGCCGACGTCGACGGCCTCGCGGAGCGGAAGGCGACTCATTCGCCGGCACGCTAGCATCGGGCCGGCCCACCCGGCCAGCGGTTGACTCGGCCGCCGGCGCCGCCCGAGAATCGATCGGGACCCGTCGCGGGGCCCGCCTCGATTCCTCACCGCACCAGGAGGGCCTCACGTGGGAGATACCGTTCTCTTCGAGCAGTCGGGTCGCGTCGCGATCCTGACCATCAACCGCCCCGACAAGATGAACGCGCTTTCGGAAGGGGTGCGAGCCGACCTGCTGGCCGCCCTCGACCGGATCGCCGGGGACGACGGCATCGGCGTTGTCGTGCTGACCGGCGCCGGGGAGAAGGCGTTCATCGCCGGCGCCGACATCGGCGAGTTCGCCGGCCGCTCGCCGTTCGATCAGCGCCACGCGATGCGCAGCCCGCGCATCTTCGACGTCATGGCCTCCTATCCGAAGCCGGTGATCGCCATGATCAACGGCTACTGCCTGGGTGGCGGCTGCGAGCTGGCGATGTCGTGCGACATCCGCGTCGCCTCCGACAAGGCCTCCTTCGGCCAGCCCGAGATCAATCTCGGCCTCATCCCCGGCGGCAGCGGCACCCAGCGTATGCCGCGCCTGGTCGGCAGCGGCCAGGCGATGCGGATGATTCTCTCCGGAGACCGGATTGCGGCCGGTGAGGCGGCACAGATCGGCCTGGTCGACCTGGTGGTCGCCCACGACGAGCTGCGGACGAAGACGCTCGAGCTCGCCGCGCGCATCGCCAGCAAGAGCCCGCTGACGCTCAAGGTCGCCAAGGAGGCGGTTCGCGCCGCCGACCGGCTGCCGATCGAGGAGGGGCTGCTCTACGAGCGCGACCTCTTCTGCCTCTGCTTCTCCTCCGCCGACAAGGAAGAGGGGGTCCGGGCCTTCCTCGACAAGCGCCCCGCCGTCTGGACCGGCCGGTGAGCCGCCGCGGAGGCGGACCGTCACCCGGACGCGGCGGCGCGCTCGCCGCGCTGCTGGTCGTCCTGGGGGCGCCGGCGTTCGCCGGCCCCCCGGTCCGCCTCCCCGACCCGGCCCTCCTCGCCACGATCTCCGACGACGATCCGGTCCGCCTGCCGCGCGGCTTCGACGCCGGCGAACGGCCGGTGGCGCCGCCGCCGTTTCTGCTCGCGCCTCCCGACGGCGCGGTACACACCCAGCCCGAGTACGCGCGCAACCGCGGACTGCTGATCCGCTGGGGATCGTTCAACCAGGAGCTCACGGCGATTGCGGTCGCGGTGACCACCGGCGACCCCGAGGCGCGGATCTTCGTCGTCGTCTCCGGTCCTTCGCAGCAGACCTCGGCGTCCTCGACGCTCGGCGGCGCCGGCGCCGACCTCGCCCGCATCGAGTTCCTCACCGCGCCGACCAACTCGGTCTGGATCCGCGACTACGGCCCGCGCTTCATCGAGGAGGACGGCGTCGCGGCGATCGTCGACCACGTCTACAATCGGCCGCGCCCGCAGGACGACCTCGTCCCGGTGGCGGTGGCCAGTGCCTGGTCGCTCGCCCGCTACGACCTGCCGCTGGTCCACGGTGGCGGCAACTTCCACCTGTTTGGTGACGGCGAGGCGTTCATGACCGAGCTGGTGCTCGACGAGAACCCGGGGCTCAGCGAGCAGGACGTCGTCGATCTCTACGCCGCTTACCAGAATCTCGCACTGACCATCTGGCCCGGCTTTCCGACGAGCTACGACTCGACCCGGCACATCGACATGTGGCTGCTGCCGGTGCGCGACCGGGTGGCCATCGTCGGCCAGTATCCGCCGGGGGACGGTGCGCCGCACACGATCACCGAAGACGCCGTCGTCGACCTTCTCTCGCGCGGCTACACCGTGCTGCGCACGCCGGGGTGGAACGACTTCGGCACGCACTACACCTACACCAACGCGGTCGTCCTCAACGAAGTCGTGCTGATGCCCGCCTATTCGTCCTACCCGCTCGAGAACCAGCAGGCCGCCGCCGCTTTCGCCCAGGCCTTCCCGGGCCGCCAGATCGTTCCCATCGATGCCGACGGCATCGTCGACTTCGCCGGCGTTTTCCACTGCATCGTCATGCACGTCCCCGATCCCCACTTCCTGTTCCGGGACGACCTCGAAACCGGCGACCTGTCGGTCTGGACTGCCGCGAACCCCTGAGCGCGGCTCACCGGCTGGGAAGCGGCTTCGGTCCCCGCGCGTCCCCGAGTTTCGCCAGTTGCAGCCGGTGGTCGGTTCCGGGGCCGGCCAGCAGCCGGTAGTCGACGACCCCCCAGTTCGGCCCCACCAGAAGCTGGTCGATCGCCAGCAGCGGCAGCGGCTGCGGCCAGGTCGCGGACCAGCCACGCCCCGCGACCTCGTAGCCATGGTGCCAGCCGGCGGGCAGGCGCCCGAAGGCCCGCGATCGTCGCGGCGCGTTGAAATCGCCAACTACCAGGTCGGGGCTCCTTTCGCGGATGCGGGCGAGGACCTGATCGAGCAGCGGTGCGCGGGGAACCGTCACGGCCGAAGTCAGATTGACGGCGAGGATCGAGAGCTCCGAGCGGTCGACGCGACATCGCGCGAGGACGGTCTGGAGCTCGCGCCGGCGATCGAGCCACTCCGCGGAGACCGAGCCGCGGGCGGCGATCGTCAGCCCTCCCAACGTACGGACCTCGAACCCGTCGAGTGCCGCGTCGTACGGTGCTGCGGCTCTCTCGTTGGCCTCCGAAAGCACGAGCAGGTCGGGGTCGTGACCGACGACGGTCGCCAGCTGGCGGTCCGCCTCGCGCCAGCCGCCCGAGATGTTCCAGTGAATCAGTGTGAAGACCGCCCGGTGGGGCCGATTCTCCGAGCGCGGCGGCTCGCCCCAGCGGTGCTCGAGCGCCAGGCCAACCGCCAGCGGCGCGAGGGCCGCGAGCACCGACGCCACTGCCGGCTCGCCGCGCCAGCGGCGCAGCGCGGCCACGAGAGCGAGCGCCGCCGCCCAGAGCAGCGAAGGTACGTAGAAGAGCCAGGCGGTCGGCAGGCTCCAGTCGCGCGCCAGCTGCCCGACCGCCCAGCCGGCCAGCAGCAGGCTCGTCGCCGGCCCGATCCGGCCGAACCGACCCGCCTTCCGGGTGCCTTCCGCCATCGGTCCATGATGCCAGACGGCGCTCCCGTAGAATCCGCGCCGACCCCGGAGGAGAGATGACCTTCGTTGCGCCCGAGGAGTTCAACCTCGCGTCCTGGCTGCTCGACGAGCGCGTCGCCGAGGGGCGCGGCGACCGCGTCGCCCTGCGCCTGCCCGACCGCGAGCTCACCTACCGCGAGGTCCAGCGGCTGGCCGACCGCTTCGCCAACGTCCTCGCCGGCCTCGGCCTGCGTCGCGAAGAGCGGGTCTTCCTCGCCCTTCCGGACGGCGCGGAGTTCGTCGGCGCCCTGTTCGGCACGCTCAAGAACGGCGCCGTGGTCGTGATGCTCAACCCCGAGCTCGGCGCCGAGGCGATCGCCGGCCTCGCCGACTACCTCGCGCCACGGATCGCCGTCGTCGACGGCCACCTCGCCACGACCTGGGCCGAGGCGATCGGCCGCGCGCGCGAGCGCTTCACGCTGCTGACGGTCGGCGACCCCGCGCCCGGCTGCCCGTCGTTCGAGGAGCTCGCGCGCACGGTCGCCGACGGCTTCGCGACGGTCCGCACCCACCGCGACGACTCGGCGGTCTGGCTCTTCTCGGGCGGCACCACCGGGCGGCCCAAGGCGGTCGTCCAGAGCCACCGCTCCTACGCCTTCACCACCGTCGCCTACGGCCAGCGCACGCTCGGGCTGACCGAGGCCGACGTCACGCTCGCGATCCCCAAGCTCTTCTTCGGCTACGCGATGGGGACGAACCTCTTCTTCCCGTTCTCGGTCGGCGCGAGCGCCTGTCTGTTTCCGGAACGCTCGACGCCGGACGACGTCTTCGCCGCGATCCGCCGCCACCGCCCGACCGTGCTGGTCAACGTGCCGACGCTGGTCCACCAGATGGTCGAGCACCCGGCCGCGCGCGCGCAGGACCTGTCGAGCCTGCGCTTCGCGACCTCGGCCGGCGAGGCCCTCCCCGAGCCGCTCTATCGGCGCTGGGTCGATACGTTCGGGGTCGATCTGCTCGACGGTCTGGGCACCGCCGAGCAGTGGCACGTCTTCCTGACCCAGCGGCCCGGCGAAGTCCGGCCGGGAACGCTCGGCCGTCCGGTCGATGGGTTCGACGTGCGCGTCCGCGACGACGACGGCCACGACCTCGCCGACGGCGAGACCGGCTGGCTCTGGGTGCGCGGCGGCGCGCGCGCCTGGGGTTACTGGCGCGAGATGGAGAGGACCCAGGCGACCTTCCGCGGCGAGTGGGTGGTGACCGGCGACCTCGTCTCGCGCGACGCCGAGGGCTTCGTCACCTACCAGGGGCGCGGCGACGACGTCCTCAAGGTCGGCGGCAAGTGGTTCTCCCCCGCCGAGGTCGAAGCCTGCCTGCTGCGCCATCCGGACGTCGGCGAATGCGCCGTGGTCGCGGTCCCCGATCCGGCGAGCGGCCTGACCAAGCCGCACGCCTGGGTGATTCCGAAACTGCGTCGCGACGGCCTCGAACGCGAGCTCTCCGACTGGGTCGCCCGCGAGCTCCAGCCCTACAAGGCCCCACGCGCCGTCCACCTGGTCGACGACTTGCCGCGCACCCACCTCGGCAAGATCGATCGGGGTGCGCTGCGCCGGGACTCCTGACCCCGCACCCTAGTTGCGAGTCTTGAGCCCGGACCGTCGCGGGCGCTCCGGCCCTTCGCTGCCAAACGACAACCCAGCATCCGAGGGTCGGCCGGGGGCTCGCAGTCCTTCCGGGCCGGATCCTCGGTCCGGCTCCCCATTCCGCTCGGAGGTCAGGCCTTCGAAGGAGGCCCGAGCTCCATGGGGCCCCTCGGACTCTTCGGATCGCGCCCCGGAAGGACTCCGACCCCCGGCCCGCGGCCGAGAGCGGACTCCGGAGACAAGAACCCGAAGGAGACGAGCTGCGAGCCCCGGATCCGGCGAACGAACCGACGGCCGGAGTCCGGGAACGCTGGTGGCGGCGCGGAGGCGAGAGGGGCCCCGGCGAGCCCGGCTGGTTCTTCGAAGGCTTTGACTCCCGGGCGAGCCGTGGGAGCCGAGCCGCAGCGCCGCCGCCAGCGTTCCCGGAGCTCCGGCCGACCCACCGGCGCTCCGGCCCTTCGCTGCCAAACGACAACCCAGCATCCGAGGGTCGGCCGGGGGCTCGCAGTCCTTCCGGGCCGGATCCTCGGTCCGGCTCCCCATTCCGCTCGGAGGTCAGGCCTTCGAAGGAGGCCCGAGCTCCATGGGGCCCCTCGGACTCTTCGGATCGCGCCCCGGAAGGACTCCGACCCCCGGCCCGCGGCCGAGAGCGGACTCCGGAGACAAGAACCCGAAGGAGACGAGCTGCGAGCCCCGGATCCGGCGAACGAACCGACGGCCGGAGTCCGGGAACGCTGGTGGCGGCGCGGAGGCGAGAGGGGCCCCGGCGAGCCCGGCTGGTTCTTCGAAGGCTTTGACTCCCGGGCGAGCCGTGGGAGCCGAGCCGCAGCGCCGCCGCCAGCGTTCCCGGAGCTCCGGCCGACCCACCGGCGC
The DNA here is from genome assembly GCA_964471955.1 of uncultured Thermoanaerobaculia bacterium. Taxonomy (GTDB): domain Bacteria; phylum Acidobacteriota; class Thermoanaerobaculia; order Multivoradales; family JAGPDF01; genus JACTMI01. Next base: position 6,078 of record CAYYIK010000022.1, on the reverse strand, counting down.
CAGAGCTCCAGTTTCACTCGACGGCGCGAGGCGTGGACTGGAGCCAGACGACGCCGACGATGCCGGCGAGGGCCAGGACGGTGCCGGCGAGCTTGGAGGCGCTGAAGGAGTCGCCGAGGAAGGCGACGCCCAGGATCATCGAGAGCACCACCGTCAGCTGGGCGAAGACGCCAGCCTGGAGGTTCGTCACCCAGCGGTAGGCGTGGGTCATCAGCAGCTGGGCCGCGATCGACGAAAGCCCGACCACGACGAGCAGCCCGGCCTCCCCGCCCGTCGGCCAGCGCGGCTCGGCGAGCGCGAACGGCGCGCAGACCAGCAGGCCGCAGAGCGAGAAGCTGCCGTAGATCGCCCACGACCCCTCGGTGCGGCGCGCGGCGCGGATCGAGACCACCGCCGCCGCCGAGAGCAGCGACGAGAGGAAGCCGGCGAGCTCCCAGATCCCGACCGCCAGCACCCCCCGCCCCGGCGCCAGCGCCCCGGTGACCAGCCCCATGCCGACCAGCGCCACCGCGAACGGCGCCAGCAGCGCCGGCCGCACCCGCTCCCCCAGCGTGATCGCCGCCAGCGGCACCGCCCAGATCGGCGAGCTGTAGTTGAGCAGCGTCGCGGTGCCGACCGGCACGTGCTCGATCGCCAGGAAGTAGAGCAGCACCGCCGTGCCGCCGAAGACGCCGCGATAGATCAGCAGGTCGCGGCGCTGCCAGGTCAGCGCCTGGCGCAGCAGCCCCGGCGCCAGCAGCGGCAGCAGCATGAACAGGAACCGGAAGAAGGCGACCTGCGCCGCCGGCATCGACTTCGACACCAGCTTGACCGCGAAGGCCATGATGCCGAACGACAGCGCCGAGAGCGCCATCAGCGCCAGTGCCCGGCGGTGCGCGCTCACCGCGATTCCAGCTTGGCGCGCAGCCAGCCCGGCACCGGCCGCTTTTCGAAGCTCGCCATGTCGACGAGCACCGTGACCACCCGGCACTCGGTCGCCGGCCGCTCGCCGCCCGCGTGCCAGAAGCGGTGCCGCCACTCGACCGAGCTCGACCCGACCCGCGTCACCTCGACCTCGAGCTCGATCGGGTCGCCGTAGCGGATCGGACGCCGGTGGTCGACCTCGGTGCGCACCGCCGGCAGCCCGAGACCGTGCTCGCCGAGGAAGGCCGGGTAGTCGATGCCGACCACGTGGCGGAAGAACTCCTCCATGCCGACGTGGCAGAAATGCAGGTAGCGCGGGTAGTAGACGATCCCCGCGGAGTCGAAGTCGCCGAAGCGCGTCTCGAGCCGGAAGCGGAAGCTCATGGCCGGGGCAGCGTCTTCGCGCGCGCGTACTGCGGCGGCCACGACGGGTCGAGCCCGTAGGCCGCCGCCGCGCGCGCGGTGAGGTGCGGGTCGGCGAGGTGAGCGCGGGCGATCGCCACCAGGTCGGCGCGGCCGGCGCCGAGGATCGTGTTGGCGTGGTCGGCGCCGAAGACGCCGCCCACGGTCATCACCGCGACGCCGGCGCCGTGGCGCACGGCGTCCGCGAGGTGCGCCTGGTACATCCGGCCGTACTCCGGCTTCGACTCCGGCGAGTTGCCGGCCGACGAGACGTCGACGACGTCGCAGCCGGCCGCCGCGAGCTCGCGCGCGAAGGCGATCGCCTCCTCGACGGGGATGCCGCGCCCCTCCTCTTCGAGCCAGTCCGAGCCGGTGATGCGCACCGACATCGGCTTGCCCTCCGGCCAGACCGCGCGCATCGCGCGGAAGACCTCGAGCGGCCAGCGCATCCGGTTCTCGAGCGCGCCGCCGTACGCGTCGGTGCGCGCGTTCGAGAGCGGCGAGAGGAATGACGACAGCAGGTAGCCGTGTGCGGCGTGGAGCTCGAGCCAGTCGAAGCCGGCCGCGTCCGCGCGCCGCGTCGCCGCGACGAAGAGATCGCGCACGCGGTCGAGATCCGCGCGGCTCATCTCGCGCGGCACCGGCCAGCCGGGCCCGAACGGCAGCGCCGACGGACCGATCGTCTCCCACGCGCCCTCGTCCGGTCGCAGCGGTCGGTCCCCCTCCCACGGCCGCGTCGCCGACCCCTTGCGCCCCGCGTGTGCCAGCTGGATCCCCATCTTCGCGCCCGTTCGCGCGTGCACGAAGTCGACGATCCGCTTCCAGGCGTCGCGCTGGATATCGTTCCAGAGCCCCGCGCAGCCGAAGCTGATCCGCCCCGCCGGCTCGACGTCGGTCATCTCGGCGATCACCAGCCCGGCGCCGCCCGTCGCGCGCGCCCCGAGGTGCGCGAGGTGCCAGTCGCCGACCACGCCCTCCTCGGCCGAGTACTGGCACATCGGCGAGACCACGATCCGGTTGGCGAGCTCGACGGAGCGGGCGCGGAAGGGCACGAACGCCGGAGGCCGCGCGCCGTCGCCGCCGTGGGCGGCGCCGAAGGTGCGATCGACGGCCGCGACCAGCTCCGGATCGCGCGCGCGCAGGTTGTCGTAAGTGATCCGCTTCGACCGGGTCATCAGATTGAAGGTGAAGGTCACCGGGTCCTGCCCGAGGTAGCGGCGCGACTGCTCGAACCAGCGGCGCGAGACCTTGGCCGCGCGCTGGAGCTTGGCGACGTCGAGCCGCCGGCCGCTCTCGTAGGCGGCGAGCGTCGCCCGCACGTCCTTCCAGCCATGCTCGCGGAGAGCCGCCACCAGCGCGATCGAGTCCTCCATGGCGAGCTTGGTCCCCGAGCCGATCGAGAAGTGCGCGGTGTGGACGGCGTCGCCCATCAGGACGACGTTCTCGTGGCGCCAGCTCTCGCAGGTCACCGTCGGGAACTGGCGCCAGATCGAGCGGTTGGCGAACAGCCGGTGGCCGTCGAGAAGGGGCGCGAACAGCCGTTCGCAGAGGGCCACCGTCTCCGCTTCGCTGGCGCGGTCGAGCCCGGCCGCGCGCCACGCCTCCTCGTGGGTCTCGACGATGAAGGTCGAGCTCCCCCCTTCGAACGGATAGGCGTGCACCTGGAAGAGGCCGTACTCGGTCTCGACGAACAGGAACGTGAAGGCGTCGAGCGGCAGGTCGGTGCCGAGCCAGGAGAATCGGCAGAGGCCGGGCTCGACGGTCGGCCGGAACGACGCCGCGAAGCGCGCGCGCACGGCGCTGTTGACGCCGTCGGCGCCGAGGACGAGATCGGCGTCGAGGTGATCGTCGACGCGCGCCTCGCTCTCGAAGTGGAGCCGGCAGCCGAGCTCGGCCGCCCGGCGCTGCAGGATGTCGAGCAGCCCCACCCGCGACAGCGCCGAGAAGCCGTGGCCGGTCGAGGTCGTCCAGGTGCCGCGGTACCAGGTGCGGATGTCGGTCCAGGAGCGGAAGCGGGCGCGGATCTCGGCGGCGCTCGCCGGGTCGGCGTCGTCGAGAAACGACAGGGTCTCGTCGGAGAAGACGACGCCGAAGCCGAAGGTGTCGTCCGGCCGGTTGCGCTCGTGGATCTCGACCTCGACCTCCGGAAAGGCCTGCCGGGCGAGGATCCCGAAGTAGAGGGCGGCGGGACCCCCGCCGATCGCGACGACGCGCATGGCGGACGATTCTAGGGGAATCGCCGCTCCGAGGATGCCGTAGACTGCCCGGCGGCATGCCGTCGACGGCTGGAGAGACCGGCGATCTGCTCTCTCGACGCGAGGTCCGCGTCGCCGAGGTGCCGTTCGCCCGGATGCTGATCGCCCACCACGCCGCCGGCACGACCGGCACGCTGGTGGCCCGGCGCGGGCCGGTCGAAAAGCGCGTGCTGCTCGAGCGCGGGCAGGCGGTCGACTGCCGCTCGAATCTCGTTCACGAGACGCTCAACCGCTTTCTCGTCGGCCTCGGGCGCCTCACCGAGGCGCAGGCGGCCGAGGTCCTCGCCGAATCGGTGCAGCGTGGTGTGCGGATCGGCGAAGTGCTCATCGAGCGCGGCCATATCGACGCCTCGGAGCTGACCCGCCTGCTGCAGCAGAATCTGGCCAAGAAGCTGCTCGACCTGTTCACCTGGGCCGACGGCGAGCTGCGTCTCGACACGACCCCGGTGCGGCTCGAGTCGGCGCTCAAGGTGCGCGTGCCGCAGCTGGTGCTGACCGGCGTCACCCGCTTCATGCCGCAGGCGGCGATCGAACGCGCCCTGCACCCGCACGCCGCCGCCCCGCTCGCTCTGACCCCGGCGGCGGCGGCCGCGGCGGGCGAGCTGCGGCTGCCCGAGCGCGAGCAGCGGGTGCTCGCCGCGCTCGACCGCCCGCAGCGCATCGAGGAGCTGCTCGCCGCCTCGGGCCTGTCGACCGCCGACGCGTCCCGTTCGCTCTACGCGCTGCTGGTGCTCGGCCTGGTGGCGCCGGCCGACGCCCCGCCGCCCCCCGCGGCGCTGCCGACCTTCGACCCGATGCTCTTCGCCCCGCGCACCCCGGCGCCGGAACCCGCTGTCGCCGCGCCGGCGACGGCGAGGAGGCCACCGCCGCCCGACCACTCGCGACTGCTCAACCGGGTCTCGCAGGCCTTCCTCGATCACCGACAGAAGGACTCGTTCGAGCTGCTCGGCCTGCGCGAGGAGGCGAGCGACCGGGAGATCGAGGCCGCCTTCCTCGCCTTCGCGCGCGAGTTCGCGCCGCTCCGCTTCGAGGAGCCGGGGCTGGCGCTGGTGGCCGACTACGCGCGCGAGCTCTTTCTGGCCGGCGCGCGGGCGTTCGCCGAGCTCGCCGACCGCGACCGCCGCTCGGAGCTGGTGGGCCGCCGCCAGCGCCGCCGCGAGGAGGCCGAGCAGGCGCGCCGCGCCGTCCACCAGCAGCGCATCGAGACCGACCTGCTCGACCCGGCGCTGCAGTTCCGCAAGGGCATGGCGCTGCTCGAAGCGGGCAAGACGAAGGCCGCCCTGCAGCAGCTCGAGTTCGCCGCCGACTGCGACCCGCAGAACGGCCGCTATCGCGCCGAGGTCGCCCGCTGCCGCTTCCTGCTCTCGCCGACCAGCGGCGGCAAGCAGGCGCTCGAGGAGCTGGCCGAAGCCGAGCGCGTCGACCCCAACGCCGTCGAACTCTTCCTCTACCACGGCGAAATCGCCGCCGAACTCGCCCGCTTCGAAGAGGCCGAAGGCGCCCTGCGCCAGGCCGCCCGGCTCCTCGGCCCCACCGACCGCCGCGCCCTCGACGCCCTGCGCGAGCTGACCACGAAGCGCAAGAAGCGGCGGTAGGCGGCCGCTGCTGGAGGCGGGCGCAGAGCCAACGCCCGGCGATCGGCAATTCCTGCGCCGCGGAGTCCGGACGGGTACACTGCCCGGCATGCCGCGAGCCTTCGACCCCGCCGGAGGCCCTCCCCTCCCCGCGGACGATCGTGCCCGGAAGCCCGGGTCCGTGGGTCGTCGACTTTCGTTCGAGTGGCGTCTCGTCGTCGCGCTGCTCCTGGGAGCGACAGCCGCCGCGTGGCCAGCGATGCGCGGACTCGCGGGAGACGAAGCACGCAATCAGCGCTCCCTGGCCGCGAGCGTCGCCTGCCTGGTCCTCGGCGCTGCGATTGCCGCCCGAGCCGGTCGCAACACCCTGTCGCAGAAGCGCGGAGCCCGGTGGCTCGAACTCGTGACGCTCGTCCTCTCCGTAGCCCTGGTCCAGCTGCCGGCAGCGCTGGTCGGCTCCGAACTCGGGCTGACCCGCGAGCTCGCGGCGCAGGCGCTCTCCTTCACCGGATGGCGACGGCCGATTCCGCTGCTGGCGATTCTCCTCGTCGCCCTCCTGCTGGCCTGGTCCGTCGGTCGCCTCGTCGCCGCGCGAGAGCGTCTGTCGCGGCGGTCCCGGGCCGGGCTGATCGCCGTCGTTGCGCTCGGCGTCACGCTGGCCGCGGCCGCGGTGGCACTTCTCTCGGCAAGCAGTGCCATCGACGGGCGGGAGCGCGCGACGAAGCTGCTCGCCCTCGGGCTGGTAGCGGCACTTGCCGCCGCGTCTGCCGGTCGCGAGACTTCCGGCTCGACCCGTGTCGTCCGCTTCGGCTTCGTCCTTCTCTTCGCCGCGGGCACGGCTTCCGTGTTCGCTCTGTACTACGTCACTCCGACCCCCCGGGCGCTGGCCGGGCTGGAGCTCGAAGTGGAGTCGGACGGCTGGACGATCGTCGCCGGCCCGCTGC
>CAYYIK010000021.1:37239-38751 GCA_964471955.1 uncultured Thermoanaerobaculia bacterium | reverse complement strand
CGCACGACGAGCGCGTCGTACTGGCCGTCGTGGACCCCGGCGCCGGCGAGCAGGATCCGGCCGTGGCGCTCGACGGCGACGTCCTCGGCGAACTCCTCGCCGGCGAGCAGGTCGAAAGTCGCGTAGCCGTCGCCGTCGAAGCTGTCGTCGAGCTCGCAGTCGGGATAGAGATAGCGCGCCACGGCGACGCGCCGTGTGCCGCCGTAGACGGCGCCGCCGGCAATCAGCAGGCGGCCCTGGAGGTCGAAGGCCGCGGCGCCGCCGGAGACGTCGGTGCCGCCGCCGAGCGGCACGAGCTCGCAACGGTCGTCGGTCGTCGCCTCGGCATCGCCGAGCGCCTGCCAGAAGAAGCGCGGCGGTGCGGTCCCCTCGGGGCGGTTGATCCCGGCGACGACCAGGCGGCCGTCGGGGGCCTCGAGCACGTCGGCGATCTCGAAATCCCCCCAGAGCCCGAACTCGGTCTGGTAGCGGCCGTCGCCGTGGAAGGTCGGATCGAGGTCGCCGTCGGCGGCGGCGAACGGCGCAGTCGACAGGAGGGCCGTGAGGGCGAGCGAGAAGCCGAATCGATAGCCACGAGGTGACATGGACTCTCCTTCGCGATCAGGGGTTGGACCAGGCCGAGGCATCGGCCGATTCGAAGTCGTCGCAGAACAGGTGCGAGGAGTCGAAGGCCCAGAGCTCCTCGCCGAAGGTCGCATCGGTGGCGGCGAAGTACAGGCGCCCATTGAAGGCGACGAGCCGGTCGCTGGTGATCGCGGGGTCGCCATCGCGCGGATCGGCCACGGTGACCACGCCGCCGGCGCCGCAGAAGCGGTGGAGCGCGAAGTCGTCGGCGCCGCCGACGTAGCTGCGCAGGAAGAGCGCGTCGCGCATCGTGGTGAGCGCGTCCGACTGCTCGAGGATGGTTCCCGGGGAGAGTCGCCGCAGGCCCGCGGGGCCGCGCCGCCAGAGCTCCTCGGCGACGCCCGTGGACGGGTTCTCGCCGCCGACGACCGGCCGGCCACGAAAGACGCCGGTCCAGCCCGTCGGCTCGAACGTCTCCGATACCGGTGCCGGCGGATTGACGCCGTCGTATCGCCAGAGCCGGATCAGGAAGGCGGCGTCGAAAGCCTGGAAGTAGAGGCCGTCGGTGGCGCCGGCGAGGCAGCAGGGGCCCTCGAACTCGTCGCCCGGCGCGGCGGCGACGACGGCGGGCGCGCTCTGGCCGTCGAAGCGCCAGAGTCGCTCGTCGGCGCCATCGCTCGCGACGAAGTAGAGCGCGCCGCCGTGGACGTAGAGCCCGGTCGGGAACGAGCTGTCGGGGCCCGGGACGAGATCGTGGACGTCGGCGCCGCCCGAGCCGTCCCAGCAGGCGAGCTCGCGCCCCTGGCTGTCGGTGTGACTGGCGAAGCAGATGCGGTCGCCGAACGCGGCGATCGACTCGGGGATCGCGTTGCCGGTCGGGCGGACGTCGACCGCTTCGCCGATCGCGCCGCCGACCGGGTCGTAGCTCCAGAGCTCGCGGTCGCTGTT
>CAYYIK010000021.1:20830-37139 GCA_964471955.1 uncultured Thermoanaerobaculia bacterium | reverse complement strand
ACCCCTCCCGCGGAGAGCACCGCGACCGCGGCGACGGCATCCGCAGGCGAGCCGCTCCAGGTTCGCCCGGCCAGCCAGATCCGGCCGTCGGCGCCGATCGAGACGGCGCCGAGGGCGTCCTCCGAGCCGCCCGAGGGCGTCAGATCGACGCGTGCCGTGCCGCTGTTGCCGAAGGCGGGGTCGAGGGCGCCGTCGCGGTCGAACCGGCGAACGACCGTGTCGGCGTCGGATCCGCCGGTCTGACCGGCGACGACGAAGCGGGCGTCGGGCGTGCGCCCGATGCCGGTCGCGAACCAGTCGTCGCCCACCGGCGCGACGCCGTCGCCGCCGCCGAAGCCGGTGTCGAGCGCGCCGTCGTGGAGCAGGCGCAACAGGAAGGCGGAGTAGGAGCCGTTGGTCGCCTGCATCGTGAAGGCGACCAGAATCCGCCGGCCGTAGTTGGAGGGCGGGAAGATCAGCCAGCGCGCCGTGGCCAGGCCCGCCGCGTAGCGCTCCGAGAAGCCGGCGAGGGCCGGCGCGTGGACGACGTAGCCGTCGCCGCCGAGCGTCTCGTCGAGGTCGCAGGCCGGATAGACGTAGCGCAGCACGCCGAGCGAGAACTTGCTGTCGCCGGAGAGGCGCACGTGGGCGAGCAGCAGCAGTCGCCCCTCGGCGTCGAAGGTGGCGCCTTGCGGCCGCACGATGTCGGTGCCCGGCGGCACGAACGTGCACAGCGACGAGATGGACCCGATCTCGAGCCGACGCCAGTGGAACGCCGGAGCACCGGTCGCCGGGATCGCGCCGAAGACCACGGTCGCACCGTCGGGCGCGACGATTGCCGAGGTGAACGAGAACGACGCGGCTTCGGCGTAGCGGTGGAAGCCGTCCGCGTCGAAGCTCGGGTCGAGGTCGCCGTCGGCGGCCGCGAGCGGGATCGCCGCGAGCGCGGTCAGCACGAACAGGGAGACGCAGGGTGCGGTGGCAGGTCGGCGCATCGGGACTCTCCTGCTCTCCAATTCGACACTGTGGCACCCGCGGGGCCAGGCGGACCCGAGGGCCCGGTCCGGGCCGGGTGGATGACGTAGCATCCGGGCTCCGGATGCGGCTCTCCAACCTCCAGCTCACCCCCCAGTTCGTGCAGGCGGTGCGCGACGCGGTCGACGTCTACGAGATCGCCGCGGCGCACACCCGGCTGCAGCGCGCGGGGCGCAAGTGGAAGGGGCTCTGTCCGCTGCACAAGGAGAAGACCCCGTCGTTCCAGGTCGACCCCGAGCTCGGCTTCTTCAAGTGCTTCGGCTGCGGCGAGGGGGGGGACGCCATCAAGCTGCACATGCTGCTGACCGGCGACGACTTCGCCGGCGCCATGGAGGCCCTGGCCCGGCGCTTCGGCGTGCCGCTGCCGGCCCCCGCCGCGGCGCATCGCGGCAGTCGCGGGAGGCCCGAGACCGACCTCGACCCGGAGCAGGTCCTCGAAGCGGCCGCCGCCTGGTACCGCGAGCAGCTGGTGCGCTCCGAGACGGCCCGCTACTACCTCGAGCGCCGGCAGATCCCGGCCGCGCTCACCGAGCAGTTCGGCCTCGGCTACGCCCCCGAGGGGTGGCGCCACCTGATCCAGGCGCTCGCCGGCAAGATCCCCCTCGGCGACCTGCTGGCGGTCGGGCTGGCGGCGCGCCCGGAGGGGGGCGGCGAGCCCTACGACCGCTTCCGGCACCGCCTGATCTTCCCGATCCGCAACGCCGCCGGGCGACTGGTCGGCTTCGGCGGCCGGACCCTCGGCGACGACCTCGCCAAGTACGTCAACACGGCCGAGACCGAGCGCTTCCACAAGGGGCAGCTCCTCTACGGCCTCGACCTCGCCAAGCGAGCCATTCGGGAGTCCCGCCGGGTCCTCCTCGTCGAGGGGTATGTCGACCTGCTGGGGGCGCGGGCGGCGGGCATCGAGGGATGCGTGGCCAGCATGGGGACCGCGCTGACACCCGAGCAGGCCCGGCTGCTGGCCCGCTACGCCGATGAGGTCGTGCTCGGCTACGACGGTGATCCGGCCGGCGAGACGGCCTGCCGGCGCGCCCTGCCGATCCTGCTCGCTCAGGGGCTGGCGGTGCGCCGGGCGCGCCTGCCCGAAGGGGAGGATCCCGACTCGCTGCGCCTCAAGGAGGGGGCGGCGGCGCTGCGCACGGCGGTCGACCAGGCGCAGGATTACGTCCAGGCCGAAATCGACCGGATCGTCCCCGACGACGTCCACCGCAACCCCCACGGCCGCGCCCGGGCCGGCAAGGAGCTCATCGAGCTGCTCCGCCCGGTTCCCGACGCCATCCTGCGCTACGGATACGCCCGTGCGGCGGCCGAACGACTGGGCGTCCCGCTGCACCTGCTCACCCCCCGGCTGGGGCTGGGGGAGGGGGTGCTGCGGCAGAGCCTGCGCCCGCCGGCGGTGCCGGGCGGTGCTCCCGGCCCGGCCACCCCGGGTCGCCGGGGGGAGGAGGAGGCGCTGCGCCTGCTGCTGCTGGCCGCCGACCGGGGCGAAGCGCTGCCGCCGGCCGGCGACCTGCCGCCGGCCGAAGCCTTCTTCGACCCCGATCTGCGGAAATTTTTCGAGGCCTTCCGCACGCTATACCTCGCGGGTACGGTACCCCGCCTGCGAGACGTCCTCGGAGCGGTGGCCGATCTGCCCGGCGCCGACGGGAAGGCGGCGCAACTTCTGGTAGAATCAGAGGATTCGCCCGGAGCGCCGCCGCTCGGTGACGCTCTTCGTTCACTCTCCCGGCGCTGGATGCGGCACCGACTGCGCGAACTGCACACGCTCATTTCCGAGGCCCAGCGACGGGGAGACGCCGCTCACCTCGAAGCCTTGCTCGCCGAGAAGAACGCCGTCAGCGCCGGGCTTCACCCCACGGCGCCGAACGCGCGGACCGCCGGCGCGGAGTAGATCTGTGAGCCCGACGAAGATCGTCCACATCGAAGACAAGTACACCCCGGTCCGTCAGCTGATCGAGCTCGGGCGCCAGAAGAAGTTCCTGCTCTACGACGAAATCTACGAGGTTCTGCCCGACGAGGTCATCGGGCTGCCGGACGACGTCGACGAGATCTACCGCCGCTTCGAGGTGCTCAAGATCGCGGTGGTCGACCGACCGGAGCGCTACGTCAACCGCGACGACGTCGAACCGGCGCCGGTTTCGGAGTTCGACAAGAAGGACGGCGACGAGGGACTCGACCTGTCGGTCGACGAGCACGAGAAGACCTCCGACCCGGTGCGCATGTACCTGCGCGAGATGGGCACCGTGCCGCTGCTCGACCGCGAGGGCGAGGTCGAGATCGCCCAGCGCATCGAGCAGGGCGAGTGGATGATCTACGAGGCGCTGTGCGAGAACCCGCTCGTGCTGCGCGAGCTGCTTCGCCTCAACGAGCTGGCGCAGAAGGATCGCAAGGTGCTGCGCGAGCTGGTCTCGGGCAACGACCCGGACGAGCCGCTCGACCCCAAGGCGGCCGACCGCATCAAGCGCAATCTCAAGATCTTCGAGCAGATCGGCAAGCTCGACATCGAGATCGGCAAGCTGCGCCGGCGACAAGAGAAGTTCAAGGAGGGCGGCGCCCGGCACCAGGAGTTCGAACGCGAGATCGACCGCCTGCTCGGCCGGGTGTCGCAGGAGATCCGCTCGATCGACTTCTCGCTGCAGACCCGCAACCGCCTGGTCGACTACCTGAAGAACCTCGACCGCCAGTTCGGCGCCTTCGAGCAGGACGTGCGGCGGGCCCGGGTGGCGCTCGAGAAGGAGACCAACAAGGAGCTCAAGGACCTGCAGAAGCGGCGCATCGAGAAGTACCGCGCCCGCATCGCCGAGCTCGAGGAGCGCTACGGCACGAGCCACGAGCAGGTCGCCACGACGATCCGCAAGATCCGCCAGGGCGAGGCGATGTGCGAGCGCGCCAAGGAAGAGCTGATCGTCGCCAATCTGCGCCTGGTGGTGTCGATCGCCAAGAAGTACACCAACCGCGGCCTGCAGTTCCTCGACCTCATCCAGGAGGGCAACATCGGCCTGATGAAGGCGGTCGAGAAGTTCGAGTACCGCCGCGGCTACAAGTTCTCGACCTACGCGACGTGGTGGATCCGCCAGGCGATCACCCGCGCCATCGCCGATCAGGCGCGCACCATCCGCATCCCGGTGCACATGATCGAGACGATCAACAAGCTGACGCGCACCAGCCGCTCGCTCGTCCAGGAGCTCGGCCGCGAGCCCACCGCCGAGGAGATCGGCGAACGGATGGACCTGCCGGCCAACAAGGTGCGCAAGATCATGAAGATCGCCCAGGAGCCGATCAGCCTCGAAACGCCGATCGGTGAGGAAGAGGATTCGCACCTCGGGGACTTCATCGAGGACAAGAGCGCCATCTCGCCGCTCGAGTCGGTGGTTTCGGCGTCGCGCCGCGACGAGGTGCGGCGGGTGATGAAGACCCTGACGCCGCGCGAGGAAGAGGTGCTCGCCAAGCGCTTCGGCCTCGCCGACGGCACCGAGCACACGCTCGAGGAGGTCGGCCGACTGCACAACGTCACCCGCGAGCGCATCCGGCAGATCGAATCGAAGGCGCTGCGCAAGCTGCGCCACCCGACCCGCGCCGGCAAGCTCAAGCCGTTTCTCGACACCTCGCTGTGAGGCGCCGAGGTTTGACTCGTGGCGGACGGCTCGCCTAGGATTCCCCTTCGCGCCCCCCGGGGCGCATCCCTTCCTGGGTAGCTCAGCGGTAGAGCGATCGGCTGTTAACCGATTGGTCGGGGGTTCAAATCCCTCCCCAGGAGCCAGTTCTCCACCTCCGAAACCCCGGCCCCGGCCGGGGTTTCTTGCTTCGGGACGGGGTCGCTTCGGCTAGCATTCCGGCATGCTCGAAATCCACACCCACGACGGCGGCATCCGCGAACTGCGCCTGGCGAGACCGCCGGCCAATGCGCTCGACCCGGCCCTGGTCGGCGAGCTGATTCGCTCCGTGGAGGGGGCGCCGGAGGCGGGCGTGCGCGCCCTGGTGCTGTCGGGCGGACCGAAGATGTTCTCCGCCGGGCTCGACGTGCCGGCCCTGCTCGGCCTCGGACGGCCGGAGATGGAGGCGTTTCTCGGCGACCTGCTGGCGCTGCTGCGGTCGATCGCCACCTCGCGCCTGCCGGTGATCGCCGCGATCACGGGGCACTCGCCGGCGGGCGGTGCGGTGCTCGCCATCCACTGCGACTACCGGGTGATGGCCGAGGGGGACTTCCGTATCGGCCTCAACGAGGTCGCGGTGGGACTGCCGCTGCCGCGGGTCATCCATTCGACCCTGGCGCGGCTGGTCGGCCCGGCGGCGGCGGAGAAGCTGGCGGTCGCCGGCGCCCTGATCGGCGGGGCCGAAGCACTGCGACTCGGGCTGGTCGACGAGCTGGCACCGCCCGAGGCGGTCGTCGAGCGGGCGCTGGCCAGGGCCCGCGACCTGCTCGCCCTGCCGCCGCGCGCCATGGGGGCCACCCGGGCCCTGGCGCGCCGCGACCTGGCCGAGAGCTTCGCCCGCGAAGAGCGGGCCACCTGGGAGGCGTTCGTCGAGGACTGGTTCTCGGCCGAGACCCAGGGCGCCCTGCGGGCGCTGGTTGAAATGTTGAAGAAGAAGGGCTGAAAGGAGGCTGCGGTATGGCGACTTCCGATCTGGCGGGCAGGACCTGCGTCCCCTGCACGGGGGGCGTGCCGCCGCTGTCCGGACCGGCACTCGAAGAGCTGCTCGCGCGGCTCGGGCCCAACGGCTGGCGGGTGAACGCCGGCCACCACCTGGAAAAGCAGTACCGTTTCCCCGACTTCGCCTCGGCGCTGGCCTTCGTCAATCGCGTCGGCGCGATCGCCGAGCAGCAGGGGCACCACCCCGATCTCGAACTCGGCTGGGGGCGGGTCGCCATCCGCATCTTCACGCACGCCATCGACGGCCTGACCGAGAGCGACTTCATTCTCGCCGCGCGGGCCGACGCGGCGCTCGCCGGGTGAACGAAAAGAGGCCCCGGAGAGCCAGGGCGCTCCGGGGCCTCGGGGTTTCGTGTCGGTGGCGTTGGGCTGTTCCCTCGCTGGGGCCACCCGCGGCCGGTTACGACGCCCCCGGTGGTCCGGCTAGGAGGACGCCACCTCCACGAAGCCAGGTTTGCCGCTCGACATCTCTGGACCACCTCCTCTCCGGGCGTGACCCGGCGGGACCCAACCCCGCCCGGTGAAGCGGGCCGCCCCAGCCCGCCCCGCCGCCGCCGGAACCCTCGTGGCCCGGCGGGAAAGCGGGGCGAGTCTGCTCCCCCCGGCCGGGGCTGTCAACCCCGGCGAGGAGGATTCGGCAGGCAGGGGGCGCTGGGCCGCTCCGCCACCTCGAAGGGGGCGGAGCGGAGCAGGCCTCAGGGGAAGATGCCGAGATCGCCGTAGGTCACGGCGATCATGTCGATGGCCACGATGAAGGCCGCCGTGCGCAGGTCGGGACGATCGCCGTGCTCGGCGCGCTTCTCGCGGATGCGCTGGTAGGAAGTGACCATCGTCTCCTCGAGTCCGGAGTTGACCAGGTCCTCCTCCGACGGACCGGAGGCGAAGCCGCGGATCTCGTCCTCGGTCAGCGTCTTGCCGGTCATGTTCTGGACCGCCTGCAGGAGCTTGCGATAGGCGCGCTCCTCGAAGCGCTTCTCCATCCGGCCGAAGCGCACGTGCGAGAGGTTCTTGAGCCACTCGAAGTAGGAGACGGTGACGCCGCCGGCGTTCAGGTACATGTCGGGGACGACCATGATGCCGCGCTGATAGAGCCGGTCGCTCGCCGCGGCGGTGGTGGGGCCGTTGGCCGCCTCGCCGACGATCCGGGCGCGGATGCGGTCGCAGTTCTCCTCGGTGATCTGATTCTCGAGCGCCGCCGGGATCAGGATGTCGCACTCGAGCTCGAGCGCGTCGGAGGTCTTCGCCAGGTTCTTCGCGCCGGGGAAGTCGAGAATCGACTTCGTCTCGGCCCGGTGCGCCATGACCTTCTCGATGTCGAGGCCGTTCGGATCGTGGATCGCGCCCTCGTACTCGGCGAGGCCGATCAGCTTCGCGCCCGCCTCGGAGAAGAACTTCGCCGCGTAGTAGCCGACGTTGCCGAGCCCCTGGATGACGACCGTCTTGCCCTCGATGCCGGTGGAGAGGCCGAGCTTGGCCATGTCACCGGCGTGCGAGCAGGCCTCGCGCATGCCGAAGTAGACGCCGCGGCCGGTGGCCTCCTTGCGCCCCCGCACGCCCCCCTGGGCGATCGGCTTGCCGGTCACGCAACCGAGACCGTTGACGTCCTCCTGGGTGAGCGCCTGGTAGGTGTCGGCGATCCAGGACATTTCCTTCGGGCCGGTGCCGTAGTCGGGCGCCGGAACGTCCACCGCCGGTCCGATGAAGCCCTTGCGGAAGAGCTCGTAGGTGTAACGCCGGGTGATCCTCTCGAGCTCGTCCTGCGAGTACTTGCGCCGGTCGATCCGCACCCCGCCCTTGGCGCCACCGAAGGGCACGTCGACCATGGCGCACTTGTAGGTCATCAGCGCCGAAAGGGCCTTGACCTCGTCCTCGTTGACCCGCCAGTCGTAGCGGATACCGCCCTTGGTCGGCAGCTTGTGCTGCGAGTGCTCGGCGCGCCAGGCGAGGATCACCTCGATCGAGCCGTCGTCCTTCTCGATCGGGAAGGCCATCCGGTAGACGCTGTTGCACTCGCGGATCTGTTCGAGCAGGCCCTTGGGGTGATTCGTGTAGGCCGCCGCCCGGTCGAAATGGGCATTGACCTGGTCGAAGAACTTGATCTCTCCGCTCATGGCGCGGGATCCCTCTCCTGGGTACGTTGAGGCATGTTTTTGGGGGTGTGGTTTCCGTCCTGCGCAACCACAGTGGAGTGTTCCACCTTTCGCCGCGCAGAGGCAAGGGCCGGGGAGGTGGGGCGAGCCGCCCCGTGGCGCGGGCTCCGGGATAGAATCGCTCTCCTCGGCCGGCCCTGCCAGGCCCTTCGGAATCGCCACAGACCCGTCGGACTCCTGTCCGACTCCCTTTTCGAGGTGTTCGAGATCATGGAGAACCGCGGTCCGGCAATCAGCAGACACGGCGTCGAGCGTCACGGGATCACCGGCGCGGCCACCGTTCACTGGAACCTGACGCCGGCCGAGCTGGTCGAGCAGGCGCTGCGACGGGGCGAGGCCCGCCTCGCCAACGAGGGCGCCCTGCTGTGCGCCACCGGAGAGTTCACCGGCCGCTCTCCGAACGACAAGTTCCTGGTCGAGGAGGCCACCTCGAAGGACCACCTGTGGTGGGGCAAGGTCAACCGACCGGTCTCCGAGGCCGTCTTCGATCGCCTGTTCGCCAAGGTGCGCGACCACCTCGCCGGCCGCGAGCTCTTCGTCTTCGACGGCTACGCCGGTGCCGACCCGCGCCACCGGTTGCGGGTTCGGGTGATCACCGAACAGGCCTGGCAGTCCCTGTTCGCCCGCAACATGTTCGTGCGCGAAGAGGACCCCGGGAAGCTGCGCGACTTCGAGCCTGACTTCCTCGTCCTCGACGCGATGAGCTTCCGGGCCGATCCGGCGGTTGACGGCACGCGCAGCTCGACATTCATCCTGCTCAACTTCGCCGCCAGCACCGTGCTCGTCGGCGGTACCGAGTACGCCGGTGAGATCAAGAAGTCGGTCTTCAGCGTGATGAACTACCTGCTGCCGCGCCGCGGGGTGCTGTCGATGCACTGCAGCGCCAACTACGGCCGCGACCGCGACG
The DNA here is from genome assembly GCA_964471955.1 of uncultured Thermoanaerobaculia bacterium. Classification (GTDB taxonomy): domain Bacteria; phylum Acidobacteriota; class Thermoanaerobaculia; order Multivoradales; family JAGPDF01; genus JACTMI01. The sequence goes on along the minus strand of CAYYIK010000021.1, from coordinate 28,416 downwards.
ACGTGGCGCTGTTCTTCGGACTCTCGGGAACCGGCAAGACGACGCTGTCGGCGGATCCGGAGCGGACTCTGATCGGTGACGACGAGCACGCCTGGAGCGACGATGGGGTGTTCAACATCGAGGGTGGCTGCTACGCCAAGGTCATCCGCCTGTCGCGCGAGGGCGAGCCGGACATCTGGGACGCCTCGCACCGCTTCGGAACGATCCTCGAGAACGTCGACCACGACGCGCAGACCCGGCGGCTCGACCTCGACAGCGCGCGGCTGACCGAGAACACCCGTTCGAGCTACCCGATCACTCACCTGCGCAACTCCGATTCCGCGGGCATCGCCGGTCACCCGAAAGACGTCCTCTTCCTGACCTGCGACGCGTTCGGCGTGCTGCCGCCGCTCGCCGAGCTCACCCCGGCGCAGGCGATGTATCACTTTCTCTCCGGCTATACGGCGAAGGTCGCCGGCACCGAGCGGGGAATCAGCGAACCGACGGCGACCTTTTCGCCCTGCTTCGGCGGCCCCTTCCTGCCCCTGCACCCGGGCACGTACGCCGCCATGTTGGGCGAGAAGCTCGAGCGGCACGGGGCCCGCGTCTGGCTGGTCAACACCGGCTGGACCGGCGGCGGCCACGGCGTCGGGTCGCGCATGAAGCTGGCGCAGACCCGCCGTCTGGTGCGCGCCGCTCTGTCGGGTGAGCTCGTCGGCGTGCCCGGCGACCCGGACCCGGTGTTCGGCCTGCGGATTCCGCGCACCGTCGACGGGGTCCCGGGCGAGGTGCTCCGGCCCTGGGAGAGCTGGTCCGACCGTGCCGCCTGGGAAGCGGCCGCCCGCCGCCTGGCCGGCATGTTCGCCGACAATTTCCGCGCCTACGAGTCGGGCGTCAGCGAAGAAATCCGCGGCGCCGGCCCGCGCCCCTGAGGCGATCCGCTCAGAGAACTTCGGAAACCGGCGCCGGGCGGTGCAGGGCGAAGCCCTGTCCGTAGTCGACGCCCAGCTCGCGCACCACGGCGAGGGTCTCTTCGTCCTCGATCCCCTCGGCGATGGTGCGCATGCCGAGCACGCTGCCGATCTGCTGGATCGACTCGACCAGGGCGCGCTGGATCGGATCGGCCGCGAGCTGGTGGGTGAACGAAGCGTCGATCTTGAGGAAATCGACCGGCAGATTCTTCAGGTAAGCGAACGACGAGAAGCCGGTGCCGAAGTCGTCGAGGACGAATCGGCAGCCGAGCCCGCGCAGCGCCGACATGAAGCGCAGCGCCGCCGACAGGTTGGCGATCGCCGCGGTCTCGGTGATCTCGAAGCAGAGCCGGTGCGGGTCGATTCCGGACCCCTCGATGCCGGCCAGCACGTGTTCGAGAAACGCCTCGTCTCCCAGCGACTGCCCCGACAGATTGACCGAGAAGACCGGTGCCGGGCCGGGGCTCGCGGCGAGGTGGCCGAGGCTCTCGCGCACCACCCAGCGGTCGATCGAGGCAATGGTGCGGTAGCGCTCGGCGGCGGCGATGAACGCCGCCGTCGGCACCGGCTCTCCTCGCTCGTTGAGCATTCTCAGGAAGAGCTCGACCATGGGCTGAGTGGCGACACCGGCGTGGAGCGGCGCGATGCGCTGGCCATAGATGCGGAAGCGGTCGTCCTCGAAGGCGCGCTGAATCTCCTGGATCCACTGCAGCTCGCCGACGCGGCGGGCGATGGCGTCGTCGCCCGGCCGGTACTCGTGCACGCGATTGCCACCACTCTGATGGGCCGCGAAGCGGGCGGCATCGGCGGCGGCGAGGGCCGAGGGTCCGTCGAGCGTGGACTCGCCGAGGGTGAACATGCCGACCGACACGGTCACGCCGGTCGGCCGGCCCTCGAAGACGAGCGGGGCCGACTCGATCGCCCCGCGGATTCCATGGGCGACCTCGAGAGCGGCTTCCGGACGCGTCGCCGGCAGGATGACGGCGAATTCGTCGCCCCCGAGTCGCCCGGCGACGGCGCCCGCGGAAGCGCGCGCGTTGATCGCTTCGGCGACGGCCTTGAGGACCTGGTCACCGGCGAAGTGCCCGCAGGTGTCGTTGACGAGGTGGAACTGGTCCACGTCGAGCAGCAGCAGAACCGGTCTGTCCCGCCCGGAGCGCGCTTCGACCGCCGCCGCTTCGACGCGTTCCTCGAGGCTGCGGCGATTGAGCAGGCCGGTGAGGGGATCGTGGGTGGTCAGGAAGCTGTGCTCGCGCTCCATCTCGCGCAGCTCGGTGACGTCCTTGAAAGCCAGGACCGCGCCGACGGTGCGCCCCTGCCGGTTGACGATCGGCGAAGCGGAGTCGCGCACGGCGACCGGATGGCTGGCGCGTGGCATCAACAGCCGCTCGCCCGGAAACTCGACGAAGCGCCCCTCGGCGAGGCAGCGGGTGACCGGATCGAGCAGCGCCATGTGGGCCTCGGGGTCGACCACCTGGAAGACGTCGCGAAGGTGCCGTCCGTAGGCCTCGTGGATCGACCAGCCGGTCAGGCGCTCGGCGGCCGGATTCATGAAATCGACCATGCCGCGCGCATCGGTGCGGATGACGCCATCGCCGATCGAAGCGAGCGTCACCTGGGCGCGCTCCTTCTCCTGGAAGAGCGCCTCCTCGGCCAGCTTGCGATGGGTGATGTCGATCGCCACGCCGATCAGGCGACTCGGGCGTCCCTCCCCGCGAACCAGACGACCCCGCTCGGTCAGCCAGCGGGTCTGGCCCGACGGCAGGACGACCCGGTGCTCGACGAAGAAGTCGCGATCCTCGTCGATGGTCAGCTTCAGCGCGGCCTGGACGCGCGGCAGGTCCTGCGGGTGGACGAGGGCGAAGAAGTCGCGCCCGCTCGCCGAGTCACCCGGTCCGAGAGGGAGCATGTCGCGGGCGTGGGGCGAGAAGACCAGACGGTCCTCGCCGACGTCCCACTCCCACACCGCGATGTCGCCAGCCTGCTGGGCGAGCGTCAGGCGCTCCTCGGTCGCCCGCAGGGCCTGCTCGGTCTGCTTGCGTTCGTCGATGTCGAAGACGGTGCCGAGCCCGGCGAGACGGCCGCGGTAGAGGATCGAGGTCAGCGAGACCTCGGCCCAGCGCCGGCGCCCGTCCTTGCGGACGAGGCGGACCTCGTAGCGGCGCGGCGTGGTGTCGCCGCGCTGCTGGCGGTCCCGCCCGCGCTCGGCGAGCACGTCGCGCGCCGCCGGGTCGACGAAATCGAGCGGGGAGAGACTGGTGAGTTCGTCCCGTCCGTAGCCGGTCAGCCGCTCGATGGCGCGATTCGCCCACAGGATGCGCGAGAAGTCGTGCAGGAAGATGCCCAGGGTCGTCGAGGCGGCCAGCGAGCTGAGCCATTCGAAGCTCGAGTCGAGGTCGTCGACGCTGAGGCGTTCGATCTCGGCGTCCGAGCGATCGCCGGCCGCGCCGGTCAGCTCGCGCAGCGGGAGGAAGGAGGGGGGCTCTCCGGATGTCACTGGTGACAGTCTAGCGCCGCCGCGCCGTCATGCGTACAGTCGGTCGCCGATCTGCACCGATTCGACCCAGAGGATCTCGCACCCTCCGTCGCCGTGGTCTTCGCGCACCAGCGAGGTCCGCCAGGTGAGCCCACGCTCGGAGTCGATGTCGACGAGCAGGCCGCGCAGGCGGACCACGTCACCCCGATCGGCCGCCGCCAGCGCCCGGCGGACGTTGGCGCTGGCCGGCACCAGATGAGTGTTGGCCGAGTGGGCGATGACGTACTCGACGTCGATCGACGGGTCGCCGGCAGTCCAGAAGTAGAAGCGGGCGTTCTGCCGGATGCTCAGCCGGGGGAGGATCGTCTCCCCGCCGACGTCGCCCCAGGCGAGGGCGAAGTCGAACGGGGAGAGAAAGGCCGTGCGGTCGAACCGGTAGGGCTCGATGCGGGCCACGCGGGCCGCCACGTCGTAGGCGGCGCGCGGCGTCACGGTGACCTTCCCCTCGCGCGTGGCGAGCGTGAAGGGCTCCCGGTCGGTCGGCTCCTGGAGCGGATCGCGTCGCCAGTCGGGAACCGCCTCGGCGGCGACGCCGCGCGGCCGACCGGCCAGCCAGCCGGCGACCAGCACGGCGACGAGCGCGAGGCGGATGGCGAGGCGCACCGGCGGGGGTCCTCGCCGCGGCCGCGGCCGCGACGAGGGAGGGGTCAGTTACCCCGCAGCTCGGCGAGCTGCCGCTCGAGAGCGGTGGCGTCGGCTTCCCGGGCGAGAGCGCGCAACACCTCGATCTTGCGTTCGATGGCCCGGAAGTTGCGCGGCGCGATGGCGATCACCTTGTCGAGCTCGACCAACGCCGCGTCGAACTCCTGCTCGCCGATGTGCAGCTCGGCGAGCGCCGAGTGGGCCTGGTGGAGCTTCGGGTCGAGCGCGAGCGCCTGCTCGAGACGCTGCCGGGCGCGGGAGATGTCCTTGACGTTCGAGGCGGTCGCTCCGGCGTTGAACAGCAGCCGCGCCGTGTCGACGTTGGGCGCCGCGGCGGCCAGCTGATCGAGCGTCGCCTCGGCCTCGTTGGCGCGCTCGAGCGCCAACAGGGCGTCGTAGCGGCTGCGCAGCGCTTCGGCATCCGCCGGTGCGAGCGCCAGCGCGCGATCGGCCGCCGTCAGGGCATCCGCCGGACGGTCGAGCTGGAGCAGCTGGAAGGCGAGCAGGTTGAAGAGCTGGAGGTTCGGCACCGCGGTGGCGGCCCCCTGCTCGAGGATGGCGACCGATTCGGGATGGCGCTTCAGCCGGCGCAGCAGCTCACCGAGGCCGAGATAGGGCTCGGCCAGCCGGCCGTCGAGCGCCATCGCCTCGCGGAACTTCGCCTCGGCGGTGGCGGCGTCGCCGGCGTTCATCGCCTGGAGCCCTTCCGTGTAGGAGACCCTGGCGTCCGGGGCGCGCAGGGTGACCCCGACTTCCGCGGTCATGCCGGGCTCGAGATTGGCGGTGGCGAGGTCGAGGTTCTGCTCGAAGACCGCCAGGCCGGTGGCCGAGACGCGGATGCGGTAGGTACGCGAGAAGTCGGGGAGTTCGGCCTTGAATTTGCCCCGCCGGTTGGTGAGTCCTTCGAGCAGCAGCGACTCGTCGCCTGCCGCCCGGATGGTCACCGCCGCGCTCTCGACCGGCTCGCCCCCGACGTCCCGGACGGTCAGCTCGATGGGGAATCGATCGCGCGCCAGGGCGGCGGAGGCCGGCAGAGCGAGCATTGCGGTCGCCACGAGAATCGGGAGCTTGCGCATCACGGGAACACTCCTTGCCGGGGGACACGACCCCTCGTGAACCCGCTACTATAACGGCTCACTTCGCGAAGGGGGGAGGGATGCGGCGACCGGCTGTGGCGGTGATTCTCGTCGGGCTGGCACTGGCCGTGCCCGGACAGGCGCGCGAGCTCTACTGGCGGCACGTCGACGTGGCGGCGCGCCTCGAGGCGGACGGCGCGCTGCGGGTCGTCGAAACCCAGACGATGGTCTTCACCGGCGACTGGAACGGCGGCGAGCGATCGTTCACCAGCCGATCCCTCGGACAGCGCGTGGAACTGATCCGGCTGAGCCGCTTCGATGCGGCCTCCGATGCGTGGATCGACCTGCGCAAGGGCGATCTCGACGAGGTCGACGAGTACGCCTGGCACGACAGCCGGACCTTGCGCTGGCGCAGCCGTCAGCCCCACGATCCGCCGTTCTCGGCCAGCGAGCTCGTCTACCGCCTGGAGCTGCTCTACACGGGAATCCTGAGCGAGGAGGCGAGCGGCGGCTGGCGGCTCGATCACGACTTCCTGTTCGCCGATCGCGCCGGCCCGATCGGCGCCGTGACCTTCGACCTCGAACTCGCCCCCGAGTGGGAACTGACGACTCCGGCAACGCTCTCGCTGTCGACCGGCCAGCTCGAGCCGGGCGAGGGGCTGGTCGTCACCCGGGAGTTGCGCTACCTCGGAGCCGGGCGGCCCGAGCGGGCGACACCAGCGGGGCTGCCGCGTGCCCTGGTGCTGCTCTTTCCGCTCGCCCTCCTGCTCGCTTTCGGCGAGCGATGGCTGGCCTGGCGCCGCCGCGACCGGGCGCTCGGCCGATTCGAACCCCTGCCGGACGCGGTGGCGATCGATCGCGCCTGGCTCGAGCGCCATGTCTTTTCCGCCGCTCCCGAGGTGATCGGCGCGGCCTGGGATCGCACGGTCGGCGGTTCCGAGGTCGCGGCGCTGATCGCGCGGCTGGTCGCCGAGGGGAAGATCGAGTCGCGGGTCGAGAAGCATTCGTTCGGCCCCTTCCGGCGCGAGAATCTCCACCTGCGCCGCCTCGTCCCGGTCGAGCAGATGGATGCCGTCGCGCGGCCACTGATCCTCGGCCTCTTTCCGCTCGGGGATTCCATCGACACGCTCACGCTGCGCCAGCACTATCGGTCGCAGGGCTTCGATCCGGTGAGCAAGATCCGCAAGGCGGTGGAGACCCGGGTCGCGGCTCAACGCGGATTCGCGCAGGGCAGCCGCAAGCCCTCGCCCTGGCCGACCGTACTGCTGCTGCTGGCCGCCCTCGCTGCGCTGGTCACCGGCGCAGTGAGGGCACCGGACGGTGTTGCCGGCGTCCTGCTCGGCGTCGGGTTGCTGGTCAGTGCCATTCCGGGCTGGGTCGGAGCCGGCGTCGGGCAGTCGAAGGTGGGCACCCCCGGCGCCTCGCTGGTGGCGATCCTCGTCTCGGTCCTGGTGCAGACCGCCCTGGTGGCTCTCGCGGCGTTCGTGCCCGGCCTGCCGCTGCCATCCCGTATCGGCGCTCTGCTCTGGGCGGTCGCCCTGCAGCGTTCGATCGTGCACACGCTGATGACCCGCGAGTCGGCCGAGTCGATGGCGCGCCGGCGCGAGCTGACGGCGGCGCGCGCGTACTTCGCCGCCGAGCTGCGCAAGGAGCGTCCGGCGCTCGAAGACCGCTGGTTTCCGTGGCTCGTCGCCTTCGGACTCGCCCCCCAGCTCGACGGCTGGTTCCGGGTGCATGGCGTCGCGCGCAGCGGCAGCGGGCTCTCGACGGGCGGCACGGGCGGCGGGAGTCTGGCGGGCGGCGGCTGGACCGGCGGCGGTGGCGCCTTTGGGGGCGCCGGCGCCTCGGCATCATTCGCGGCGGCGGCGGTCGGCATGGCGGCGGGAGTTTCGGCGCCGAGCTCGAGCGGCGGCGGCAGCAGTGGCGGTGGCGGCTCGTCGGGCGGCGGCGGCGGCGGCGGCTGGTAGACGGCGGCGATGAAAAAAACCCTGGCGTCGGGCGAGCGACGCCAGGGTTTTGAGGTCCTTCCGGTCGTGCGACCGGAGCTACATCGCTGGCGGCATCATCGGCATCAGCTCGAGAGCCGGCGCCGGAGCCTTCTTCTTCGCCTTCTTCCTGGCGGGCTTCTTGGCCGCCTTCTTGGCCTTCTTGGCGGGCTTCTTGGCCGCCTTCTTCTTGGCCGGCTTGCGCGCGGCCTTCTTGGCGACCTTCTTCTTGGCGGGCTTCTTGGCCGCCTTCTTCTTGGCCGGCTTGCGCGCGGCCTTCTTGGCGACCTTCTTCTTGGCGGCCTTCTTGGCCGGCTTGCGCGCGGCCTTCTTGGCGACCTTCTTCTTGGCGACCTTCTTCTTGGCGGCCTTCTTGGCCGGCTTGCGCGCGGCCTTC
>CAYYIK010000021.1:0-20730 GCA_964471955.1 uncultured Thermoanaerobaculia bacterium | reverse complement strand
CTTCTTGGCGACCTTCTTCTTGGCGGCCTTCTTGGCCGGCTTGCGCGCGGCCTTCTTGGCGACCTTCTTCTTCGCCGGCTTCCTGGCGACCTTCTTGGCCTTCTTCGCGGCCTTCTTCTTCACTGCCATTCCTTGCCTCCTTTGCGTTCGGCGACGCCTCCCGCCGCCCTCTTCTCCCCTCTCCGGTCTGTCCCTCGGTCGGCGAGGACCGTGCGGATCCGGATCGGTGGAGAAGATGTTTGGATGTAATTGTCAACATTTCGCGGCATTGTGCAAGAGGTGCGGCAAAAAATCTTCTTCGCCGCCGTTCGCCGGCGACGAACCGCGACTCGCCGGTCGGGCGTCGCGACGGCGCGTTTTCGTGCGTAACCTCACGTGCGGCTCGACAGGGAAGCCGAGCCAGGGAGATGCGACGATGAAGAGAATCGAAGAACGGGCGTGCAGCCGGAGCAGCGCTACGGAGCGCGGAATCGTCGCGGTCCGGCTGGTGATCGGCTTGCTCCTGCTGGCAGCCGGAGGGATCTTTCTCGCCGACAATCTCGGCTGGGCCCACGCCGGGTCGCTGCTGCGCCGGCTCTGGCCGGCGTCACTCGCGGCGGTCGGCATCGCGATCCTCCTGCAGCCCGGATCGGGGCGCGGCCGCGCCTGGGGCTGGGTCTGGCTGTTCGCCGGCGCATGGCTCTGGGCCGATCAGGCGGGGTGGATTGCCGTCGACTTCTGGGAGGTGATCTTCCCGGTTTCCCTGCTGCTGCTCGGCGGGATGCTGGTCTGGCGCGCGCTGCGGACGTCACGCGGCGAGGCGAGCGGCAGCGACGCGGACGATTCGGTCTTCGCCTTCGCGATCATGGCGGGCAACGAGCGGCGGTCGAGCTCGTCGGCGTTCCGGGGCGGGGATCTGGGCGCCTTCATGGGGGGCGTCACGCTCGACCTGACGGAGGCGCGGATCGAGGGGGAGGCGGCAGAGATCGACGTCTTTGCGTTGTGGGGGGCGATCGAGATCTTCGTGCCCGCCGACTGGGTCGTCGTCGGGCGGGTGCTGCCCCTCATGGGAGCGTACGAAGACAAGACGCGGCCCGCCCCGGTGGCTGGCGGCGCCAGCGAGCGACGACCCCGACTGATCGTAAGGGGCATGGCGATCATGGGCGGTGTCGAGGTCCGGGTCCGGAGCTGAAAGGAATGCACCCGCTGTTTTCCCGTCCACGCCAACTCGCCGGCCTTCTCGCCCTCGCGGCGGGATTCGGACTCCTGCTCGCGATGCTGCTCGAGACCGCGTCGCCCGGAGGGTTCGCGCCGGCCGTCGCTTTCGGCGTGCCGATGGCGCTCGCGCTGGCGTTTCAGTCGCTCGCCTCGTGGTATCCCGTCCGTCGCCTGGCGGCGCAGTCGGGACGGGGAACGCGCGTCCAGTCGCTGCGACTGGTGCTCGTCGGCGCCGTCTGGGTGGCGCTCTGGTGCGGCCTGTGCGCGCTCTGGGCTCTCCTCCTGGACGGCCTCGGCCTCGCCCCGGACCTGCCGGGGAGGGTCTTCGCCGTGCTGCCGTTGCTGGCTCCACTCGGTCTGCTCCTCTTCGTCCTGGCGACGCTCGCGCACCTGGTCCTCGCCGCGCTCGAGCGCTCGCGGGCGGCGGAGCGGCAGAGCCTGGAACTGCAGGTTCTCGCCCGCGAGGCGGAGCTGCGCGCCCTCCAGGCGCAGCTCGACCCGCACTTCCTCTTCAACAGCCTCAATTCGGTGGCGGCACTGATCGGTACCGACGCCGCAGCGGCGCGGCGGATGTGCTTTCTGATGAGCGGGTTCTTCCGCAAGAGCCTCGGGCTGGCCCGACGCGAGGCGATCCCCCTGGCCGAAGAGGTCTACCTCGCCGAGACCTTTCTCGCCATCGAGGAGGTCCGCTTCGGCAACCGCCTGCGCGCCCGGTTCGACGTCGCCGAGAACGCGCAGACGCTGGCGGTACCGCCGCTCCTGTTGCAGCCTCTGGTGGAAAACGCGGTGCACCACGGAGTGGCGCACCTGCTCGAGGGCGGCGAGGTGAGCCTGCGGGCGCGCCGCAGCGGTGACCGGCTCGAGCTGGTGGTGGAGAACGGGTGCGATCCGGAGCGGCCGGCCTCGCGTGGCGCCGGCGTCGGGCTGGCCAACGTAAGGGCGCGGCTCGATGCCCAGTACGGGCACCGGGCGCGGCTCGACGTCGAATCGACGGCCGGGCATTTCCGCGTGTCGCTCGTCCTTCCCGCGCGGGCGGCGGGCAGCTGAGGCCCGAGTGCGCATTCTGATCGTCGACGACGAGCCGCTGGCCCGCTCCCTGCTGGGAGAGCTGCTGCGCGCCGAGGCCGGTGTCGAGGTCGTCGGCGAGGCGGGCGACGGCTTCGAGGCCGTGCGGCGGGCCGAGCAGCTGCGACCCGACCTCGTTCTGCTCGACATCCAGATGCCGAAGCTGTCGGGTTTCGAGGTTCTCGAGCTGCTCGGAGAAGAGGCGCCGGCGGTGATTTTCGTCACCGCCCACGACGAGTTCGCGCTGCGCGCCTTCGAGGTCCATGCGGTGGACTACCTGCTCAAGCCGGTCGAGCCGGAGCGCCTGGCGGCGGCGCTGGCGCGGGCGCGGGAGCGGACGGGCCGGCCGCCGGGCAGCTTGGCCGCCGCCGGACTCGCCCGCGCGGCGCGGCCCCCCGGGCGCACCCTCGAGCGCGTCCTGGTGCGTGAGGAGGGGCGCGTGCACGTTCTGCCGGTCGCGGCGCTCGACTTCATCGAGGCGCAGGACGACTACCTCTGCTTCAGCTCCGGCGGCCGCCGGCTGCGCAAGCAGCAGACGATGAGCGACCTCGAGGCGCAACTCGACGGCGAGCGCTTCGTTCGCATCCATCGCTCCTACCTGCTCAACGTCGAGTGCCTGGCGCGCCTCGAGCAGTACGCGCGGGACAGCTGGGTGGCCATCCTCACCGACGGCACCCGTCTGCCGGTATCCCGCTCGGGGCACAGCCGGCTGCGCGAGTTGCTCGGCTGACGCGCCGGCGCCGGCGGCCCTCTGCCGGGCGGCGGGCCGGTATAGGATCGCTGGCATGGCCGAGGTCGGGCGAGAGCGCGAATCCGGTGCCTCGCTGCGGCCGCTGACCGGACTGGCCGCGGCCGCCGTCGTGGTCGCCGGCCTTCACTTCGCGGCACCGGTCCTGATCCCCGTCTCGCTGGCGCTGTTTCTCGCCGTGCTGACGGCGCCGCTGATGCGCGCCCTGCGCGTGCGGGGCGTTCCGGTCGGCCTCGCCGTGGTCGTGAACTTCGTGCTCCTCTTCGCCGCCTTCGCCGCCTTCTGGATGCTGCTGCTCGGTTCGCTCGGCGAACTGCGCGAGACCGGCCCGCACTACCTCGAGATCCTGCGCGAGCGGATCGCCTACACGGTGGAGTGGTGGAGCGAGAAGGGGATTTCGGTGCTCGACTGGGTGCCCTCGCGATTCCGCGATCCGGAGACGCTGGGCGAGCTCGCCGGCGGCACGCTCACGGGTGTCGTGCGGCTGGTCTCCGGCGGTACGGTCGTCCTGCTGACCCTCTTCTTTCTGCTCTTCGAGGCGGCGCTACTCGACCGCCGGCTGGCCCGGGTGCCGGCCCGCATCCGCGCCGCCTTCGCCCACTTCGGACGCGTCTCGGAGGAGTTGCAGCGCTACCTGGTGATCAAGACCGCGATGGCGCTGGCGATCGGCGTCTCGGTGGCGCTCTGGATCGCCTTTCTCGGCGTCGACTTCGCCGTCCTCAGCGGCCTGCTCGCCTTCGCCTTCCACTTCATTCCCAACGTGGGCGCGGTACTCGCCGCCGCGCCGGCGATGCTCGTCGCGTCGATCCAGTTCGACCCGGCCAAGGGGCTCGCGGTGGGAGCGGGATACCTGGTCGTCGGGCTGGGGCTCGGCAATCTGCTCGAGCCGGCGCTGATGGGCCGGCGGCTCAATCTCTCGCCGCTCGCTGTCTTCCTCTCCCTGGTCGTCTGGGGATGGATCTGGGGGCCGATCGGCATGTTCCTGTCGGTACCGCTCACCATGGGCATCAAGATCGTGCTCGAGCACTCCGTCTCCTGGTCGTGGATCGCTCGCTTGCTCGACGATGCCGTGGCGAGCCGCCCGGGGGAAGAGTCCGAGTCGGACAGCACGGTGGGAATCGCATCGTGAACGCTCCCGGCTCCGACCGTCCGAGGCCGGGAGATTCGACCGGGGCGGCCTGCGAGGTCGGCCTGCGGGCGGTCGTCGCGGCGCTGCGGCGCGCTCTGCCGCGCGAGGCCGCGGCTGCGTTCGCCGCCGAGATCGGCGCCGCCACTGCCAGCCGCGCCTGCGCGCTGGTCCAGCGCGCGGTGACGATTCCGGACGCCACGTTGCGGGTCACGGGCGCCTGGTTCGTGGAAGACGAAGCGCCGGTCGCCGCGGCGCACCCGCTTCACGGCGCGGCGGACTGGGAGGCACTCGGCGCGGGGATCGCGTCGGCCCTGCGGCGGGGAGAGAGGGTAGACGCCGCGGTCGACTCGCTCCCCGCGCCACTCGCCGCCGCCTTCGCGGCCCGGGGCACCGCCGGACTGGTCATCCTTCCCGCCCCGGTCTGCGAGGGGCTCGAGACGGTCCTCATCTTCGAGACTGCCGGGCGCGAGCCGCCGGAGGAGCTCGCGCGGCTGCTCACCTGGCCGGGCTTCGGCGAACTGCTCGCGGCCACCAACTCGCATTTCGCCGCGGTCGAGACGGCGCGCCGGGACGAAGCGCGGTACCGGGAGCTGTTCGAGAACGCTTCGGATCTGGTCTGGGCCATCGATCTCGCCGGGCGCTTCACGACGGTCAACCAGACGATGGCCGAGTTGCTCGGCTACGAGGTCGCCGACCTGGTCGGCCACCCCTGGGAGGAGTTCATCCCCGGAGCCGAGCAGCACGAAACGGTGCGCTCGGCGATGCGCAGCAAGCTCGAGGGCCGACGCGAGCGGACCCGTTACGAGGTGCGACTGCGCCATCGCAACGGCGCGCTGATCCCGGTCGAGGTCAGCTCGCGTCTGGTGGTGCGCAACGGTGAACCGATCGGCGTGCAGGGGAGTGGCCGGGACCTGTCGGAGGCGCGGCGGCTCGAGGAGCAGCTGCGCCAGGCGGTGAAGCTCGAGGCGGCGGGCCGCTTCGCGGCCGGGATCGCCAACGAGTTCACCCAGCTGACGGGGGCGATCACCGGCTACGGCGAGCGGCTCCTCTCGCGCCTCAAGCCGACCGATCCGCTGCGCGCCGAGGTTCTCGAGATCCTGCGCGCCGGCGAGCGGGCGGCGGACCTGACCCGCGAGTTGCTCGCCTTCGGCCGCCAGCAGCAGGTCCATCCGAGCCGCATCGATCTCAACGGATTCCTTGCCCGGAAGCTGCCCACCCTGCGCCGGATCGTCAGCGACGACGTCGTCGTCGTCGACCTGACCGAGGAGCGGGTCGGGCGCATTCACGTCGATACCGGCCTGCTCGAGCAGCTCTGCGTCTCCCTGTTCGTCAATGCGCGCGATGCGATGCCCGAGGGGGGGCGGATCGAAATCTCGACCGCGATTGCCGACGCCGAGGAGATCCGCCGGCGCGGCATCGAGTCGCCCCTGCAGCCCGCCTACGTGCGCCTCTCCATCCGCGACAGCGGGCACGGCATCGATCCGGGCTCGATGGCACGCCTGTTCGAGCCCTTCTTTTCGACCCGCGAGCGGGGGCGTGGAAGCGGGCTGGGACTGTCGACGGTCTACGGGATCGTCAAGCAGTGCGACGGCTTCGTCTTCGCCGACAGCCATCCCGGCCAGGGGAGCGTCTTCCACGTCTACTTCCCGCAGGTGGAGGCGCCGCTCGGCCGTCGTTCGCCGAGTGGCGAGCTGCGCCTGCCGCCGCTCGCCGAGCCGGAAAGCGAGCCGCGCGAGCTGATCCTGCTGGTGGAGGACGAGGATCTCGTGCGCAGTCTCGCCGAGCAGATCCTCACCGACCGTGGTTTCGGCGTGATCTCGGCGGCCAATGCCGCCGAAGCGCTCGAAGCGGCCACCCGGGTCGGCCGCGACATCGACCTGCTGCTGACCGACGTGGTGATGCCGGGCATGTCGGGGCTCGACCTGGCGCAGCGGCTGCAGAAACGGGATCCGCGGCTGCGGGTCCTCTTCATGTCGGGCTATGCGGACAGCCCGTTGCTGCGCGTCGGGCTGGCCCAGGGGGGGGCCGCCTTCCTGCAGAAGCCGTTCTCGGCCGACGCCCTCGAACGCCGGATTCGCGAACTGCTCGAGCGCTGACCCGGCGCCGGGTGGTTTGACATTCCCGCGCCGGCCGGTATCATTGCGTGAAACGGGACCGTAAGTGTCCTGTTTCACGAGGCGACTCCCGATGCTGCGGATGACCAAACAGACGGACTACGGCTTCGTGCTGCTGTCGCAGCTCGCCGCCGCGCCGGATCGGGTGGCCAACGCGCCGGACCTCGCCGGCGAAACCCGCCTGCCGCTGCCGATGGTCTCGAAGACGCTCAAGCTGCTGGCAAGGCACGGTTTGCTGCGGTCGCACCGGGGCGTCAAGGGGGGCTATTCGCTGCATCGCGCGCCCTCCGAGATCACCGCGGCGGAGATTCTGCGGGCGCTCGAAGGGCCGGTGGCGCTGACCGTCTGCATCGACGGGACGCCGGGCGAGTGCGACCGGGAGGCCTTCTGTCAGGTGCGCGGGCACTGGCAGGCGATCAACCAGGCGGTCGACACGGCCCTCGCCGGCGTGACGCTCGCTCAGCTCGCCCGGCCCGGCGGCCAGCCGGACCTGATCCGGCTCGGCCGCGGGGGCGAGCGGTCGGCCGCGCGGCAGGCAGGGTGAAGCCGAACAGGAACATGCAGGAGAGGCCGGAGATGACCACCGAGAACGACACCATCGAACAGCTCGCGACGCGCGAGTACAAATTCGGCTTCGTGACCGATATCGATCAGGAGACCTTCCCGCCGGGGCTCGACGAGGCGGTGGTGACCCGGCTGTCGCAGCTCAAGGGCGAACCCGACTGGATGCTCGAGTGGCGACTCAAGGCCCTGCGCCACTGGCTGGGAATGAAGGAGCCCGGGTGGGCCAACGTCAGCCATCCGCCGGTCGACTTCCAGGCGATCTCCTACTACTCGGCGCCGCGGTCGATGAAGAACGCCCCCAAGTCGCTCGCCGAAGTCGATCCCGAGCTGCTCCGGACGTACGAGAAGCTCGGCATCCCGCTGCACGAGCGCGAGAAGCTCGCCGGGGTCGCGGTCGACGCGGTCTTCGACTCGGTCTCGGTGGCGACCACCTTCAAGGAGAAGCTGTCGGAGGCCGGTGTCCTGTTCTGCCCGATGTCGGAGGCCATCCGCGAGCATCCCGATCTGGTGCGCCGTTACCTCGGATCGGTGGTGCCGCCGGGCGACAACTTCTACGCCGCGCTCAACTCGGCGGTCTTCTCCGACGGCTCGTTCGTCTTCGTCCCGAAGGGCGTGCGCTGTCCGATGGAGCTCTCCACCTACTTCCGGATCAATGCCGCGAACACGGGGCAGTTCGAGCGCACCCTGATCGTCGCCGAGGAGGGGGCCCATGTCTCCTACCTCGAGGGCTGCACCGCGCCGATGCGCGACGAGAACCAGCTTCACGCCGCGGTGGTCGAACTGGTGGCGCTGGACGACGCCTCGATCAAGTACTCGACCGTGCAGAACTGGTACCCCGGCGACAAGGAAGGCAAGGGCGGCATCTACAACTTCGTCACCAAGCGCGGGCTGGCCGCCGGGCGGCGCGCGAAGATCAGCTGGACGCAGGTCGAAACCGGTTCGGCGATCACCTGGAAGTACCCCTCCTGCATCCTCAAGGGGGACGAGTCGGTTGGCGAGTTCTACTCCGTGGCGGTGACCAACAACTTCCAGCAGGCCGACACCGGTACCAAGATGATCCACGTCGGCAAGCGGACGCGCTCGACCATCGTCTCGAAGGGGATCTCGGCGGGCCGCGGGCAGAATACCTATCGGGGTCAGGTGAAGATTCTCCGCGGCGCCGACGAGGCGCGCAACTTCTCGCAGTGCGACTCGATGCTGATCGGCGACAAGTGCGGAGCGCACACGTTCCCCTACATCGACGTGCAGAATCCGACCGCACAGATGGAGCACGAAGCTTCGACGTCGAAGATCGGCGAGGACCAGATCTTCTACTGCAACCAGCGCGGCATCGAAACCGAAGATGCCGTTTCCATGATCGTCAACGGCTTCTGCAAGGAAGTCTTCCGCGAACTTCCGATGGAGTTCGCGGTGGAGGCCCAGAAGCTGCTCGCCGTCTCCCTCGAGGGGAGCGTCGGTTGAAGGCCGGAACCTGAGGAAACCCTGAACATGCTGCTCGAAATCCAGAACCTTCACGCGTCCGTGGACGGCAACGAGATCCTCCGCGGCGTCAACCTGACCCTCGAAGCCGGCCAGGTCCACGCGATCATGGGGCCCAACGGCTCGGGCAAGTCGACCCTCGCCTCGGTGCTCGCCGGCAAGCAGGACTACGAGATCACCGAGGGAAGCGTCCGGCTCGACGGCAAGGACCTGCTCGACATGGCGCCCGAAGAGCGAGCCCGCGAGGGCGTCTTCCTCGCCTTCCAGTACCCGGTCGAGATCCCGGGCGTGTCGAACACCTACTTCCTGCGCGCCGCGGTCAACGCGGTGCGCAAGCACCGCGGCCTGCCCGAGTACGACGCCGTCTCCTTCCTGCGCCTGGTGCGGGAGAAGGTGAAGCTGGTCGGACTCGACGAAGCGCTGCTCCAGCGCCCGGTCAACGAGGGTTTCTCCGGCGGCGAGAAGAAGCGCAACGAGATCTTCCACATGGCGGTGCTCGAACCGCGGCTCGGCATCCTCGACGAAACCGACTCGGGACTCGACATCGATGCCCTGCGCATCGTCGCCGACGGTGTCAACTCGCTGCGATCGGCCGACCGCGCCTTCCTGGTGATCACCCACTACCAGCGCCTGCTCGACTACATCGTGCCCGACTTCGTGCACGTGCTGATCGACGGCCGCATCGTTCGCTCGGGCGGCAAGGAGCTGGCGCTCGAGCTCGAGCGCAAGGGATACGCCTGGCTCGAGCAGGAAGTGGCGCTCGGAGCCGGGGCGTGAGCGGCGGCGCGGCGGGCGGGACGATTCTCGCTCCATCCGACTACGCGCCGGAGCTCGAGCGGGCGCTGTCGCGCCCGCAGCCCGCGGCGCTGCGCCGGTTGCGCGAGCGCGCTTTCGGCTGCTTCGTCGAACGCGGGTTTCCGGCGGTGACCGACGAGGAGTGGCGCAACACCAACGTCGCTCCGGTGGCCCGGCGGCGCTTCGCCCCGCCGCCGCCGACGGCGGATGCCGCGACGGTAATGGCCGGACTCGCCACCGTGCGGCTGCCCGGCGCGCACGAGCTGGTCTTCGTCGACGGGCGATTCCGGCGCGACCTGTCGAGCCGGGAGGCCGCGCCCGCGGGGGTGCTGATCACCGATCTCGCGACGGCTCCCGAGGCCGCCTGGGCGCGCCTCGAGCCCGAGCTCGGGCGGCGCGCCGACTTCGTCGACCGGCCCTTCGCGGCGCTTTCAACCGCGCTGTTCGAGGACGGCGCGGCGATCCTGATCGAGCGCGGCACCGAGCTCGCCGCGCCGCTCCACGTGATCTTCCTCACCAGCGGGGCCGAACCGCCGGCCGCGGTCTTTCCCAGGCTCTTCGTCCACGCGGGGGAGCGCTCGCGCGCGACGATCGTCGAGACCTACCTCGGCGTCGCCGGCGCGACGGCGCTGGTGGCTCCGGTCACCGAGATCGTCGCGGCGCCCGAGTCGATCGTCGATCACTACAAGTTGCAGCGCGAGTCGCTGGAGACGTACCACCTCGGCCTGCTTCACGTCGAGACGGCGCGCGCCGCGAACGTCTCGAGCCAGTCGTTCTCGCTCGGGGCGGCGCTGGCTCGCCACGACGTGCAGGCGGTGCTGGCCGGGGAGGGTTCGGAGGTGACGCTGAACGGACTCTACCTGGTGCGCGGCACCCAGCTCGCCGACTTCCACATGCGGGTCGACCACGCCAAGCCGCACACCACCAGCCACGAACTGTTCAAGGGGGTCCTCGACGGGCGGTCGCGCGGCGTCTTCAACGGCCGCATCCACGTTCACCCGCAGGCGCAGAAGACCGACGCCAAGCAGACCAGTCGCAACCTGCTGCTGTCCGCCGAATCCCTGGTCAACGCGAATCCCCAGCTCGAAATCTTCGCTGACGACGTCAAGTGCACGCACGGCTCGACGGTCGGCCAGCTCGACGAGCTGGCGGTCTTCTACCTGCGGTCGCGCGGCATCGGCCTCGAAGCGGCGCGCAGCCTGCTCACCTACGCCTTCGCCGCCGACCTGATCGAGCGCACCCGGGTCGCCGCATTGCGCGAGGGTCTGCAGGAGTACCTGCTGAGCTGGATTCCCCAGGGCGAGGTGGTCCGCGACGCCGTCTGAGGCGGCGACGCGACCGCAGGACCGGACGATGAGCGAGATCGGCACCGCACGGCTCCCCGGCAAGCCCGCCCTCGACGCGGCGGCGCTGCGCGCCCAGTTCCCGGCCCTTTCGCCACCACACGAGCGCGGTGTCGCCTTCCTCGACAGCGCTGCGACGACGCAGAAGCCCCGCGCGGTGCTCTCGGCGCTCGAGCGGGCCTACGTCGAGACCTACGGCGCCATCGCGCGCGGCGTCTACCGCCTTTCGGCCGAGGCGACCGCGGCCTACGAAGGGGCGCGCGAGCGCGCCGCCCGGTTTCTCGGCGGCGCCCCGGACGAGGTCGTTTTCGTGCGTGGCACGACGGAGGCGATCAACCTGGTGGCGGCCAGCTGGGGGCGCCCGCGGCTGGCCGCCGGCGACCAGATCCTGGTCACCGGCCTCGAGCACCATTCGAACCTCGTCCCCTGGCAGCTCGCCGCGGAGGCGACCGGCGCCCGCCTCGTCGTGGCGCCGATCGACGAGCGCGGCGAAGTCGAGCTCGAGGCGGTGGAACGCCACCTCGCCGGGGGCCGGGTGCGCATCGTGGCGCTCGCCCACGTCTCGAACTCCCTGGGAACGATCGTTCCGGTCGCGGAGATCTGCGCCCTCGCCCGGGCCGCCGGCGCGGTGACGGTGGTCGACGGCGCGCAGGCCGCGCCGCGCCTCGACGTCGACGTCCGGCAGCTGGGCTGTGACTTCTACGCCTTCTCCGGCCACAAGGCCTACGGCCCGAACGGAATCGGCGTCCTGTGGGGACGCCGGGACCGGCTCGCCGCGATGCCTCCCTGGCAGGGTGGCGGCGGCATGATTCGCGAGGTGACTTTCGAACGCTCGACTTTCCTCGACCCGCCGCAGCGCTTCGAGGCCGGGACACCGGCGGGACCGGAGGCGGTCGGGCTGGCCGCGGCGCTCGACTGGATCGACGGCGTCGGCCGCACCGCGATCGACGCCCACGAGCAGGCGCTCGTCGCGCGGGCCAGCGAGCGGCTCGCCGCGATACCCGGCCTGCGCCTCATCGGCACGGCGCGCCGGCGGACCGCCCTCGTCTCCTTCGTCCTCGAGGGCGCGCATGCCCACGACATCGGCACGATTCTCGACGCGGACTCGGTGGCCGTGCGGGTGGGGCACCACTGCGCCCAGCCGGTGATGGACCGCTTCGGCGTCGCCGCCACGGTGCGCGCATCGTTCGGCGCCTACACGACCGAGGCCGAAATCGAGGCTCTGGGGCGCGCCGTCGAGCGCGCCCGGAGGATGCTGATCGGATGAGCGGAGTCAACGAGCTGTACCAGGAGATTCTGCTCGACCACTACCGGCACCCGCGCAATTTCGGCCCGCTCGAGGGGGCCGATCGCGAGATCGAAGGGCACAATCCGCTGTGCGGCGACCGCATCCGGCTGCGCCTGCGCCTCGAGGGAGACCGGGTCGTCGAGGCGAAGTTCGAAGGTAGCGGCTGCGCCATCTCGACCGCCTCGGCGTCGATGATGACCGAGAAGGTCCGCGGCCGGAGCGTCGGCGAAGCGCTGGCGCTGGCCGACGAGTTTCGTGCCCTGGTCACCGGCGAGGCCTCCGCGGCGCCGGCGCCCGCCGATCCTGATCAGCTCGGCGAGCTGGTTGCCCTCGAGGGCGTGCGCGAATATCCGATGCGCGTCAAGTGCGCGACCCTCCCCTGGCACGCCCTGCGCTCGCTGCTCGGCGAGTCGGCAGCCGGCCGCGTCTCGACCGAGTAGCCGCGCGGCCTTCCGGCGCGGCGCGTGCTACGCTGCCGCCCGAAACTCGATCCGGAGGCGGCATGACTCGGAGGCGGCGGAGATCGGCTCTGCGGGCGCCGGCGCGCGGCGTCCTCATCCTGCTGCTCGCCGCTCTCGCCGCGCCCCTGGGCGCGCAGCGCCTCCCCTTCACCTCGTTCGACGTCGAAGACGGCCTGCCGTCGACCCAGATCTGGGCGCTGCGCCAGGACAGCCGCGGGCTGCTCTGGGTGGGCACCAGCTGGGGGCTCGCCCGCCACGATGGCGGCGGCTTCGTCGGCCTGGGGCTCGCGGAAGGGCTGCCGAGTCTGACCGTTCGCGCCATCGTGGAGGACGCCGGTGGCGCGCTCTGGTTCGGCACCGGGACCGGCGTGGCCTCGTACGACGGACGGCGGATTCTCGCCCGGCGCGACGACGGAGCCCCCCGCTCGACCGTCTGGGCGGCGGTGCGCGATGCGCACGAGACGCTCTGGTTCGGTACCCAGGACGGGCTGTTCGCCTGGCGGGAGGGAGCTTTCCGCCGCTTCGGCGTCGCCGACGGGCTGCCGGGCGAGTATGTCTATGCGCTGCTCGTCGCCGCGGACGGAGCCCTCTGGGTCGGCACGCGCGGCGACGGGCTGGCGCGCTGCGAGATCTCGGCGCCGGCCCGGCTCGCCGCCTGCCGTGCCTTCGACGACGCGGACGGCTTCGCGCCCCGGATCGTGCGTGCTCTGGCCGAGGACGGCCGCGGGCGCATCGTCGCCGGGGCGCGCGACGGCGGCCTGCTGAGCTTCGACGGCGAGCGCTGGCTCCCGCCGCGGGCCGGCGCGGTGCAGCGCAACGAGGACGTGTACGCCCTCCTGGTGCGGCGCAACGGCAGCCTCGTGGTCGGCACCGCGGACGAGGGGCTGCTGCTGTGCGTCGACGCGGTCAGTGGTGTCTGCCGGCGGGTCACCGAAGCCAACGGGCTGCCCGACGACGGCGTCCGCCAACTCGCCGAAGACCGCGAAGGGGCGCTCTGGGTGGGCACCGAAGGGGGGCTGGCACGGCTGGGGCGCTCGGGGATGCGCAGCTACGGCGAGAGCGAGGGGCTGCCCGACCATCAGGTCGACGCGCTCGCCGCCGATCCGGACGGCACGCTCTGGGTGGGTACCTTCGGCGGTCTCGCGCGGCTGCGATTCGGGCCCCACGGCGAGCCGGAGACACGCGTCTGGCGGCGCGAGGACGGGCTGCCCGGGCGCTGGGTCTGGTCCATCCTGCGCGATCGGCGGGACGTGCTCTGGGTCGGCATGGAGGCGGGCCTCTGTCGCATGGAGGGCGACCGCTGCGAAGTCCTGGGCGTCGCCGGGGGCCTGCCGTCCGACTTCGTCCTCTCCCTCGCCGAGGATCCCGCCGGGGATCTGTGGGTCGGGACCACCGGCGGCCTGGCACGCCTCGACGCCGCAGCGCGTCCGCCGCGCGTCCTGCGGGTCTACACCGAGGCCGACGGACTCCCCTCGGACCGTGCGTACGTCCTCGTCTTCGATGCCTCCGGCCGCCTCTGGGCGGCGCATTCGGAAGGGCTCTCCTGGTTCGACGGCGAGCGCTTCCGGGTCGTCGATCGGAGCTCCGGCCTGCGCGTCGAGTCGGTGCGTGCCCTCGGCCTGGCGCGCGACGGCTCCCTGCTCGCCGGCGGCCTCGGGCACGTCGCCCGCCTGCATCCGGGCCCCGGCGAGCCGCGATTCGCTGCGTGGGGGGAGGGCGCCGGCCTCGAGGGCACGTTGACGCTGAATCTCGCCGAGCTCGACACGGGCGAGTTGATTCTGGGCACCAACCGCGGCGTGCTGCTGTTCGATCCCCGGGCCGGCGACGGAGCGGGGCGCATCGTGACGCGCATCGACCGGGACGCCGGCGCCATCGGGACCGAGGTCACCAACGGCGCGGCGTTCGCGCGCACCCCGGATGACTGGCTCTGGTTCGGCTTCAAGAAGGGGCTGACCGGGTTCCCGCCACCAGGTCCCGATGCCGCGGCGAAGCCGGAGGTCGCCATCGTCGAGCTGGCGAGCGGTGGCGGCCGGTACTTCCGGCGGCCCTTCACCGCGGTGGCGACCCGGCCGATCGGCTGGCTCGGGGATGCCGCACCGGAACTGCCGCCGGGAGACCGCGCGTTGCGCATCGAGGCGCGCACCGTCTCGTTCGGTCAGGGGCGCGATCCGCGCTTCCAGTTCCGACTCGCCGGGCACGAAGCGGACTGGTCGCCGCCGCGGCTCGAACCGTTCCGCGAGTACATGAACCTGGCGCCGGGCTCGTACGTGGCCGAAGTTCGGGCGTCCCTGCGCCCCGACGAATGGAGCGAGCCGGCCGCCCAGCCGTTCGTGGTGGTCGCCGCCTGGTGGGAGACGCGGACGGCGAAGCTGACCGGCCTGCTCGCCCTGGCCGGCGCGCTGGTGATCCTCTGGCGCGGTCGCTCGGCGTTCGCCGAACGCCAGCGGCGCCAGCTCGAGGCGCGGATCGAGGAGCGGACGGACGACCTGTCCCGCTACGCCCAGGCGCTCGCCGAGCACCTGCAGACCACCGACAGGGTCAACGATCGCGTGCGGCGGGCCGAGGCGGAACGCCGCGAGCTGTTCGCCCGCACCAGCCACGAGCTGCGCACGCCGCTCACCGCCATTCTGGGCTTCTCCGAGCTGCTCGAACGCGCCCTGGCCGGGAGGCTCGAAGAGCGCGAGCGACGCTACCTCGCCAACGTGCGCGACGGCGGGGAGCAGCTGCTGCGCCTGGTCAACAATCTCCTCGATCAGCTCAAGCTCGAAGCGGGCAGGATGGAGGTTCATGTCGAGGAGGTGGACGTCGGCGGCGTGGTCGACAGCGTCGTCTCGCTGATGGAGGGGTTCGCCCTGCATCGTGGCGTGCAGCTCGACAGCGGGGTGGCGGCGGGTCTGCCGCCGGTGCGAGTCGACGTCGCCAAGCTGCGCCAGATACTCCTCAATCTGCTCTCCAACGCGGTGAAGTTCTCGCCGGCGGGCGCGACGGTACGACTCGCCGCGACGGCGGTTGCGGCGGACGAGTCGCCACTCGGCGTCGACTCCTGGGAGCTGACCGTCGCCGATCGCGGGCCCGGAATCGCCGCCGGACAGCGCGAAGCGATCTTCGAGCCCTATCGCCAGCTCGCCGGCTCCGGCCCGCCGGCCGCCGGCACCGGTCTCGGGCTGCCGATCGCCCGCCAGCTGACCGAGCTGCTGGGCGGGCGTCTCGAGCTGGTCGAGGCGACCGGTCCGGGCGCGACGTTCCGCGTTCTGCTCCCCACCGATCCGCAGGCCGCGTCGCCGGCCGGCAGGGCGGTGGCGGCCGGCCAGATGCCCGGCGAGACCTCCCGGGAGCGCGTGCTGGTCTTCGAACCCGATCGCCGCCGCTTCATTGCTCTGGCTGCGCCCCTCGAGCGGGAGGGGTTGCTCGCCGTGCGGGTGGCCGACGCCGCCGAGGCCGGGCGCCGGACCGCCGAGCTGCGACCGGGCGCCCTGGCGGTCTGCCTCGAGCCGGCGCGGTCCGAGAGCTGGCGGCGCGTCCAGGCGGCACTCGCGGAGGCGGTGCGCACCGGCTGCGCCCTGTCGATCCTCGCGGTCGACGACGAGGGGCTCGGCATCGCCATGTCGCTCGATGCCGTGCTGCCCGGGGCCGACGCGGATCACGCCGCCGCCGGGGCCGTGGAGCTGATCGCCGGCGGCGGGCGGCGGCCGATCCTGGTCGTGGCCGCCGGACGCGAGACGGGAGCGGCGCTGGTCGCCGCCCTGGCGCGGCGCGGCGCCGACGCCTTCCGGATCGAGGGGAGAGACGCCGTGTTGCGGTCGCTGGGAGATTCGCCGGCCGACGCGCTGGTGCTCGATCTCGATCACCTCCTGCAGCTGGCGCCCGAAGTCGGGGGTGGACGGTCGAAGCCGGCGATCGGTTTCGGCCGTCCGAAACTCCTGCTGACCGACGCCGTGCCGTCGCACGAGGCGCTGGCGCGTCTGGCCGGTCACCTGCGGGCGGAGGGCGGCGAGGCCGGGCGGGCGCTCGCCGGCTCGGTGCTCGCCCTGCTGGCGCGCCGTGAGACGCGCCGGCAGGGGCGCGGCGAAGCTCAGCCGAGCAGCAGGTAGGCGAGGGCCAGGATCGCCGTCGGCGCGAGCGCCCCGAGCAGCAGGCCGAGCGGCGAGATGCCCTCCTCGAAGTGCCGGGAGAGGATCGACTGGCCGGCCGGGTTCGGGGCGTTGGCGATCACCGTGAGACCGCCCCCGGTCACCGCGCCGGCGACCACCGCGTACTTCATCGAATCGGCGAAGTCGGGCACCAGCGAAGCGAGGTAGGTGATGGCGGCGTTGTCGTTGAACGCGGTCAGGATCACGGCGCCGAAAAACAGGGGGAGCTCGCCGAGCCGCGAGAGAACCGGCTCGATCCACCACTGCTGAAGCGTTCCGTGGACGACCAGTCCGCCGAGGAAGAAGCCGACCAGCAGCGGCGAGCGCAGGTTGAGCGCGTCCTGGTGCGGCGAACTCGCCTGGAGGAAGGCGAGGAAGAAGAGGAAGCCGCCGATGAACAGCGCCGGCGTGTGCGCCGTGAAGACCGTCCAGGCGAGGAATCCGAGGTGCACCGCGACCACCCAGGTCGGTGCCGGAGGCCGCAGCCGGGCGGCGCTCGTCGGCGGGGAAGGCTGGCGAAGCGCCAGCTCGGCGAACTCGCGCCGGAAGATCAGCGCGTAGACCGTATTGGCGACCAGGATCCCGAGCAGCGCCTTGTAGCCGAAGTTCAGGCTCATGAAGGCGAGATCCCACCCCCACTTGCCCGCCACCATCAGCACCGGCGGCGCGGCGAAGTGGGTCAGCGTGCCGCCGACCGAGATGTTGACGAAGAGCAGGCCGAGCGTGCCGTAGGCGAGGCGCCGGCTCGGATTCAGCGCGTAGAGGCGCCGCGACAGGAGGAGGGCCGAGATGACCATCGCCGCCGGTTCGGTGATGAAGGAGCCGAGCAGCGGCCCGATGGTGAGGATCGAAGCCCACCAGGCGAACGGCGAGCCGCCGGCGAGGCGGGCGACGCGGCCGATCGCGCTTTCGGCGAACTGCAGCACCGGGCGGGTGGCCGAGATCGCCATGATGACGACGACGAACAGGGGCTCGGTGAAATGCACGCCGTGGGCGACGAACCGTTCGGCCACGGCCCAGCCCTTGCCGAAAGTGATCACCAGCAGCAGCGGGACCACCCACAGCCCGAAGACCGCCTCGATCTCGCCGAGGAAGTGCAGCAGCTCGGAGCGGAATCCGCGCGTGTCGAGCGGCAGCTCGTGCGGCTCGATCGCGCCGTCGCGGTCGTAGTCGGCTGGTGGCCGGTGCTCGAGGCGGTGCGCGTAGGCGGCGATCTTCGGCGCCACGAAAGTGTGCAGGACGGCGCCCAGGAAGAGCAGGGTGGCCACGAGGTTGAGCGGCTCGTTGCGGATCCGCTGACGCAGGACCTCGCCCAGCGTCAGCCCCTCCTCGCCGGCGTAGCTGTCGAGCGAGGGCGGAAAGGGCGCCGCCTCGCCGGGCCCGGCGGCCGCCGCCAGGGCAGGCAGGGCGAGGAGGATGAGCGCGCTCCAGAACAGCGCGCGCGGCGTCGTCGGGCGTCGGTGCGGAGGCATGCGCATCAGGCGTCCTTCTCGGGTACGAATTTCGATTGCGGGACCCCGGGGGGCATCCCGGAGTGGCCGTCGGCGGAGGAGGTCGTCACGCGGGACCGACCGGCTCGGGAAAGACGACGACGCGGCGGAACGGCTCGTCACCGCGCGAGGTCGACGCGAGGCCGCAGCGATCGACCAGTTCGTGCTGCAGGCGTCGCACGTAAGAGGCCTGCGGTGCCAGTTCTATCGGACGCCCGCCACCGAGCGCCTCGCGCACGGCGGCTTCGGCTTCGCGCAGCGCCATCTGCTGCTCGTCGAGGACGTCCTCGACATCGAACATCGAGCGCAGGAACGACTCGATCTGGCCGGTCGTGCCGTTGCGCAGCACGTGGATGGGCCGCCCCTCGGCCTGCGCGGCGCGCAGCGCCTTGGGCAGCCGCTTCTCCTGGGATTTCAGGGTCAGCACGCAGTCGGCGTCGGCGAGCCGGTCGACGACCACTGCCGGCACGCGCAGGTCGCGAATCGACCGTTCGAGCCGGGGGGCCGAAACGGCGTAGGGCAGGATCCGGATGCGCTTGCGGATCCGCCGGCCGCTCGGGCGATCGTTGCTGCCCGACCAGGCCGCCGGCGGCTCGCCGCTCGCCTCGTCGGCGCTCTCGACGGCGACGCTGCCGTCGGCGCCCCGCACCCGGATCTCCGGCCGCGGCGGCAGGCCGCGCAAGGCTCGGTCGACCACCTCGGCGACATCCCGATGGACGGCGAAGCGCTGTTTGTCCTGAATCTCGATCAACGCGTCGAAGGTCGGCGGCGCCTTGCGCTCGAGCACCGTCTTCTGGGTGCCGCGACGGCGCGCCTCGTCATCGGAGAGGGTCACCGCCTGGATGCCCCCGACGAGGTCGGACAGGGTCGGGTTGGCGAGCAGGTTCTCGAGCGCATTGCCGTGCGCGGTGGCGATCAGCTGCACGCCGCGCTCGGCGATGGTACGCGCCGCGAGGGCCTCCGCCTGGGTGCCGATCTCGTCGATGACGATCACCTCGGGCATGTGATTCTCGACCGCTTCGATCATCGTCGCGTGCTGCTCGGCGGGGGAGGGGACCTGCATCCGGCGGGCCCGGCCGATGCCGGGGTGAGGGATGTCGCCGTCTCCGGCGATCTCGTTCGAGGTGTCGACCACCACGACCCGCTTGCCGAGGTCGTCGGCGAGCACGCGGGCGGCCTCGCGCAGCAGCGTCGTCTTGCCGACGCCGGGGCGGCCGAGCAGCAGCGTGGAGTGACCCGATTCGATGACGTCGCGGACGATATCGACGGTGCCGACCACGGCGCGTCCGACGCGGCAGGTCAGGCCGATGACGGCACCGCGGCGGTTGCGCAGCGCGGAGATGCGGTGCAGGGTGCGCTCGATGCCCGCCCGATTGTCGGGTCCGAAGGCGCCGATCCGTTCGACCGCGTGGGCGAGATCTTCGCGGGCCAGGACGGCGTCGCCGAGCTCGAGAGTCGAGTCTGTGTAGCGGGCCTCCGGGACGCGGCCGAGGTCGAGGACGATCTCGATCAGCCGGTCGAGATGGCCGTGGGCCCGGACCCGTGCCTCGATCTGGCGCGGCAGCACGGCGAGCAGCTGCGCGAGTCCGTCGCTGCCCGGATCCTCCTCCGGTCGGGTCGTCGCGGTCGTGGTCATCTTCAGGGGCCGTCCGCGAGGCGGCCGATCCGATTCTGGCACAGCGCCCGCGCAGCGCCGCCGCGGCTTTTGCGTATCATGGGCGGGATGCGTGCCCGGCTCACGGCTGCGATCGTCCTCCTGCTCGCGGCGCTGCCCGGCGGCCGCGGCCTCGCCGCCGAGGTGACCGACGAAGCCCTCGTCTACCGCTGGCGGCTCGAAGGGCTGCTCGGCGTGGTCGCCGGGCTGTTCATGCCGAGCGACGGCGAGGGGCGGCTCACGCTGGTCGGCCTGCCCGGCGGCAATCTGCGCAGCGAGCTGCTGATCACCGCCGGAGAGGGGGCCGACGGAGACTTCTTCCGTTACGGCTCGGAGTGGGAACCGGAGACCGGCACCACGGTGCGCGCCTGGTCGAGCCAGCGCTGGCGCGGCGAGCCGAAGTCGAAGCAGGCCGAGATCGGACAGACCGGCGTCATCGACGTTGCCACCGCGGTGCACGCCCTGCGCCGCGACCCGCCGGAAGGTCCGCGCTCGCTCGAGATCTGGTCGGACGGCAAGCTCTATCCGGTGGTCGTCCTGCCGCGCGGCATCGAGCAGCGCCGCGTCGACGGCCGGCTCGTCGAGGCCCGGCACTTCGCCGTGCGGCCGGTCGAGCGGCCGGACCGGCGGGTCTGGAAGGGGGAGATGGACCTCTGGCTGGCCACCGACGAGGTGGCGACACCGATCGAAATCCGGGTCGCCCGCTCCTCGGCGAGCGTCCGGCTCGAGCTGGTGGAAGGGCTCCCGCGGGCGGCCCCGGGGGGAGAAATCAGGAAAGGAGACGAGCCATGAGAATCGATCGTCGTCAGGCCCTCGGCACTCTCGCCGTGGCGACCGCCGGAGCCTGGATCGCACCGCGCTTCGCGCTGGCCAGCGAGCCGGCGGCCGACCCGGCGTTCACCCTGCCGGCGCTGCCTTACGACTTCGCTGCGCTCGAGCCGCACATCGACGCCGAGACGATGCGGATCCACCACGGCAAGCACCACGCCGCTTACGTGGCGAAGCTGAACGAGGCGGTCGCCGCGGCGCCCGCTCTGGCCGGACGGCGGCTGGAGGAGCTGCTCGCCGGGCTCGACGCCGTTCCCGAGACGGTGCGCGCGGCGGTGCGCAACCACGGCGGCGGCCATCACAACCACTCGCTCTTCTGGACCTCGATGAAGCCGGGCGGGGCGCAGCCGTCGGCCGCGCTGCGGGCTTCGATCGACGAGGTCTTCGGCTCGTTCGACGGCCTGAACGGGCGAATGATCGCCGCGGCGGCCGGCGTCTTCGGCTC
>CAYYIK010000020.1:3645-38846 GCA_964471955.1 uncultured Thermoanaerobaculia bacterium | reverse complement strand
CGCCGCCCGGGCCCCGCCACCCTCTGGAGGCCGTGAAGCCGCGAAAAAGAAAAAAGGGAGGGGCGTTGCCGCCCCTCCCTGGTGCTCCGCCCGGAGGCGGACCGGACTCAGAAGCTGAGTCGCAGGCCGACCTTGGCCTGCCAGCGCGAGCGCAGGTCGGAGGTCGAGAACTGCGAGCCGCCGTCCAGGCGGCCGGTGCCGGCCTCCTGGTAGATCGGCTTGCCGGTCTCGGCGTCGATGCCGCGGTAGTTGACCGGGGTCGCCGTCTGGAAGTTGACGTAGCGGATCACGCCCTTGTCGGAGTCGAGCAGGTTGAGGACGTTGAGGACGTCGAAGGTGAGCTCGGTCGAGATCACCTTGACCGGCAGCTCGAGGCCGTAGTGGAAGTCGAGCAGGTGGCTCCACGGCTCGACCGACTCGTTGCGCTCGAGGATGCGGCCCGCCGTCGGATCGATGCCGGCCTGGCGGAGGAAGTCCGCGAAGCGCTCGTAATCGATCACGTTGCCGCCGGCGTCCTTGAGGATGATCTCGTCGGCGCTCGCCGGAACGTAGAGCAGGTCGTTGGTCGAGTAGCCGTCGCCGTTCGGATCACCGCCGACCAGCAGCGTGTAGGGGCGGCCCGACTGGGCGTTCCAGTACAGCGCCACCGTGTGGCCGAGCGGCCCGGTCTCGAAGTTGTACGAAGCCGAGGCGTTCATCCGGTGCTCGATCTCGAACATCGAGGTCGCCTGGCGGGGCGAGAAGATGTCGCCCTGCGTCGGCATGAACTGCCAGTTCGAAATGGCGCGGCTCGAGGTGGCGTCGAAGGCCGACTCGGCGTCCATCCAGGCGTAGCCGGCGGTGAGCGACAGGCCGTTGGTGAAGGGCCGCGAGAACATGAGCGAGACCGAGGTCTCCTCGCCCTTGTCGGTGTTGGTCAGCAGCAGCGCGTCGCGGAAGCTCGACGAACGGGAGGCGTAGGTCGGGCGGCCGTCGAGCGGGCTGGTGCCCACTTCGACCTTGTTGACGTTGTGGTAGAAGACGTCCTTCTGGGTCTGCGACCAGACGACCTCGGCCGAGCCCCGGATCCCCCACACCAGCTCGCGGTCGTAGCCGAGCGTGGTGCGCAGGACGCGCGGGAATTCGAAGTCCGGATCGATCAGGTCGACGGTCACCGAGCCGGCGGCGCCGAGGTTGCGCGGCTGGCCGAGCGGATCCGGGTTGAACAGCGGCACCGGGCAGCCCCGCGATGCCTGACAGGAGAGGGACGTCGACTCGACGCCGGTGTTGGCGTAGGCGTTCGAGATCCAGACGTAGGGCGTGCGGCCGGCGAAAACGCCGACGCCGCCGCGCAGCTGCTGCTCGCCCTCGCCGGTCGGATCCCAGTTGAACCCGATGCGCGGCGAGAGGATCGGATCCTCGCTCGGCGTCTCGGCGGTGCTGTGGCCGAGGGCCGCCTCGGCGGCACCGTTGAACGACGGCTTGTCCGGGAAGCGGGCCATGTCGGCGCGCAGCCCGAGGGTGAGCGAGAGGCGGTCGTTGACGCGCCACTGGTCGCCGGCGTAGATGCCGTACTGGTTGGCCTCGAACTGCGCCGGGCGCCGCGGGTCGGCGCCGTTGGCGAAACCGATCGAGTACTCCGAAGCCTGCCCCGCCTCGAACGCCGCCAGGTCGGGGAAGAAATAGTAGCCGTAGAAGTCGGAGAGGAAGAGGTTCTTGAACTCGAAGAACTCGTTGTGGGTGCCGATGGTGACCGTGTGGGCGCCCTTGATGAAGGTGAAGTCGTCGGTCAGCTCGAGGATGTCCTGGTCGAGCGAATTGGCGCCCGAGAAGCGCTCGGTGCCGACGATCAGCTCGCCGCGCCGGGGCGCGCCGCCGATCTCGACGGTCGGGAAGGTGACCGGCGTGGCGCGCTGGTCGCGGATCGTCTGGAAGCCGAGGCGGGCCTCGTTGAAGGCCGACCCGAAGACGCTGTTGAGCTGGGCGACGGTGGAGTTCGTCTCGCTGGCGATCGCGTAGATGGCGGTCGGGAAGCGGAACGAGGTGCTCGAGCGATCGGCGATGACGTCCCGGGTGGCGTCGACGTAGTTGTGCCGCAGGGTCAGCTGGTGACCCTCGGCGACGTTCCAGTCCATGCGCGCGAAAGCGAGGTCGCTGTCGGTCGTCGACGGGATGTCGCCGAGGCTGCCCGGGTCGTAGCCGAAGTTCTCCTGCAGGAAGCCGCGCAGGAAGGCGGCGTCGGCCGGCTTGCCGAACTGGTTGCCGGTCGTGCCGTCGGCCGAGACGCCGGTCGGGCTCTCGCGCCGGTTGATCTCGGCGTTGACGAAGAAGAAGAGCTGGTCCTGCAGGATCGGACCGCCGAGACGGAAGCCGTACTGGTCCTCGTCGAAGTCGGCGACCTCGCGGTCGAACGGACCGTCGCCGACGAAGCTCTGGTCGCGCAGCGAACCGTAGATCGAGCCGTGGAAAGCGTTGGAGCCGGAGCGCGTGACGGCGTTCAGTCCGCCGCCGGTGAAGCCGCCCTGGCGGACGTCGTAGGGCGAGACGACCATCTGCAGCTGCTCGATGGCGTCGAGCGAGATCGGCTGGGTGTCGGCCTGGCCGCCCGGCGTGCCGGTGTCGGCGAGGCCGAACAGGTCGTTGTTGACCGCGCCGTCGATCTGGATCGAGTTGTAGCGGTTGTTCTTGCCGGCCACCGAGATGCGGGTCGCCGACGGATCCGAGGGATCGACGTTGAAGTACGGGTTGGTGCGGGCGAAGTCCTGCAGGCTGCGGCGCACGGTCGGCAGCGACTCGATCTGGTCGAGCGAGACGGCCGAAGAGGAGCCGGTCCGGTTCGGGTTGATCAGCGCGTCGTATTCGCCGACCACTTCGATCGTCTCGGCGACCTCGGCGAGCGGCAGCGCAACGGCCACCTCGGTGGTGGCGCCGAGGTTGACCTGGACGCCGGTGGTCTCGGTCGAACGGAAGCCGTCGAGCGCCGCGGTGACGCTGTACGGACCGCCGACGCGCACGTTGGGCAGCACGAAGCGGCCGTCGATGCCGGTCATCGCGGAGTAGGACGTGCCGGTGGGCACGTGCACGGCGGTGATCGCCACGCCGGGCAGCGCCGAGCCGTCGGACTCGGCGCGCACGGAGCCGGCCAGACTGCCGGTGGTGACCTGGGCGTGCGCGACCCCGGCGGTGCCGAGGGCCAGCGCCGCGAGCAGACCGGCGGCCAGCCGCCGCGCGCTCGCGAAGTTCGGAATCGACATTGCTTCCTCCTTGGAAAGTCGGGAACAGCTTTCCCGTGAATGTTGCGGACCCGGACCCTATCGGGACGCCGGGCGGAGACTGAGTCGAAGATTCGACGAAGCGGTGACGAACGGCTGCTTCGTGCCGGCGAATTCTATCCGGACCCCGGGTCCGCCACCACCCGCCCCGACGGGCTGGCCGGACGGCCGGAGTCGCCCCGGATGACCGGCAGGGCGGCGGGCAGGATGCCGATCTCCACCCCGTGCGGCCCGACCTCGCCGAAGCCCTCGCCGTCCCCGACCGCCCGCTGGACCGTGTCGAAAGCCAGCCGGCCCGCGGCGCAACTGGAGCGGAAGACCGCCGGATGGCCGAGGTGCCGCCCGGCGTAGACGCGCGGGAAGAGGCGCAGCAGCCCCGCCTTCGAGATCGCTTCGAGCCCGACCAGGTCGAGCCGACCGTCGGCCGGATCCGCGCCCGGCGCGATCCGCATGCCGCCGCCGGTGCAGGCGATATTGGCGAAGACGACCAGCCAGGCGGTGCCCCGGCGCTCCGGTTCCGCGTCGAGGGTGAGCCGGAAGCGCGGCGGCCGGAAGGTCGCCAGGGTCACCAGCGTCGCCCAGGCGTAGACCGCCGGGCCACGCAGCCAGCGCAGCCGCTCGCGCGCCCGCGTCGCCACCGCGCCGTCGAACCCGGCGCCCGCGACGCCGCAGTAGATCCGCTCCCCGAAGCGCCCGAGGTCGAGACGCTCGCGATGACCTTCGAGGGCGGCGGCGAAGGCGGGCGCCGTCGCCAGCGGATAGCCGAGGGCACGCGCCAGATCGTTGCCGGTGCCGAGCGGCACCGGAGCAAGCGCCGTGGCGCCGCCGGCCAGGCCCCGCGCCGCGAGATTCCAGGTGCCGTCGCCGCCGGCCACCAGCAGGCGCTCGACGCCCTCGCCCGCGGCGCGCGCGGCGCGCGCCGTGAGGTCCGCGGCGTCGCGGCTCTCCTCGATCGGCAGGCCGGCGCGCCGCGCCAGGGCGGCGAGGCGCTGGCGCATCCGCGCGCCACGGCCGCGGCCGGCGCCGGGATTGAGCAGAATCCGGATCGACATGAGGTCGGCGGATCCTACTGCGCCGGCGCTAGACTCGGCCCGTGCCCCGCCCCGACTTCCAGATTCTCGTCTGTACCAACGACCGCGGCCCGGACTCCGAGCGCGCCTCGTGCGGCCGGCGCGGCGGGCTCGAGCTCTACCAGCGGCTCAAGGACGGCGTGCGGGCACGCGGCCTGCGCGACCGGGTGCTGATCACCCGCACCGGCTGCCTGCGCCACTGCAGCCGCGGCCCGGCGGTCTGCGTCTGGCCCGGCAACGACTGGCACGGTCGGGTCGAGCCGGCCGATGCGGACGCCCTGCTCGAGGCGATCGCGCGCGGCACGCCGTGGAACGGGCGGCCGATGCCCGACGGCCCCTGGGAGTGACGCCCGCCCCGCCGCGCCTCGCCCTGCATCCGGGCGAGAGCGCCCGTCTCGACCTCCTGGACGCCGTCACCGGCGCCCGACCCCGCCGCGCCACCCGGGTCGAGCTGCATGACGACGGCGGGCACCTCGTCGCCCGCTTCACGGCCGAGAGCCCGGAGCCCCGGGCGACGCTGACGGCGCGCGACGCGCCGCTCTGGCGGGAGGAGGTCGTCGAGCTGTTCGTCGCCGGCGGGCGCGCAACTCCGCAGCGCTACGCCGAGTTCGAGGTCAATCCGCTCGGGGCGCTGTTCGACGCACTCGTCGACTCGCCGCACGGAGATCGGACCGGCATGCGAGTCGACCCGGCCTGGGACTGCCGCGGCCTCACCGTGGCGGCACGCATCGATCGCGACGCCCTCTGCTGGCACGCCGAGCTGGCGCTCCCCTGGCGGGAGATTCCCGGCTTCGCACCCGGCCTGCGCGAGTACCGGCTCAACTGCTACCGCATCGATCGCCCGCATGACGGCGCCGCGGCCGAATACTCCGCCTGGTCGCCGACGCTCGCGGCGCCGGCGGACTTCCACCGGCCGGCGCGATTCGGGCACCTGCTCCGGATCAGGTAAACTCCACCCTCTCCGCTGCTCGACGAAACGGAATCGATCCCGACCGATGGCCGCTCCCCCCTTCGATCTCGCCGCCGCCTGCGCGCACGTCGCGCGGCGCGACCGCACCCTGGCGCGCGTGATGAAGCAGATCGGCCCGTGCGGGCTCGAGATCGCCGCCCGCCGCAGTCCGTACGAGGCGCTGGCGCAGTCGATCGTCTACCAGCAGCTCACCGGGCAGGCGGCGGCGACGATCTTCGCCCGCTTCTGCCGCCTCTTCGGCTCGTCGCGCTGCCCGCGTCCGGAGAAGGTCGCCGACGCCTCGCTCGACCTGCTGCGTTCGGCCGGCCTGTCGCGCACCAAGGCCGCGGCGCTGCAGGACCTGGCGGCGCGCGCCCTCGACGGCGACATCCCCACCCGGAGTCGCGCCGAGAAGCTCTCGGACGAGGAGATCGTCGAGCGGCTGACCGAGGTGCGGGGCGTCGGCCGCTGGACGGTCGAGATGTTCCTCATCTTCACCCTCGGCCGCCCGGACGTGCTGCCGGTCGACGACTACGGGGTGCGCAAGGGCTTCGCCCAGACCTTCGGGCGTCGCATCCTGCCCAAGCCCAAGGAGCTCAACGGGCACGGCGAGATCTGGCGCCCTTACCGCACCATCGCCAGCTGGTACCTGTGGCGCGCCAACGAGCTGCCGTGACGCCGCGCAGTGCGCGGCCGGCCGGATTCTGAGCGGCGGGTGGCGCGGGAGGAACCGGTGGAATACCCGATCGGCCTGGTTCTCTCGGGCGGCGGCAGTCGCGGCCTGGCGCACGTCGGACTGCTGCGCGCGCTGCGCGAGGAGGGGATTGTGCCGCCGTGCGTCGCCGGCACCAGCGCCGGCGCGCTGATCGGCGCCCTGCACGCCGCCGGCCATCCGCCCGAGGCGATGCTCGACTTCTTCGCCGAGGTCAATCCCTTCCACCTGTCGATGTTCGCCCTGCGCAAGCCGGGCTTCATCGACTCGGAGAAGATCGTCGCCGGAATGCGGCGCTGGTTTCCGCAGGACGACTTCGCGGCGCTCGGCCAACGGCTCTTCGTCACCGCCACCGACCTCGACAGCGGCGCCAGCGAGATCTTCTCCTCCGGGCCGCTCATCCTGCCGCTGCTCGCCTCGTCGGCGGTGCCGCTCGTCTTCACCCCGATCCACCTCGACGGGCGGCGCTTCGTCGACGGCGGCATCGTCAACAACTTCCCCGTCGAGCCGCTGCTCGGGCTGTGTGACGTGCTGCTCGGCTCGTACGCCAGCCCGCTCAGCCCGGTCCGGCCGCGCGGCCTCGCCTCTTCCCTGGCGGTCTCGCAGCGCGCGCTCGAGATCGGCATGTACCACGCCTCGCGGCGCAAGTTTCACCACGTCGACTGGCTGCTCAGTCCGCCCGAGCTGTCACGCCACACCATCTTCGACACCCGTCGTCACGCCGAAATCGAGAAGATCGGCTACCGGGCGGCGCGCGAGCGCATCGCCGACCTGCGCGCCCGGCTGGCCGCGCCGCGCGCCGGCTGACCGGCCGACTCCCGGGCGTGCCGGTGGTAGTCTCCGGCCGCACAACCGAATCCGCTTCGACCGGTCCGCCCCGGGCGCTCCCGCCCGGCCGCGAGGCCGTGTTCCGTGAGGGGGTAACCGATGGTTGGGATTCCGGAGCTCTGGCTGCCGATCGTCGTCGCCGCGGCGCTCGTCTTCGTGACCAGCGCGATCCTGCACATGGCGCTCACCTACCACCGCGCCGACTACCGCAAGCTCCCCAACGAGGACGAAGTCGCGGACGCGCTGCGGCGCGGCAACGTCGCGGCGGGCCAGTACATGCTGCCGTGGTGCGCCAACGACAAGGAGCGCGCGCAGCCCGAGATGCAGGAGAAGTTCAAGCGCGGGCCGGTCGGCATCGTCACGCTGTTGCCCGCCGGCGGTCACGCGATGGGCAAGTACCTGGCTCTCTGGTTCGTCTTCTGCCTGATCGTCTCGCTGTTCGCCGCCTATCTGACCGGCCGCGTGCACGGGGTCGGGGCCGACTACCGCGCGGTCTTCCGCTTCGCCGGCACGGTGGCGTTCGCCGCCTACGGTCTCGGCCATTTCGCCGACTCGATCTGGAAGGGCCAGCCGTGGTCCAACACCGTCCGTGCCCTCATCGATGGACTGATCTTCGCCGGCGTGACCGGCGGCGCCTTCGGCTGGCTCTGGCCGCGCTGAGCGCTTTCCCGTTCCAAGGAGACTCCGATGTCCATCCGCACACGCCGTCTCGCCCTCCCGCCGCTCGCCCTCACCCTCCTCGCCCTGCTCGCCACGGGCGCCGCCCTGGCGCAGGAGACGGCTCCAGCGCCCGCCGAGGCCGCCGCCGATCCACGCGCGGCTCTACTCGCCGAACTCGATCGCACCCGTGCGCTGTTTCTCGCCGCCATCGACGGCGTTTCGGCGGCGCAGTGGAACTGGAAACCCGCTCCCGATCGCTGGTCGGTCGGCGAGTGCGCCGAGCACATCACCCGCACCGAGGCGGCCCTGCGCGGCCTGATCGCCGGCACGCTGGCCACGCCGACCGACCCGGCGCTGCTCGGCAAGTCGCACGGCAAGTCGGCGTCGGTGCTCGCCACGGTGATCGACCGCAGTTCCAAGGCGACCGCTCCCGAGCCGCTCAACCCGATGCAGGCCGGCGAGGTGCGCTCGCGCGACGCCATCGAGAAGGACTTCTCCTTCGAGCGCGGCCGCAGCCACGAACTGGCCACCGGCGCCGACCTGCTCGGCTTCGCCGCCATGAACCCGGTGGTCGGGGAGCTCGACGTGCTCGGCTGGTTCCACTTCCTCTCCGGCCACGTCGAGCGTCACGTGCTGCAGATCGAGGAGGTCAAGTCGACGGCGGGCTGGCCGTCGCCCTGACTCACCCCGGCGCGCGCAGCGACTCGAGCTCCGCCCAGCGCGCGTAGAGGCGATCGACTTCCGCCTGGGCCGCCGCCAGGGCGGCCCAGCGCTCGGCGAGCACGACGCCGTCGGAGGCGATGGCCGGGTCCTCGGCCGCCGCCCGGTGCCGGGCGAGCAGCTCCTCGGCGGCGAGGATCGCCTCCTCCATCCCCTCCCACTCGCGCTGTTCGCGCCAGCTCGGCCTGCGCCGCGCCGGCGCCGCGGAGCTCGGAGTCGCCGGGCGGGCGGCCGGAGCCTTCGCCGGGGCCCCGGCGGCGCTCCGGCGCGCGGCCCGCCACTGCTCCAGATCGGCCCACACTCTCGCCCCGTCAGCCTCGAGAGCGAGGATGGCCGTCGAGACACGATCGAGCAGGTAGCGGTCGTGGGTGACCAGGACGACGGCGCCGGGGAACTCGAGCAGTGCCTCCTCGAGCACCTCGAGGCTGGGGATGTCGAGGTCGTTGGTCGGCTCGTCGAGAATCAGCAGGTCGGCCGGGCGCAGCATCAGTCGGGCGATCAGGATCCGCGCCTGTTCGCCCCCGGAGAGCCGCTCGACCGGCGTGTCGAGCTGTTCGCTGCGGAAGAGGAAACGCCGCGCCCAGGTCGCCACGTGAACCTCGCGCTCCCGCCAGACGACCGAGTCGCCCTCCGGCGCCAGGGCGCGCCGCAGAGTCGCCGAGCGGTCGAGCGTCTCCCGGCTCTGCTCGAACAGCACGGTGCGCAGTCCCGGGGCGCGCTCGATCTCGCCGCCGTCGGGCGCCAGCTCCCCGGCGAGGATCGACAGCAGCGTGGTCTTGCCGCTGCCGTTGGGACCCAGGACGCCGAGCCGGATGCCCGGGCCGAGGAAGAGATCGATGCCGGTGAGGACCCGCCGCTCACCGAACGACTTCTCGAGGCCCCGCGCCTCGAGCAGCCTCCGGGTGCGGCGGCCCGAACCCTCGAACTCGATCCCCGCCACGCCGCGCCCGGCGTTGCGCTCGCGCACCTCGGCGAGCTCGTCGAGCAGCCGGCCGGCCTCGTCGATGCGAGCCTTCGCCTTGGTGGTGCGCGCCTTCGGTCCGCGCCGCAGCCACTCGACTTCGCGTCGTGCCCGGTTGGCGAGCGTCTCCTGGTAGTCGCTCTGGTGGCGCCGCACCTCGTCGCGGCGCTCGAGCAGGTCCGAGTAGCGGCCGTCGACGGCCAGCAGGCCGCCGGGATAGACGCGATCGAGCTCGAGCATGCGACGCGCCACGTTCTCGAGGAACCAGCGGTCGTGGCTGACCACCACGAAGGCGCGCGCCTGCGTCGCGAGGATCGCCTCCAGCTCGAGGATGCCCTCGAGGTCGAGATGATTGGTCGGCTCGTCGAGCAGCAGCACGTCGGGCTCGGCGGCCAGTTCGCGAGCGAGCGCCAGACGCTTGCGCCAGCCGCCCGACAGAGTCGCCACGCGCTGCTGCCGGTCGGCGAAACCGATGCGGCCGAGCGCCCGGGCGGCGCGCGCCTCCTTTTCGTGCGGCTCGAGCGGCAGCGCCGCCAGGGCTGCGACCACGACTTCGAGCGCGGTGGCCTCGTCGGCAAGCTCCGGGTCCTGCGCCACGTAGCCGACCCGCACCCCCTTGCGCAGCGACCGGGCACCGGAGTCGGCCTCCTCGAGGCCGGCGAGAATGCGCAGCAGCGTCGACTTGCCCGACCCGTTGGGGCCGACCAGGCCGACCCGGTCCCCTTCGGCGAGGGTGAGCGAGACGCCGGAAAAGAGCGGCCGGGCGCCGAACTGCTTCGTCACGCCGTCGAGCGACAGGAGCACCGGGCGGGACGCAGGAGCCGCGCTCACGCGTCCACCGCCGCGGCGACCAGCCGTTCCTTGCCCGCCCGGCGCAGCGTCTTGATCCGCGCCTCTTCGCGCAGCGCCGCGCTCCAGCTCTCGACTTCGCGCGACCAGGCCAGGGTGACCGGCAGGCG
Source organism: uncultured Thermoanaerobaculia bacterium (assembly GCA_964471955.1). Taxonomy (GTDB): domain Bacteria; phylum Acidobacteriota; class Thermoanaerobaculia; order Multivoradales; family JAGPDF01; genus JACTMI01. Next base: position 28,736 of record CAYYIK010000020.1, on the reverse strand, counting down.
CGACCGGGTGTAGCGGGAGGCGCGACCCGCGGCGTGCTCGTCCAGCCGCCGCTCGAGATTCATCGCCGCCCCGGTGTAGAGGGAGCCGTCGCGGCAGCGCAGCAGATAGACCCAGGGCATGGCGTCGATCCTACCCGCGCCCGGCGCGACTCCCGTATCCTTCGCGGCGGAGGCGAGAGCATGCACAGCCGGCTGAGCGAGTTCGCGGATCACTACTGGGGCGAGTATCTGGGCAAGATCGCCGCGGCGATCGAGCCGCTCGCCGAGGAGCAGGTCTGGTGGCGCCCCAACGAAGGGAGCAACTCGATCGCCAATCTGCTCATCCACCTCAACGGCAACCTCAGCCAGTGGGTGCTCGCCGGCCTCGGCGGCGAGCCGTTCGAGCGCCACCGCGACGCCGAGTTCGCGGCGCGCGACGGCCAGTCAAAAGCCGAGATGATGGACCGCCTGCGCGCCACGGTCGAGCGCTGCCGCGCCGTCGTCGCCCGCCTGACGCCCGACGACCTGGCACGGCGGCACCAGATCCAGAAGTACGAGCTCGACGGCTACCGGGCGCTCTTCCATACCGTCGAGCACATGAGCTACCACACCGGGCAGATCGTTCTGCTCGCCAAGCTGCACGGCGCGCGGCTCGACTTCTACCCGCAGCACCACGGCGAGTAGAAGCCGGGCCGGCGGCGGCGCTCAGCGCAGGTGGCGGGCGAAGAACTCCGTCGTCCGCTTCCAGGAGTCGGTCGCCGCCGCCTCGTCGTAGTGCGCGCCGCTCGGGTTGGCGAAGGCGTGGTCGGCGCCGTCGTAGACCACGATCTCCGCCTGCTTGCCGAGCTCGGCGAGCGCCGCCTCCATGCGGCGCACGCCGGCGAGCGGAATCCCCTCGTCGACGCCACCGAACAGGCCGAGCAGCGGCGCTTCCAGCTTCGTCAGCTCCGCCTTGTCGTCGATCGTCCGGCCGTAGTACATCACCGCGGCGTCGATGCCCGAGCCGAGCTCGAGCGCGGTGGCGAGCGACCAGCCGCCGCCGAAGCACCAGCCGACCACGCCGACCTTCGTCGCCCCGGCGCTCTCCTTCAGGTGGCTGTGCGCCTGGCGGATATTGGCCGCCAGCCGCGCCGGGTTCTCCATCGCCTTGCCCATCAGCGCCGCGGCCTCCTCGGCGGTGGCGCCGGTCGCTCCCTCGTAGAGGTCGACCGCCAGCACGACGTACCCCTCGCCGGCGAAACGCGCCGCCATGGCGCGGACGTTGTCGTTGAGCCCCCACCACTCCTGGATGACGATCAGCCCCGGCAGCGGCCCCTCGGCTTCAGCTGGACGCGCCAGGTAGCCGCGCACCGGCGTCCCTTCGAGGTCGGCGTAGACGACCTCCTGCGCCACCACCTCCTGGCGCGGCGCGACTTCCGCCGCGGGGGTCGCCACCGGCGCCTCCCCGGCGTGCTCGTGCTGCATGCGCGCCGCATGCTCGTCGGCGGCCGCCGCCTCCCCGGCCGGCGCCGCGTCGCCCTCGGCCGCCGGCCTCGCGCAGCCGAGTCCGACGACCAGCAGCAGCGTCAGCGAAACGACTCTCTTCGCAAGTTCCATGACGTCCTCCTCGCGCTTTTGGATGGTGGGGCGGCCAGCCTACCGCTGTCAGGACATTTCGACCACCCGCGGGCGGCGCCCGGCGCCCGCAGGAAAACGGAAGTTGGCGCTTGGCCGCTTCGAATGAACGCCGGGGGGAACACCAGACACAAGGACAAGAACTCATTGAAAGGGAAACCGGTTACGCCAGGCAACTCCGGCCAGACAGGTGAGCCCGATCCGAGGGCTGCGACGCCCACTGTTCCGTCTGAGGCCGGCCAGCCCGGCCCAGCTCCGGCCGTCGTTCCTCCCTTCTCAGGAAATCTTTCGGCTTCGTGTCCGGGTCTGCTTCAGCTGGACCTGCCCGCCTGGCAGGACCTGCTTCCAGAAGCCGACTCGACACCCACTCGAAGCGCTGAAGACTCCAGAAGCTCGACCGACTCGCTTCCGGCCCGACTCTGACACCGAAGTCGTCAACCCTCAATCTCGACCGATCGACCATCCCGAGAAACTGCTACTATCCGGCAGTAAAGCGGAGGAGCCTCCATGGCTGTCGAAGATCGGCTGTCCCGATTCGTCGAGGAAGTGTTGGCGCGCGGCGTGCCGCGCGAGAGGATCGAACAGGCGCTGAGCAGCGCCGGCTGGCGGCCCGAAGAGGTAAGAGAAGCCCTCGGCTCGTTCGCCGATGCCGGCCTGCCGCTTCCGGTGCCCCGACGCCGCACCTATCTCTCGGCGAAGGAAGCCTTTCTCTACCTCGTGCTGTTCACTTCGCTCTACATCTGGATCGGTTGCCTCGGCTCCCTCGTCTTCGATCTGATCAACAAGGCCTGGCCCGATGCTGCAATGTCGGAATCGTACCGGGGCGTCGATGAGTCGATCCGCTGGGCAGTCTCCTGGATGATCGTCTCGTTCCCCGTCTTCCTCGGCCTCTCCCACAGCCTGCAGAAGAGCGTCCGCGCCGAGCCGACCAAGCGCTCCTCGCGCGTGCGCAAGTGGCTGACCTACCTGACCCTCTACGTGGCGGCGACGACCCTGCTGGCGGACGTCGCGACGCTGGTTTACAACGCACTCGGCGGCGAGCTCACCACCCGCTTTCTGCTCAAGTCCCTGACTGTCGCGGTGCTCGCCGGCGGCGTCTTCGGCTACTACCTGACCGACCTTCGAGCCGAAGAGAAGGAGCTCCTCTGATGGTCGCCGAACGCCGTCATCTCATCGGCGCCGCCGCGGCGACGACCGCCGTCCTTGCCGGAGTCGTCGCCGCGCTCTTTCACCTCGGGTCGCCCGCCGAGCGCCGCCTGCGCAGACTGGACGAGGAGCGGGTGCAACGCCTGCGCCAGCTCGAGAGCAGCGTCGAGCTGCATCTGCGCTCCGAAAAGGCCCTGCCAGCCGACCTGAAGTCGCTCGCCCGGCAGCCCTGGGCCGCCGAAGTCACCCTCGACCCCGACACTCTCGAGCCCTTCGGGTACGAGATCCTCGGCGACCGCAGTTTCCGGCTCTGTGCCGACTTCGCCCGGCCTGCGCCGCCGCCGCCCCCCGACCGGTTCGACGACTTCTGGGCTCACCCCGAGGGCAGGCACTGCTTCGAGTTCGAGGTCAGGCCGGACGAGTACGAACCTTGGCGCCGCGCACTGGAGTCGCCGTCGGGAGCCGGGTCCGGCCCGACCGGAGACGGCCCCGCGCCCGGCGACGAGAGTGGTCCGGCCGAGCCGGCCGACTGAGTCGGCCGTGCGGGGCCGCTACCAGCCCACCGGGTGCCAGGTGGTCTTGGTCTCGACGAAGCGGCGGATGAGGTCGAGGCTGCGGGGAGGCGTGGCGTAGTAGTCGTCGATCGTGACGTCGGGGGTGCGCTTGACGTTGACCGCGGCGTCCTGGCGGGCGGCGGTGGCGAGCTGGGCCGGCAGGCCGGACAGGGAGAGCGCGTTGACGTCCATGTGGCGGGCGAGGTGGGGGACGAGCTCCTCCCGGCGGCCGGAGAGGAGATTGACGACTCCTCCGGGCAGGTCGCTGGTGGCGAGCACCTCCGCCCACTCGAGGCCCGGCAGCGGGTCCCGCTCGGACAGCAGCACGACGCACGTGTTGCCCGTCACGACGACCGGAAGCACCTGAGAGACCAGGCCGAGCAGGGCCGGCGAGTCGGGTACCGTGATCCCCACCACCCCCATCGGCTCCGGAACCGAGAAGTCGAAGTAGTTGGACGCCACCGGGTTGACCGACGACAGCAGCGTCGTCACCTTGTCCGCCCAGCCGGCGTAGTGGACGATCCGGTCGATCGTCGCGCGGACTTCCCTTTTCGCCGCCGCCGCCGTGAGGCCCGCCGTCGACCTGCCGAGCGCCTCGAATGCGGCGGCGCGCCCCTCGAGCATCTCCGCCATCCGGTAGAGAATCTGGCCGCGCAGATAGGGCGTGGCGCCCGCCCACTTGCCGAAGGCCGCGCGCGCCTTGCCCACGGCGTCGCGCACGTCCTTGCGCGAAGCGCGGCAGAGGTTGGCGAGATGGCGCCCCTTCGCGTCGACGGCGGGGTCGTAGCGGCCGGATTCCGAGCGGACGAACTCGCCGCCGACGAAGAGCTTCGAGGTCTTGGGGACGGGCAGGGTCATCGGCGGCATTCTATTCGGGCTCGACGTCGACGCCGGATTCGCCCTCGCTGCGGGCGATGATCGCCGCGGCGACCGTGTCGCTGGTGACGTTGACCGCCGTGCGCGCCATGTCGAGCGGCCGGTCGACGGCGAGCATGAAGCCGACCATCGTCTCGACCTGCGCGCCGCGCAGGCCGACCGCCTCGAGCACGATGAAGATGATCACCAGCCCGGCCGAGGGGACCGCCGCGGCGCCGATCGAGGCGAGCAGCGCGGTCACCACCACGATCGCCTGCTGGGCGAACGACAGGTCGAAGCCGAGCGCCTGGGCGATGAACAGCACGCCGGCACACTCGTAGAGCGCCGTGCCGTCCATGTTGACGGTGGCGCCCATCGGCAGCACGAACGACGAGACCCGGCGCGATACGCCGACCTTCTCCTCCACCGCCGCGATGGTCGCCGGCAGCGTCGCCGCCGACGAACTGGTCGAGAAGGCGATCGCCAGCGGTTCGCTGATCCGCCGGTAGTGCACGGCGGCGCGGATGCCACCGAGCAGGCGCAGCAGCAGCGGCAGGGTGAGGAAGAAGTGGATCGCCAGCCCGAAGGCGATCATCGCCATGTAGAGCGCCATCGAGCGGAAGGCGGAGATGCCGAAGGTGGCGACGGCGCGCGTGACCAGGCCGAAGACGCCGATCGGCGCCACCTTGAGGACCATGTCGGTCAGCCGCAGCATGGTCTGGAAGAGCGACTCGAAGAAGCCGAGCATCTGCGCGCGCGGCGACTCCGGCAGGCCGCCCACCGCGATGCCGAACAGGATCGCGAAGACGATCACCGCCAGCAGGTCGGCGCGTGCGGCCGAAGCCACGATGTTTTCAGGCACCATGGAGAGCAGCAGATCAGCGACGCTCGAGGGCGTCTGCAACCCCTCGGGCAGAGCCTGCCCGGAGGCGCCGGCCAGATCGATGCCGTCGCCCGGGCGCAGCAGGTTGGCGAGGACCAGGCCGGTCAGGATGGCGAGCAGGCTCGAGAACAGGTAGAAGCCGAGGGTCTTGCCGAACAGCCGGCCGAACGTCGCGCTGCTGCCGATCGAGCCGATGCCCGAGACGATCGAGGCGAGAACCAGCGGCACGACCACCATCTTGAGCAGGGTGATGAACAGGGTGCCCAGCCAGCCGACGCGCAGCGCCACCGCCTCGCCGCCGAGGGCGCCGGCGAGGATGCCGGCCAGCATCGCGGCGAGAATCTGCCAGTGCAGCTTGCGGTACCAGGGCCTGCCGGGAGGGGCCGGGATCATCGGCGCACCTTAAGCGAGGGAGGCGCCCCGCGACAACCGGGGGAGGTCCGCGGGCCGCGCACCGGCGCCCGCGCCGGCCGCCGGCTCAGAGCGCGAGGTAGGCCTCGAGGCCGTGCCGCCCGCCCTCGCGGCCGAAGCCGGACTCCTTGTAGCCGCCGAACGGACTGGCCGGGTCGAACTTGTTGAAGGTGTTCGCCCAGACGACCCCGGCGCGCAGGCGGCGGGTCATCGCGAAGATCTTGGCACCCTTGTCGGTCCAGACGCCGGCCGACAGGCCGTACGGCAGGTTGTTCGCCTTCTCGACCGCCTCGTCGGGGGTGCGGAACGTCATCACCGCCAGCACCGGCCCGAAGATCTCCTCGCGCGCGATGCGGTGCGACTGCGCCACGCCGGTGAAGTAGGTCGGCGGAAAGAAGTACCCCTTGCCCGGCAGCTTGCAGTCCGACTGGTGCATCACCGCGCCGTCCTCGACTCCGGCCCGCGCCAGCTCGCGGATCTTCTCGAGCTGCGCCCGCGAGTTGATCGCCCCGACGTCGGTGTTCTTGTCGAGCGGATCGCCGACCCGCAGCGAGCGGATGCGCCAGTCGAGTCGGGCGATCAGCTCCTCGGCGATCGACTCTTCGACCAGCAGGCGCGAACCGGCGCAGCAGACGTGCCCCTGGTTGAAGTAGATGCCGCGGATGATCCCCTCGACCGCCTGATCGAGCGCCGCGTCGGCGAAGACGATGTTGGCCGCCTTGCCGCCCAGCTCGAGGGTCAGCCGCTTGCCGGTGGCGGCCACCGCGCGCTGGATCAGCTTGCCGACCTCGGTCGAGCCGGTGAAGGCGATCTTGGCCACCCGCGGATGGTTGACCAGGCAGGCGCCGGTTTCGCCGGCCCCGGGAACGATGTTGACCACCCCGGGCGGCAGCCCCGCCTCGTCGAAGACCTTCGCCAGGTGGAGCGCCGTGAGCGGCGTCGTTTCGGCCGGCTTGAGCACCACCGTGTTGCCGCAGGCGAGGGCGGGGGCGATCTTCCAGGCGGCCATCAGCAACGGGAAGTTCCACGGGATGATCTGGCCGCAGACGCCGAGCGGGCGCGGCGCGCGTCCGGGGAAGGCGTCGGCGAGCTTGTCGGCCCAGCCCGCGTGGTGGAAGAAGTGGGCCACCGCGAGCGGCACGTCGACGTCGCGCGATTCGGTGATCGGCTTGCCGCCGTTCATCGTCTCGAGCACCGCGAACTCGCGCGCCTTCTCCTGCAGCAGGCGCGCGATCCGGAACAGGTACTTGCCGCGTTCGGCGGCGGGCAGCCGGCCCCAGACGCGGCGTTGCGCCGATTCGGCGGCGCGCACGGCGGCGTCGACATCCGCTTCACCCGCCTCGGCGACCTCGGCCAGCGGCTCCTCGGTGGCGGGGTTGAGCGTCGCGAACCAGCGCCCCGACTTCGGCTCGACGAACCGGCCGCCGATGTAGAGGCCGTAGCGGCCGTCGAGGCGCAGGTGATCGGTCGACTCGGGCGCCGGCGCGTAGTCCCAGGCGGCGCCGAACTCGAGGCGCGGCCGTTCGGCACGCAGCCGCTCGACCCCCTCGGCGAACTGCATCGGAGAGTCACTCATCGCGCCGGATCTTACTCCCGCGCGGCGGACGGTCGCTCAGGCGGTGGCCACCCGGCCGGTGGCGTCGCGCACCTCGAGCTCGGGGAAACGCAGGCGCATGTGCTCGACCAGCAGGTCGAAGTAGAGGCGGGGCACGGCGCGCCTGCCCCCTTCGGCGAGCAGCGTGACGTAGAGGCGGTTCTCGGCCACCCCGAGCGGGCGCAGCTCGACCCCTTGCGCGGCCAGCCGCTGGATCGGCCCGTCGAGGTGCTGGGCGATCTGGCCGGAGACCGGTAGCAGACGCAGCTCCGGGGTGGCGTACGCGAACAGGACGTCTTCGCAGTGGGTGCCGCAGCGCGCCAGGCTGGCCCGGCGGCCGAAGCCGATCTCCTCGGCGATTCCGGCGATCAGGCCGTCGAGCGACTCGCGAAACCAGTCGCAGACGCGCGCCCCGCCGACCACCCCCTGGGCGCAGCCGGGGCTCTCCCGTCGGTACCCCTCCCCCTCCCGCTCCCAGCTGCCGAGCAGGCACGGAACCCCGGAGCCGCCGCGCAGCCGTTCGACCAGCTCGTCCATCGGCAGCGGATGGCCCGCGGCGCGGGCGGCGCTGCGCCCGAGGCGCCACGACTCCAGGTAGACCTGTTCGAGCGCCTTCGGCCAGAGGGCCTCGCGCAGCGACACGACGCCGTACATCTCGTCCTCGGGCGGCTCCGCCCCGAGGACGCGCCGCATCGCTGCCCGGCGGGCGCGCGCGAAGCGCTCGAAGAGGTCGTCGGAGGGTGCGGCGGTGCCGGCGGCAGGGGCGGCCGCGGCGGCCGCGCGAGCGGAGGGGGACTCGCTGTCGATCATGGAGCTACGAGACCATCGCCCCCGCCCTCGCCCAACCCTCCGGCGGGCAGAGTTCCCCCGCCTCGCCGGGTGGCCGCCGCGCGCCGGATAAGATGCCGGCCGCATCGCGGGCGCGCCCTGGCGGCCTCCGCGGCGAACCCGAACCGACCCGGAGCCCGAGCCGCGTGTCCGCCCCGATCGACCCACGCCCCGAAGCTCCGGCCGCGCCCGCCTCGGCCGCCGCCTGGCGCCTGCTCGCCTTTCTCACCCTGCTCAACATTCTCAACTTCGTCGACCGCATCCTGATCACCGCTCTCGCGCCGCTGCTGATCGAGGACCTCGGCCTGAGCCGGACGCAGATCGGCCTGCTCGCCGGTTTCGGCTTCGTCTTCTTCTACAGCTTCGTCGGGTTGCTGCTCGGCCTGGCGGCCGACCGCTGGCGGCGCATCCCGCTGGTCGCCGGCGGGGTGGCGCTGTGGAGCGCCATGACGGCCCTGTCGGGGGCCGCGCGCGGCTTCGCCGGCCTCGCCCTGCCGCGCGTTTTCGTCGGTGTCGGCGAGGCGACTCTCACGCCGGCGGCCCTGTCGATGCTCGGCGACGCCTTTCCGCCCCGGCGCCTGGCGCTGGCGAGCAGCGTCTACTACGCCGGCATCCCGCTCGGCACCGCGGTCGGCCTGATCGCCTCGGGCTGGCTCGCCCCGCGCTGGGGGTGGCGCGCGCCGTTCTGGATCCTCGGCGCCCTCGGCCTGCTGGCGGCGCTGCTGCTGCCGCTCTTCCGCGAGCCGGGGCGGCGCCACGGCCAAGGGCCCGCCGCGGCTGCGGCGCCGCCGCTCGGCCAGCTGGTGCGCGACCTCACGCGCGTCCTCGCCCGCCGCCGCGACCTCGCCCTCACCCTGCTCGGCGGCTCGCTGCTCTGCTACGGCGCCGCCGCGGCGATGCACGGCGTGACCTGGCTGGTCGAGGAGCGGGGCTACCCGTACGGCCGCGCCGCCTTCGCCTCGGGAGTCGTCGCGGTGCTCGCCGGCCTGGCGGGGAACCTGGCCGGTGGCGCCTTCGCCGACCGCTGCGCCCGCCGGCGGCCGGACGGCCATCTGTTCAGCCTCATCCCGATGACTCTGTTCTTCGTGCCGGTCAGCTTCGTCTACTACCGACTGGCGCCCGGCACGCCGCTCTTTCACCTCTGCTGGTTCGTCACCGTGGCGGGTACCTCGGCCTGGTTCGGTCCGCTGTTCGCCGCCATCCAGCAGCTCGCCCCGGGCCAGCTGCGCGCTTCGACGGTCGCCGTCGGCCTGCTCGCGATCAACCTGCTCGGGGTCGGGCCGGGACCGCTGGTCACCGGGTGGATCGGCGACCGGCGCGATCTGACCAGCGGGCTGCTCGCCAGCCTCGCCGTGGTCGCCCTCGCGGTGATCCCGTTCGCGCTGGCGTTGCGGCTGCGCCGGCGCCGGCCGGCCTGAGCGCAGGCGCTGCTACGCTCGCCGCGTGACGCCGCTCCGCGACATTTCGCGCCGCCTCGCCACGGCGACACGCGAACTCTCCTTCGCCCCCCCGGTTGCCTTCGTCTATCGACCCCTCGACTACGCCCGCGTCCCCCACGAGCGTTACCTCGCCCGCTTCGGGGCGGGGCCGAAGCGACTCCTCTTCGTCGGCATGAACCCGGGTCCGTACGGCATGATGCAGACCGGCGTTCCGTTCGGCGAGGTCGCGGCGGTGCGCGACTGGCTCGGCATCGACGGTCCGGTCGAGGCGCCCCGGCTGCAGCACCCGAAGCGGCCGATCGAGGGGTTCGCCTGCCGGCGCAGCGAGGTCTCCGGCGCCCGCCTGTGGGGCTGGGCGCGCCAGCGCTGCGGCACGCCGGAGCGCTTCTTCGCCACGGCCTTCGTCTGGAACTGGTGTCCCCTCGGCTTTCTCGACGCCGGCGGTCGCAACCTGACCCCCGACAAGCTGCCCGTCGGCGAGCGCCGCAGCCTCGAGGCGGTCTGCGACGCCGCCCTCGCCGAGGTCGTGGCGGCGCTCGGCACGCCCCGCCTGGTCGGGATCGGCGCCTTCGCCGCCACCGCCCTGGCACGGGCCACCGGCGACTCTCCGGTCGCCCGCATCCCCCACCCCAGCCCCGCCTCGCCGGCCGCCAACCGCGGCTGGGCGCCCCTGGCCGACGCCGCCCTGGCCGCGGCCGGCATCGACCTGAACGGCTGAGTCGTCCCGGGCCGGAGCTCAGGCCGGGGTGACGCTGGCGGCGAGGTAGTCGGCCACCGTCGCCTCGAGCAGGGCGACGTCGGCGTCGGAGAGGTCGACGAAGTGCAGGCCGCAGCCCGGAGGGAGGGCGCGCACGCGGGTCGCCCGCGGCGGATTCTCCCAGGCGCACAGGGCGGCTCGCTCGAACAGCTCGGCCTGGCCCGGCAGGCGGAAAGAGACCAGCAGCGACTCCCCCCGGCGCGGCGGCTCCGGGACGGCCGCGTAGGCACCGCGCGCCGAGAGATTGCACAGAGTGCCGCGCACGATTCCGTCCTTCGTCGACAGCACACAGGAGGTGACGAACGGGATTCTCAGCTGGCCGCTCGCCGGCTGGGTGACGCCGACCAGCGGGCTCTCCGGGGCGTGCAGCGAGATCAGCGCCGCCAAGCGGCGGACGTCGGCCGGATCGACCGAGACGAAGCGCAGGCCGCAGCCGATCGGCAGATCGCTCGCGCGGGCGGGCGGCTCGAGCTGGGTCCAGGTGACGGCACCCCGCGCCACCAGCGGCACCCCGCCGTCGGGAAGCGGCAGGCTGAGGTCGCACTCGGTGCCCGCCGGCGGCGGCAGCTCGAGATGCAGGAAGAGTCCGAGCAGCGAGACGTTGCAGACCTGCGCCCGGGCCTCGTCCGCGCCGAAGCGCAACCGGCAGGTCTGCGCGAAGGGGACGCGCGTGAAGCCGCTGCGTGGCTGGCGGAAGACCACGCGCTCAGTCCTTGGAGAAGTAGTCTTCGCTCTGGTAGCGACCCGTCGCCTCCTTGACCAGCTGCTGCAGCAGGTCGTTGGTCAGCGTCGAGGCGCCGATGCGGAAGAGGTCGGGGGTGAGCCAGGCGTCCCCCAGCGTCTCTTTGACCATCACCAGCAGGTGGAGCGCCTGTTTCGAGGTCCGGATGCCGCCCGCCGGCTTCATGCCGATGCGCCGCCCGGTGGCCAGATAGAAGTCGCGGATCGCCTCGAGCATCACCAGCACGACGCCCGGCGTGGCCGCCGGCTGGATCTTGCCGGTCGAGGTCTTGATGAAGTCGGCGCCGGCGGCCATCGCCAGCTCGGCGGCGCGCCGCACGTGGTCGAAGGTCAGCAGCTCGCCCGTCTCGAGGATCACCTTGAGGTGCGCCGGGCCGCAGGCCTCGCGGACGCGCGCGATCTCGTCGAAGACCGCGGCGTACTCGCCCGCCAGGAAGGCCCCGCGGTCGATCACCATGTCGATCTCGTCGGCGCCGTCGCCGACGGCGCGGCGGGTCTCCTCGAGCTTGAGGTCGAGCGGCACGAGGCCGGAAGGGAAGCCGGTCGCCACCGAGGCGACGTGGACCGGCGAACCGGCGAGCGCCCGGCGCGCCACGGCGACCAGATTGGGATAGACGCAGACCGCGGCGACCGGACCCACCGTCGGGTCGCCGGGCAGCGGGTGGAGCGCCTTCTGGCACATCTGGAGGACCTTGCCCTCGGAGTCTTTCCCTTCGAGCGTGGTCAGGTCGATCATCGAGATCGCCAGGCGGATGCCGGCGAGCTTGGCTTCCCGTTTGATCGACCGCTTGGCGAGCGAGGCGGCGCGCTCCTCGACGCCGACGGCGTCGACGCGCGGCACACGGGAGAGGTCGGGCAGGCGGCGCGGGGGTGCGAGTGTCGTCATGCGCGTCACAGTCTGGCACTCATCGGGCGCCCGGTGGAAGGCCCTCACCGGCCGGCTCGCCCGGTTCGAACCCCGCGCAGGCGAGCACCGGCAGGCGCGGATAGCGGGCGAACGCCGGGTCGCCGGCCGCCCGGGCGCAGAGCAGAAAGGCCGACCGCGCCGAGCGCAGGATCCGTGCGTGCCGGCAGTGGCCGCACAGGCCGGCCGGGGGGAGCGGCGACGGGTTCATCGGCGGGACGGGTCCCCCAGGCCGGGCAGCGTCGCGGCCGGATCGAAGCCGGCGGCGCCGGCCACCAGCGCCTCGACGGCGCGCGTCGGCCCGAGCACGACCAGCTGGTCCCCTCGGCCGAGCACCGTCCCGGCGTCGGGGACGATCCACTCCCAGCCGTCGGCCGCCGGCCGCTTGATCTCGATCACCCGCACGCCGAGCCGGCTCGGCAGGGCGGCCTCGGCCAGCGTCAGGCCGTCGAGGTCGGCCGGCGCCGCCACCGAGCGCAGGGCGAAGTCGGGCGGCAGCTCGACCGCGTTTCCCCCCGCCCCCGGCTGGTCGCTCGCGACGAAGGTCGACAGCACCGCCGGTCGGCCGAGCACCTCCTGCGCGTAGACCGCCAGCAGGTCGCGCTTGGCGAGGACGCCGAGGAAGCGGCCGCCGGCGTCGAGCACGGGGAGGCGCTCGAAGTCGCTGCGCGCCAGCGTCTCGGCGGCGCGGTGGAGGCGCTCCTCGCCGGCCAGCGTGGTGGTGACCGGCACCATCAGGTCGTGCGCGTTGACGGTACGCAGGTGCTCCTCGACGCGCAGGGCGTGCTTGATGTCGTGCAGCGAGACGGCGCCGCAGAGCCGGCGCTCGGCGTCGACGACGAACAGCCGCTGGCGCCGCGTGGCGAGGAACTTCTCGACCACCTCGGCGTAGGGGGTGTCGGGGCGCAGGGTCTCCGGATCGGGGCGCGCCAGCGCGTCGACGCGCAGCCCGGCCAGCGCCGCCTCTTCCATGCGGAAAGCGAGCTCGACGCCGCGCCGCTGCAGTGGCTCGGTGTAGACGGAGTAGGGGTAGAGGCGGCGGGCGATCCAGCTCGAGGTGATGGAGGCGATCATCAGCGGCAGGACGAGCTCGTAGTTGCCGGTGAACTCGAACAGCATCAGGATGGCGGACAGGGGCGCGTGGGAGCTGCCGGCGGCGACCGCCGCCATGCCGACCGCCGCGTAGGCGCCGTAGCTCGAGGTCAAACCCGGCGCCAGGGAATCGACTCCGGCGCCGTAGGCGCCGCCGACCAGGGCGCCGAAGAAGAGCGACGGGGTGAACAGCCCACCCGAGCCGCCGCTGCCGAGCGTCAGCGCGGTAGCCAGGAGCTTGACCGCCGGCAGCAGCAGGAGCATCGCCAGCGGCAGCTGGCCCGAGAGCGCCTCGCGAATGGTCGGAAAGCCGCTGCCGATCGCCTGTGGCACGGCCAGGGCGAGCGTACCGAGCGCCACCATGCCGAGCACCGGGCGCAGCGCGATCGGCAGATGCAGGCGCTGGAAGAGCTTGGCCACTGCCCGCACGCCGAGGGTGAAGACGACCGCCGCCAGGGCGCCGACGATGCCGAGCCCGAGATAGGCGAGGATCTCCCACGGACTCTCGAGGACGTAGTCGGGCAGCGCGTAGATCGGCGTGTTGTCCTCGGCGGCGCGGGCGATCAGAGTGGAGATGACCGCCGCGACGACGATGGGACCGAAGATCTCGAGCGCGAAACTGCCGAGGATGACCTCCATGGCGAACAGGGAACCGCCGATCGGCACGTTGTAGGCGGCGGCGAAACCGGCCGCGGCGCCACACCCGACTAGGATCTTGACCCGGAACGGCGGCAGGCCGGTGCGCCGGCCGATCCACGAGGAGACCGCGGCGCCGAGTCGGATCATCGGCCCTTCGCGGCCGAGCGATCCTCCCGCGCCGACGGTGAAGATCGCCGCCAGCGCCGACTGCGCCGTCGCCTTGAGTGGCACCCGCCCGCCGTTGAGCGCCACCGCCTCGATCAACGACGACATGCCGCGCCCGCCCACCGGCTCGCGCGCCCACAGCACGACGAGGGCGATCAGCAGGCCGCCGATTCCGGTGGCGCCGAGCACGCGCGCCGCCCCGGCCCGCTCGGCGGCGTTGACCAGGTCGGGCCAGTAGCCCCACAACAGGCTGCGCACCAGGTCGATCGTGCGGTGGACGAGGACGCCGAGCAGGCCGGCCACCACGCCGACCGCCGGGATCGAGACGAAGAAGATGCGGTCCTCGCGCGTCGACAGCGCGAAGCGGCGGGCGAGGAAGTAGTCGACCCGCCGCGCCGCCAGCCGCAGCGGACGCAGCGCCCGCGCGAGTCGCTCGTTCATCGCCGGCGAATGTATCAACTGCCGCTGCCGCGCGGCGGCTACTCGTAGCGCAGGGCGGTTGCCGGGTCGAGCCGCGAGGCGCGCCAGGCCGGCACGAGGCAGGCGGCCACCGTCACGCCGAAGGCCAGCAGGGCGATCCCGGCGGCGTCGCCCGGCGACAGGCGCAGCGGCACCGACTCGAGGAAGTAGACCTCGGCGATCTCCGGGCCGAAGGAGAGCACTCCGAAGCGGGTGAACGACCAGGCGACGGCCGCCGCGACCGCCAGCCCGAGCGCCGTCCCCGCCGCGCCCAGGGCCCCGCCGTAGAGCAGGAAGAGGAGGCGCAGCCGGCGCGGCGCCAGTCCGAGCGCGGCCAGCACGCCGAGGTCGCGCATGCGTTCACGCACCAGGACGACGAGGGTCGAGGCGACGTTGAAGGTCGCCACCAGGACGATGAGACCGAGCAGCAGGAAGAGCGCCCGCTTCTGCAGGTCGAGGGCGGCGAAGAGCTGGCGATTGAGCTGCCGCCAGTCGACCACCACGGCGGCGTCTCCCAGGCGGTCGCGGAACTGCTCGGCCATCTCCGGCGCCCGCTCCGGTCGCGCCAGGGCGACCTCGAAGAGCCCGGCGCCCGCGCCGGGGATCCCTTCGACCGCTTCCGGGTCGACCACCGCCCAGGAGTTGTCGAACTCCGAGAAGCCGGTGGCGAAGGTCCCCGCCACCTCGAGCGAACGGAAGGCGAAGCGCGGTGCGCCGTCCGCCAGGGCGAGCACGGCGAGGCGCAGGGTCTCGCCCGGGGCCACGCCGAGCTGTTCTGCGAGCCGGCGGCCGAGGCGCACCCGCCAGGCGCCGGCGGGCGCGCGTCCGAGCGGAGCACCGTCGCCGGCGAATGAGCTGCCGGCGGTCGCGGCGGCGCGCAGGGTCACCTCGGCCTCCGCTCCGGCCGAAGCGAGCACGCCCTCGAGATAGCGGACGCGGTCGACGCGCGTCACGCCGTCGATCGCCGCGAGCTCGGTCGCCGGATCGAACGCCCCGACCCCCGAGGCCGGATAGACCAGCACCGCCGCGTTGCCGCCGACCAGCTTGGCGATCAGGTCCTCGCGATAGCCGGTCATCAGCGCCAGGGCGACGCCGAGCGCGGCGACGCCGAGCACGGTGGCGAGCAGTGCCGCGCGGGCGCTCGAGCGCAGCAGGTGACTGCGCGAGTCGGCGAGCAGCCGGCGCGCCAGGGTCCAGGTGAGCGGCCCCGGCAGGACGCCGCGGCCCGGGTTCATCTCGCGGCCGGAGCGCCGGCGCGCCAGGCCGGGATCGATTCGAGGAAGCGGCGGAAGAGCGGCCCGGCGTCGTGCGGGCCGGGCGCCGCCTCGGGGTGGTACTGCACCGAGAAGGCCGGCCGGTCGGTGACCTCGATCGCCTCGACGGTGCCGTCGTTGAGGTTGACCTCGCTGACCCGGCAGCGCGCCGGAAGGCTCTCGGGGTCGAGGGCGAAGCCGTGATTCTGGCTGGTGATCGCCACCCGCCGGCTGGCCAGGTCGACCACCGGCTGATTGCCGCCGTGATGGCCGAACTTGAGCTTGAACGTGCGCCCGCCCATCGCCAGGCCGAGCAGCTGGTGGCCGAGGCAGATGCCGAAGGTCGGCAGCCCCGAGTCGACCAGCTCGCGCACCGTGGCGATCACCCCGCCGAGCGGCTCCGGGTCGCCGGGACCGTTGGAGAGCACCACGCCGTCGACCCCCAGTTCGGCGGCACGCGAGGCGGGAGTGGAGGCCGGCAGGACGTGGAGCTCGGCGCCGCGCGCGGCCAGCTCGCGCAGGATGTTGGCCTTGCAGCCGAAGTCCCAGACGGCGAGGCGGACGCGGCGCTCCCCTGCGGCCGGGATCACCCGCTCGGCCGCGGGGGTGACGTCGTCGACCAGCGCCCGGCCGGCCATGTCGGGAAAGTCGCGCACCTCGGCGAGCAGCTGCTCGATGTCCGAGCGCTCACTGGTGAGCACCCCCTTGAGCGCGCCTCGCTCGCGCAGCCGGCGCACCACGGCACGGGTGTCGATCCCGTCGAGAGCCGGAATCGCGTGGCGGGCGAGATAGTCGGGCAGCCCCTCCTCGGAGGTGTGGTTGGAGGGCTCGGCGGTGAAGCGGCGGGCGACGAAACCCTCCACCCGCGGCCGGTCGGACTCGGCCACCGCGGCGTCGACACCGTAGTTGCCGATGTGCGGCTGGGTCATCACGACGATCTGGCCGCGGTAGGAGGGGTCGGTGAGCACCTCCTGGTAGCCGGTCATCGCGGTGTTGAAGACCACCTCGCCGAAACGGGTGCCGGGAGCGACGGCGCGGCCGCGAAAGAGGCTTCCGTCTTCGAGCAGGAGAAGCGCTTCGTCGTTGCGGGTCGGCGGCATCGGCGGGCCGGTATACTAACAGCCCGCCGCGCGCGGAAGGGGGCGGAAGGGGGATCGATGCGCAAGTCCGGACGGCTCTGGATGTTCCTGCTGGCGACGCTGCTCGCCACGCCGGCGTTCGCCTACACGATCTACTTCAAGGACGGCTCGCAGATCCAGGCGAAGGAGAAGTACGTGGTGCAGGGGCGGATGGCGATCATCACCCAGCTGTCCGGCACCCGGACCTCCTTCCCGCTCGCGGAGATCGACGTCGCGCGTACCGAGGAGGCAAACCAGGGGGGGCTCGGCACGGCGATCCTCATCCAGGACGGCAAGGCGACCGACCTGGCGAAGGCGACGCCGCCGCCGCCCGCCCGACCGCAGCTCGGCGACCTGATCCAGCGGGGCGCCGCGGGCGTCGCGCCGGCCCCCGGGGAGGCACCGGCCACCGGCGCCGCGCGGCGCCCGCCCGGCTTCGACGATCGCGCCGCGTCCGCCGCGACGCAGCGCGCCCAGTTCGGCGACACGGCGGTCGCCGCGACCATCCGCGAGCGGGCGGCGACCCAGGGGCTGCCGGTCACGGTGGCTCGCGGCTCGCGGCCCAACCGACCGCTGCTCGTCTTCGAGACCGAATCCGAGGCCAATGTCTTCCGCGCCCTGCTCACCGCCTCGGCGGCCCTCGAGGATGTCCGCGCGGCGCACGGCGGGCGCGTCGACGCCTTCGAGATCCTCTGCGAGACCTCTTCGGGCAGCGCCGCCGGCCGCTTCACCCTGACACCGGCCCGGGCGGCCGAGCTGCTCTCCGGCAGCGCCGACCTCGCCCGCTTCTACTTCGAGAACGTCGAATTCTGAGGCCCCGCCGCCGGGCTCAACTCGGCGGCGTCCCCTCGGGTGGGCCGCCGGGCGCGCCGAGGCCGAGGACTTCGTCGAGGCGGCGCCCGGTTCGGCGCTCGAAGCGCTGGCGGTAGGACTCGACCTCCCCCACCTGCTCGTCGAGAAAGATCCGCTCGAGGCGGAAGAGCGGGACGAACATGGTCGCCAGGCCGAGCGAAGGCGTCTCGCCGCGGGCGATCTCGATCATCCACTCCTCGAACACGTCGAGGCTGAGGCCGCGAAAGACGGCGCCGACCGGCTCGAGACTCTCGAGCACGCCCCAGAACTTCTCGGTCGGATTGGCGAGATGGACGATCACCAGCGCGCCGGCGCCGAACTTCATCTCTCCTCCTCGCCGGCCTGCGACAGCTCGACGAGCACGCCGCCGGCGCTCTTCGGGTGGACGAACTGGATCCAGCAGCCGCCGGCGCCGCGCGTCGGCTCGGGGCGCAGCAGCTCGGCGCCGGCCGCGCGCAGCCGCGCGTCGTCGGCGCGCACGTCGTCCGAGGCGAGGCAGAGGTGGTGGATGCCGGGGCCGCGCCGGGCGAGGAAGGTCGCGATCGGAGAGTCCGGGCGGGTCGGCTCGAGCAGCTCGATGCGGCTCTCGCCGACCACCAGCATCGCCACGCGCACCCCCTCCCGCGGCACCTCCTCGACGTGATCGACCACCAGTCCGAGCGACTCCCAGAAACGGCGGGCCTCGTCGATCGAAGGGACCGCGATGCCGACGTGGTCGATCCTGCCGATCATCGTCCCCCCTCCCGGCCGCTCTCGGCGGCCACCACGCCGCGGAAGAGCTGATCGGCGAGCGTGTACGGGTCGGCGCGCTCGGCGAAGCCGCGCGCCACCTCGCTCTCGAGCCCGGCCTCCTCGCGCGCCGCCGCCAGCACCCGCTCCTTGAGGATCGTCTCGACGCGCAGCCGCAGCTGCGAACGACGCCGCTCCGCCAGGCGCTCCCCCTCGCCCAGCCAGGCGCGATGACGTTCGATCGCCGCGGCCACTTCGTCGATCCCCTCGTCGCGGGCGGCAACGGTGCGGACGATGGGCGGCAACCAGCTCTCCGCGTCATGGTCGCCGAGTGACAGCACCGAGGCGAGGTCGCGGTAGGCGCGGTCGGCCCCTTCGCGATCGGCCTTGTTGAGCACGAAGACGTCGGCGATCTCGAGGATGCCGGCCTTGAGCGCCTGGATGTCGTCGCCGAGGCCGGGCACCGCGACCACCAGCACCGTATCGACACTCGCCACCACGTCGACCTCGTCCTGGCCGACACCGACCGTCTCGACCAGGACCCAGTCGAAGCCGGCGGCGTCGAGCAGGTCGACCGCGTCGCGCGTCGAGCGCGCCAGGCCGCCGAGGGCACCGCGGGTCGCCATCGAGCGGATGAAGACGCCCGGGTCGGTGGCCAGCCCCTGCATGCGGATGCGGTCGCCGAGCAGGGCGCCCCCCGAGTAGGGCGAGGTCGGGTCGATGCAGAGGATGCCGACCGTCTCGCCGCGCCCGCGCGCCGCCGCGGCCAGGCGGTCGACCAGGGTCGACTTGCCGGCTCCGGGCGGGCCGGTGATGCCCACCGTGCGCGCCCGGCCGGTCGCCGGGAAGACACGGCGCACCAGCTCGGCCTGCGCCGCGCCGCCGGCCTCGACGATCGAGATCGCCCGTCCGACCGCGCGCGGCTGGCGCTCGCGCAGCCGCTCGACCAGGCGGTCGAGGTCGATGGCGGAGCGCGGCGCGCGGACAGCGGCAGGGACGGACGTCACGGAGCCCGGATGTTATCGCGCGCCGGGGAGCCGCCGCTCGAGCGCCTCCAGTACCGTCGAGCCCTCGACCGCGGGCCCGTCGATCAGAAAAGGTCGAGCGCGCAGAGGTGGTGGTAGGCGCTGTCGGCGAGTTCCTTCGAGGCTCTCGGGTAGCGGGCCTTCATGGCGCCCCAGGCGCGGATCAATCGACGCGACGCCTCGCGCGCCTCCGGGCGCCCGAAGACGGCTCGGCCGGCGCCCTCCGCGGAGTCGTGGACGGCGACCGCGAAGGCTTCGCGCTGGAGCCGGATCGCGTCGATGACGTCGTCGCGAAACCGTCCGAGTCCGTCGGGCGGCACCTCGGACTCCAGGCGCTCGACGACCTCGCCGACGCGAACGTCGTAGGCGGCGAAAGCCGCGGCCGCATCGGTCTCGACGTCACGCAGCAGTGCGAGCTTGGCGTGGGTAGCCTCCAGCACCAGCGCATAGGCGTGGTTGACGAAGGCGCGCTCGCCCGCGGGGATCCCCGGCAGCTCCCGCGGCAGCGCCGTCAAGGCGCAGGGGTAGCGCGTGCCCGGGGGAGGCGAGACGTCCTCGGGGTACCAGTCTTCGAAGGCAATCTCGGCGCCGCCGACGACGTCACCTCCGCACCCCGCGAGGACGGCGAGGAAAAGAACCGCCAGCGTCAGGGCGCGCGCCGTCCTACTCGCCATCGTCGAGCGAACCATAAATCGCCTCGCGCAGCGATCGCTCGCTCTCGAGGTCGCCGGCGAGGAAGGCGAGATCGGCCTGCCGGAGCAGCACGGTCGCGCGCCCCGGATCGAGACCGCGCGCCTGCTCGAGCAGCTCGGCGGCCTCGTCCCGGAACCCGAGGAAGAAGGCGGCATCGGCGGCGAGCTCGTGCCAGATCGCGCGCGCGGCGGCGGGCAGATCCGGCTCGAGCCCGCGCTCGCGCGCCAGGAAGAGCGCCTCCTCGAAGCGCTTCTCGGCGATGAAGCGGAGGTAGTCGCCCCCGGGATCACCAGCGTCCGCGGCGGCCACGCCGGGCGGCGGCTCCGGGCAGAACGGCGCCGAGCGAGCGCGCCACTCCGGCTGCCGGCAGCGCTCGAAAAAGAGGCGGCGCCGGCCAGGCGCGATCAGCGGCGCGAGAGCGATCTTCTCGTCGACGGCGAGGATGACGTCGTCGACGAAATAGACGACGTTGGAGCGGTCGCTCCCGGGCAGGTCGCCGATGAACGAGAACTTGTCGACCGCGCTGCCCGGCGCCGAGGCGGCGTTGGGCCGGTCGACGAGCTGGACGACCGGATCGGAGAGGCCCTCCTCCCGGATCTCGAGGTCGTAGGTGCCGGCGTCGAGGTTCATCGCCAGGTCGACGCCGTACCAGACGAACGGGCGCAATTCGAGCAGGCGCCGCGGAATGCTGTCGGAGACGTGGACGAGCTCACCGCCGACGACGCGCAGCCAGAACGCGATGCCGTCGGGCGCGAGCTGGAACCACGCGGGGCCGGCGAGCGCGACGTTGAGCTCTTCCGCCGGATCCGTGACGAGCAGGGCGAAGTGCGCGTAGAGCCAACCCGAGCGGCGCAGCGGAAAGTAGCCCTGGAGCTCCGGGAAGTCGCCGTCGCTGGCGCCGTCCTCGAGGCGGATCGAGCCCCACCCGGAGACCGCGAACTCGGCCGAGCGCTCGACGTGGCCGCGCCCGTGCTCGAACACCGCGAAGGTATCGGGACCGGTGGACAGGGCCTCCTCCTCGAAGCTGTGGCTCACCAGCACGACGGGAGTCGGCGCGGAGGCGGCCGCCGCGCCCGCGAGCGCGAGCAGGCTCAGAGCGATTCGCGGTAGTCGTCGAGCCATTGCCGCCACCGGGCGATCGCCGCCGCGCGCTGGTCGGGCGGCGCGGCGGGTTGGAACCCCTTGCTCTGACCGGTCAGGATCTTCAGGGCCTGGATCGCGATGCTGCGCACCTGGGGTTCCTCGTCGGCGAGCGCTTCGATCAGACCGCCGAACTGTGCGAGCCGCTGCTCCGGCGTCAGGTGGATCTGATCGCTGGCGAGCGCGCAGGCCGCCTTGTCGCGGAACAGCGGATTGGCATCGGTTCGCATCGTCTCGAGCAGCCGCCGCACGACTTCGGGATCGGCGCTGACTCGCCCGAGGGCCCATTGCACTTCGAGCCGCAGCTCGGCGTCCCGGGTCTCCAGGTCCGCGAGCAGCGCCTCCTTGGCCTGCTCCGAGCGCCAGCCCAGCCGGTACCAGGCGCGCGCGACGGCGACCCGCCGGTCACGATCGCCGCTGCGATAGAGCTCGGCCATCACCGGCAGCGCGTCGTGCCCGATCGCACGCAGCGCGGCGTCGTCGCCGCGCTCGACCGCGTCGGCGACTCGACCGCGCTCCGGCACGACGGCGGCGAGCGCCGTGACGCCGGCCGCGGCCAGCACGGTCGCCAGGGCCGCTCGCCCGGCGAGGCGCCGCATCTTCCCGTCCTTCGCGTCCATGGTTCGGCCGAATCTACACCCGGTGCCCGTCCGGTCAGAAGATCGGACGGGTCGAGGCGGGAAACGTGCCCGCCCTGGCCGCGCGGCTCAGGCCGACAGCAGCTGGCGGGCGATGACCAGGCGCTGGATCTCGCTGGTGCCTTCGCCGATGGTGCAGATCTTGGCGTCGCGGTAGTACTTCTCGGCGCGGTAGTCCTTGACGAAGCCGTAGCCGCCGTGGATCTGCACGCCGCGCTCGGAGCAGAAGACCGCCGCCTCGCCGGTCATCAGCTTCGCCTCGGCGGCCTTGAGCGTGACCTTGCCGGCGGTGTCCATCTCGAGCGCCGCGGCGAGGGTGAGCGCCTCGGCGGCGGCGATGCGGGTGGCCATCTCGGCGAGGGCGAAGCCGATCGCCTGGAACTGCGCGATCGGACGCCCGAACTGTTCACGCTGCTTCGCGTAAGCAAGCGCCGTCTCGTAGGCCCCCTGCGCCGTGCCCAGGCCGAGGGCGGCGATCGAGATGCGCCCGCCGTCGAGTACCCCCATCGCCTGGCGGAACCCCTCGCCCGGCCGGCCGAGCAGCTGGTCGTCGGGGACGAAGCAGTTCTCGAGGATCACCTCGGCGGTGTCGGAGGCGCGGATGCCGAGCTTGTTCTCCTTCTTGCCGGCGCGCAGCCCCGGCGTGCCGCGCTCGACGACGAAGGCGGAGGCGTTCTTGCCCTTCCTGCCCGCCGGATCGGTGATCGCCATCACCACGTAGACGTCGCCGACCGAGCCGTGCGTGCAGAACGCCTTCGAGCCGTCGAGGATCCAGCCGCCGTCGACCTTCTTCGCCTGCGTGCGCAGCGCCGCGGCGTCCGAGCCCGAACCCGGCTCGGTCAGCCCCCAGGCGCCGATCCACTCGCCCGAAGCCAGCTTCGAAACCCAACGCTTCCTCTGCTCGGCCGTGCCGAACTTGTAGATGTGGTTGGTGCAGAGCGAATTGTGCGCGGCGACCGAGATGCCCACCGAGGGATCGACCTTGGAGAGCTCGGTGACCACCAGAACGTACTCGACGTAGCCGAGGCCGGCGCCGCCCAGCTCCTCGGGGAAGATCACGCCGAGGAAGCCCAGCTCGGCGGCCTTCGCAAGGATTTCGCGCGGAAATTTCTGCGCCTCGTCGAGCGCCTCGACGTGCGGCGAGACTTCCTGCAGGGCGAATTCGCGGGCCGCCTCGCGGATCGCGCGCTGTTCGGGAGTGAGGGAAAAGTCCACGGGTGCGTCTCCTTCCGACGGGACCTCGAATGCTATCCCACCCCCCCGCCGCCGGCCGATCTACAATCGTCGTCATGAGCGAAGCGGCCCGGCGCGGGCGTCTTGTCGAAGCCGAGGAGGATCTGGCGGCCATCGTGCGCGACATGCGGGTGATCGCGGTGGTCGGCATGAAGGGCGAGGATCAGGGGGACGAGTCGGCGCACGAGATCCCCCGGCTGGTGCAGTCGCGCGGCAAGCGCATCGTGCCGGTCAATCCGAAGCTGACCTCGACGCTCGGCGAGAAAGCCTGGCCGGACCTCGCTTCGATCCCCGAGCCGTTCGACCTGGTCGACGTCTTCCGCCGCATCGACGCCATCCCCGGGGTGGCCGACCAGATCCTCGCCCTGCCGGCCGACCGGCGGCCGAAGGTGGTCTGGCTGCAGTCGGGCATCCGGCACGACGAAGCGGCCCGGCGCCTCACCGAAGCCGGCATCGACGTCGTCCAGGACCGCTGCCTCGGCGTCTACGCCAGCCGCTACCTGCGCTAGACGTTGAACTTGAACAGGATCACGTCACCGTCGGCGACGACGTACTCCTTGCCCTCCTGACGGGCGAGGCCCTTGTCGCGGGCCGGAGTCCAGCCGCCGACGCGGACGAAGTCCTCCCAGCTGACGGTCTCGGCGCGGATGAAGCCGCGTTCGAAGTCGGAGTGGATGACCCCGGCGGCCTGCGGGGCGGTGTCGCCGGCGTGGATGGTCCAGGCGCGCGCCTCCTTCTCGCCGGCGGTGAAGTAGGTGCGCAGGCCGAGCAGGTGGTAGATCGAGCGGATCAGCGCGCCGACGCCCGACTCCGCCACGCCGAGCGATTCGAGGTACTCGCGCGCCTCGGCTTCGGGCAGCTCGGCGAGCTCGGCCTCGATGCGCGCCGAGATGGTCACCGCCTCGGCGCCGTGATGCGTGGCGACCCACTGGCGCACCTCGGCGACCAGGGGATTCGCGTCGGCGGTCGCCAGCTCGCTCTCGGCGACGTTGCAGGCATAGAGCGTCGGCTTCATCGACAGCAGGAAGAAGGGACGCGCCAGGGCGCGCTCCTCCGGGGTCATCTCGAGGGTCAGCGCCGGCTTGCCGGTGTCGAGGTGCGCCAGCAACCGCGCCGCGAGCTCGACCTGAGCCTTCGCGGTCTTGTCGCCGCTCTTCGCGGTGCGCTCGAGCCGCTCCTTCTGCCGGGCGAGCGAGTCCATGTCCGCCAGCACCAGCTCGGTCTGGATCGTCTCGATGTCGGCGATCGGGTGCAGGTGGGCCTCGACGTGGACGATGTCCTTGTCTTCGAAGCAGCGCACCACCTGGACGATGGCGTCGACCTCGCGGATGTGGGAGAGGAACTTGTTGCCCAGCCCCTCGCCGGAAGCCGCCCCCTTGACCAGGCCGGCGATGTCGACCACCTCGACGACGGCCGGCACCAGGGTCGGCGTGCCGGCGACCCGGGCGATCGGGGCGAGCCGCTCGTCGGGCACCGTGACGATGCCGACGTTGGGCTCGATGGTGCAGAACGGATAGTTCGCCGACTCGGCCTTGCGGGTGCGGGTCAGGGCGTTGAAGAGCGTCGATTTGCCGACGTTCGGCAGGCCGACGATGCCGGCTCGGAGCATCTGCTGAGTCCTCGGAGTTTCCTGATGGTGAGGGTCGGTGGGGCGGCGCAAGCGCCGCGGGAAGCAACGAGCAATCTATCACCCCCCACCACCCGACAAGACCAGCTCCCCGCTCCCGCACCCGCTCCCGCCGTCCGCCGCCCCCCCTTCGCCGACCCACCCACGCCGCGCCCTCAGCCGCCCCCCTCTATGGAGCCTTTGTTTTTGGTCGTCGTTACCGCTGGTGTGGAAAACGAAGAAATGCAAAGACAAAAAGCTTCCATTGAAGGAAAGACGAAGCCAGTGACAGGCGCCGCTTCCGGTGGTTCGCCGGGACCGCCTGGCTCAGGCGGCCTCGTGAACCGGGACGTCTCCACCGACCCACTCCCGCCCCGCCCTCAACCGCCCCCCTTCTATGGAGCCTTGGCCTCTCCGGGTCGCGAACTCACGCGACAGCCACGACGAGGGCCAGGAAAGGCAAAAAGCTTCCATTGAAGGAAAGACGAAGCCAGCGACAGGCGCGGCTTCCGGTGGTTCGCCGGGGCCGCCTGGCTCAGGCGGCTTCGTAGGCCGCGACGTCTCCACCGACCCACTCCCGCCCCGCCCTCAACCGCCCCCCTCTATGGAGCCTTGGTCTTGGTCTTGGTCTTGGTCTTGGTCTTGGTCTTGAACAAAAAAGCCTTGTCTCTGTCTCACTTCTTCCGCGCTGCCAGCGGGTGGCAATCTCTCGAGGCGGGCGCCGGAGTAGTAGTGGGCGAGGAT
>CAYYIK010000020.1:0-3545 GCA_964471955.1 uncultured Thermoanaerobaculia bacterium | reverse complement strand
GGTGGCAATCTCTCGAGGCGGGCGCCGGAGTAGTAGTGGGCGAGGATCTCGCGGTAGTCGTGGCCGCGGCGGGACATGGCGTAGGAACCGGCCTGGCAGAGGCCGACGCCGTGGCCCCAGCCGCGGCCGCTGAAGCGCCAGCCCGGACGGCCGCCGCGCGGACTCTCGCGCCGCAGGGTGAACCAGGTCTCGGGCAGGTCGAGCACCCAGCGCACCGCGAGGCCGGAGACCTCGACCTGCTCGCCGCCGGCGCCGTCGAGGCGGATGCGGCCGACGCGCCCGGACGGTCCGCGCGAGAGGATGTCGAGGCTCCGGAAGTCGAACTCGGGAAAGCGCTGGCGGACGGCGGCGGCGATCTCGGAGTCGGTGCGAAAGCGGTTCCAGCGCAGGCGCGAATGCCCCTTCTCGAGCGGCAGGGCGCCGGCGTGCAGGTGCTGGATGAGCGCGACGAGCAGCTCGCCCGAGCGGTAGAGCTCGAGTTCGTCGCCCGGCAGCAGGTGCAGCTCGCCGGCGCGCGGCGCCGCCTCCCCGATGCGGACGAAAGTGGCGGTGGCGCGGCCGAGGCGCAGCGCGGCGTGGCGACCGTCGGGCTGGCGCACCAGCAGATCGCTGCCGACCAGGCGCTCGAAGGTGGCGCGGGCGGGCTCGGGCGCGCCCCCCTCGCCCGCAGGCGGCCAGCGCGCCGCCCCCGGCGCCGCGGCGCGCACCACTGCCGGCCCGGCTTCGATGCAGGCGACGCCGCGCAGGTAGTCGGCCGACTTGAGCGGGAAGACCACCTCGACGTTCTCGGTGCGGCCGCCGCAAGTGGCGGTGTAGAGGGCGTCGATCGCCGCGCCGTCGCCGAGCAGCACCTCGCCGGCCGTCTCCGCCACGGCGCGGTCGGAGAGCGGGTGCTCGGCGCCGGCGCCGCCGTAGACCTGACACTTCGGGGTGCCGCACAGGTCGTAGCCCTCCTCGGCGAAGCCGCCGAGATTGCGCAGGGTGTAGCTGCGCGCCGCCACGGCCTGCGCCTTGAGCGCCTCGAGCTGCGGGTAGCTGTCGGGGCCGAGCTCGCGCGGCACGACGCCGCGCAGGTAGTCCTCGAGCGGCAGCTCGTTGATCACGTTGAGGCGGCCGCGGTCGTTGAGGAAGACGACCAGGGAGCCGCGAAATCTGCGGCCTTCGAGCTCGAGGGTCTCGCCGGCGGCGGCGGCGAGCTCGAAACGGCGCCCGGCCACGCGCGTGCGCGCGCCGTCCGCCGTCACCTCGAGGGCCGGATCGAGCGGGCCGGCCCCCTCGGAGACCACCCAGAACGCGTCGAGTCCCCGGCGCTGGAGGGCGCGCCCCCCCTGCTCGGCCTCCTCGCGGTGGGACCAGCGCCCGACACGCACCCGGTAGAGCCCGCTGCCGGCGTCGAAGCGGGCGTCAGCCGGTGCGGCGGCCAGCGCCGCCAGCCGCCGTGCCAGCCCTTCGGCCTCCTCCGGCTCGCGCAACGCCGCCACCTGGAGACGCCAGACGGGCATCTCGCCGGGGGCCGCCGCGGGGCGCACGGTGACCGCCGAACGGACCGGCCGCGCCCCGTCCGCGAAAGCGGCACTCGCCGGGACGCGGCAGCACGGAATCGTCACGCTCTCGAGGTCGGTCAGCAGACCGATGCGGACACGCTCCGGCAACGCCGGAGGGGGCGACGCCGGCGCTGCGACGGCCGGCGGCGGCGGCGGCGGTTCGGGCGCGGCCGGCTCGGCGGGAGGCGCCTCGATGACGACTTCCGGCAGTGGCGGGACCGCCGGCGGGCGCGCCGCCGAGACGCAGCTTCCCGCCGCCAGGGCGAGCGCGGCGAGGGCCGCGAGTCGCGCTCTCGGGGCGATCACCGGGCGGCGGAGTCGGGCAACTCGGAGCGCACCAGCGCCACCCACGAGGCACCGTAGACGAGCCCGAGCAGCGCCCCGAGGACGACCTGGAGGACGAAGACGATCGACTCCAGGGAGACGTGAGCGAGCGGCTGGTCGCGCAGGCCGAAGTCGCCGGCCAGTTGCAGCGGCACGAGGAAGATCGAGACCCCCATCGAGGCGCAGATCCAGAGCAGCAGCATCAGCAGCGCCGCGCCGGGACGCCGCCCGACCACCCGCGCGCCGCGCCGCCAGGAAGCGCCGGCCCCGGAGTCGTCGCGCGCCAGGTCCCCCTTGGCGGCCTCGCCCACCAGGCCGATCAGGATCAGCAGCGCCAGGAGCGGCAGCGCGCCGCCGCAGCCGACGGCCACGCCGGCGACCAGCCCCTGGCTCAGGCCCGTGCCCACGGCGGCGAGCAGGAGCAGAGCGAGCAGGAGCATCGAGCCCATGCCGACCAGCACGAAGAGGTGGTACCAGGCGAAGAAGCGCCAGACCCGCAGCCGCCCCCACTGCGCGAAGTCCCCCCAGCTGAAGGTGCGGAAGAGCTCGTGCGGCCGGCGCCCCCCGGCTCCGGCCTGGTGATCCCCGGCGACGAGGACGCCGAAGATGCCCGCCTGGAACCAGGCGTAGACGGCGATCGCCACCGTGCCCAGCACCAGCCCGCCGCCGAGCGCCGCCAGCACTCCGGGCGAGAGCCAGAGCCCCGGGTCGGCCAGGCGCGCCAGCGCCTCCTCGGGCGGCGCGCCCGCGAAGTCGGCGAGGCTCAGGCCGAGGGCGACGAAGAGCGGCAGCATCGACAGGACGGAGAGCACCAGCAGAGCCACCGTCCCCAGGCATTGCGCGAGAACCAGCTCCCGATTGGCGCGCAGGTTGGACAGCCCGCGCCCGATGGCGTCGATGCCGGCAAGGCGCATGCCGCTCAGATCCGGATACCGTGCATGCGCACTTCGCGCCGGAAGTCCCCGGTGTCGAGCGCCACCGGCACCGCCATCTCGAACAGCCGCGAGACGAGAATCGGCGGCACGCGCGAGGCGAGCAGGTCGTGGTCGCCCGCCGCCGCGCCGCCGGCCGGCCGCTCGAGGCGGAAGTTGGTGGTGAACAGGGTCGGCAGCCGCCTCGTGTAGCGGGTGTTGAGGATCAGGTAGAGGACGTCGTTGACGAACGGCGTCGCCTTCTGCGCCCCGAGCTCGTCGAAGACCAGCAGCGGCGCGTCGATCACCGGGTCGAGCACGTCGTGCTTGGACTCCGGGCTCGACGGGTCGAAGGTCGACTGGATGCGGTGGACGAGCGAGGTGAAGTCGACGAAGCGGCCGGCGATGCCGTGGCGGCGGATCAGCTCGAGCAGCACCGCCGCGGCGAGGTGGGTCTTGCCGGTGCCCGGCGGGCCGACCAGCAGCAGGCCGGTCTCGCGGAAGCGTCCGTCGAGGCCGAGAAACTCGTCGACGTAGCGCTGGCAGACGGCGCGCGCCTCCAGCAGCCGCGCCCGCGCCCGCTCCTCGCCGGCGGTCTGGAAGCCGGCGATCGTGCACTCGCGGTAGCGCGGCGGCACGCCGCTCGCCTCGATCAGCCGCGGCAGGCGCCGCCGCTCCTCGCAGACGCACGGCCGCGCCGCGCCGGCGCCGCCATCCGCCACCCGCACCCAGCCCGTCCCACCGCAGTGCGGGCAATCCTCGACGC
>CAYYIK010000019.1:29244-38978 GCA_964471955.1 uncultured Thermoanaerobaculia bacterium | reverse complement strand
ATCCCGGACAACGGCGCGGCGGTCACCACCTCGATCGTCGTCCCGGCCGGCGGCGCCAACCTGCTCGACCTGGACCTCTACATCCGCGGCAATCACACCTGGGTCGGCGACGTGATCTTCGGCCTCTCCAAGGACGGCGGCGCCAATCAGCTCCACTTCGACCGTCCGGGCGTGCCGGGGTCGACCTTCGGCTGCAGCTCCAACGGCCCCGACATCACCCTCGACGACGAGTCCGGCGTGCCGGTCGAGTCGGCCTGCCCGACGAACGACTTCGTCGGCACCTTCTCGCCCAACGTGCCGCTCTCCTTCTTCGACGGCCAGTCGATCTCCGGCACCTGGACGCTGTCGGCCGACGACAACGCCGGCGGCGACTCGGGCTCCCTGCTCGAGTGGTGCCTCGTCCCCGTCGTCGAAGTCGATCCGATGCCGTTCCTCGACGGCTTCGAGAGCGGCGACACCTCCCAGTGGAGCGCCACGCAGAACTGAGTCGGCGTTTCACAGTCCGGGCCTTGCCGGCGGACGGCCGCGCGCCGTCCGCCGGTGGTAGCATCCCCGCTCTCCAGCCATGAAGCAGCTCGGCAAGTACGAGATCCTCGAACGGATCGGCGAAGGCGGATTCGGCACCGTCTGGAAGGGGCGCGACCCCTTCCTCAAGCGCAGCGTCGCCATCAAGCTGTGCACCTCGGACAACGACGAGCTGCGCAAGCGCTTCCTGCGCGAGGCCGAGATCGCCGGCGGCCTCCACCATCCGAACGTCACGGTGGTGCACGACTTCGGCTACCACGACGACGTGCCCTACATGGTGCAGGAGTTCCTCTCCGGCGAGGACCTGTCGGTGATCATCCGCCGGCGCGACGCGGTGCCGCAGCTGACCAAGCTGCGCTGGCTGACCGACATCGCGCGCGGCCTCGAGTACGCCCACTCGAAGGGGGTCATCCACCGCGACGTCAAGCCGTCGAACATCCGCATCCTCGAGAGCGGCGTCGCCAAGGTGATGGACTTCGGCATCGCCAAGCTGGCGGAGATGAACACCCAGGGGCTGACCCGCACCGGCACGGCGATGGGCACCATCGGCTACATGGCGCCGGAGCAGGTCAACGGCGATCCGGTCGACCACCGCGCCGACATCTTCGCCTACGGCGTGCTCGCCTACGAGCTGCTCAGCTACGTGCGGCCGTTCGAAGCCGACACGATGAGCCGCGTCTTCTACCGCATCCTCAACGAGAACCCGCAGCCGCTCTCCGACCTCGTGCCCCTCTTCCCGGCCGACCTCGAGCGGGTGGTGCTGCGCTGCCTGGCCAAGGACCAGCACCACCGCTACGGCTCTTTCCGCGAGGTGCTGCACCACCTCGAGCGGATCGCCGGCGGCGAGCCGCTCGACGAGATCGCGCCGGGAGATCCGACGGAGATCGCCCACCCCGGTGCCCGCGCCGCCGCGGCGGGCGAGGATCCCGCCAGCGCCGCGACCGTCCTGCGCCCGCCCGGCAGCTGGACGCCGCCCACCGGCCCGACCGCCGCCCTGGGAGGCGCGCCCAACACCGCCACCGCCTACGCGCCGCCGTCGCCGCGCCGCCTGTCGACGGCCCTGATCGTCGCCGCCATCGTCGGCGGCGGCATCGCCGGCACGGCGGTGCTGCTGGTTGATCGCAAGGCGGGACCGGCCCCCGTGGATGCCGCCGCCACGGCGCAGCTGCCGGCCGCCGCCGCGCTTCCGGCGCCCGGCGCAGAGGACGCCGCGGCCGGCCGCGAGCGGGGTCGCGTCCTGCTCGAAGAGGCCCGCCGCCTGGTCGCCGAGGGCCGGCCGCAGGCGGCGCTCGACGTGGCGGTCGACGCCGTGGCCGCCGACCCCGAGTCGCTCGCCGCGCGGGCGCTGATCGAGCAGTTGGCCGAGACGCCTGCAGCGGCGGCCCCCCCCGCGCCGGCGCCGGTGCGCAACACCCCGGCGCCCACCCGAGCGCGCCCCGAGCCGGACACGGCGCGGGAGATCGCTCCGCCGGCTCCGGAGCCGGCCGCCCCGCCGCCGGCGGCAATGCCGGCGGCCGTGGCGGTCGTGCCGAGCCAGGCGAACGCGGCCCCGCGCCCCGAACCGGAGACGCCCCTCGCGCCGGCGACGCCGGAGATCGACGAGAAGCAGGCGGTGGCCGAGCTGCTCGACCGCTACGCGCGCGCCTACGAGGCCCTCGACGCCGCCGCCGTGGCGCGCCTCTGGCCGGGGATGGGCGGCGACCGCCAGCGCGGCCTCGCCGAGGCCTTCGCCGGCTACCGCTGGCTCGAACTGGTCCTGTCCGACTGCGCCATCGAGGTCGACGGGGTCGCCGCCACCGCCGACTGCCGCATGCGCCAGAGCTTCGAGCTCAAGGTCGGCAAGGCGGCGCCGCGCGAGAGCGCGGTGCGCTTCCGCCTCGAGCGCACCGCCGACGGCTGGCGGATCGCCGACGTCGCGGGCCGCTGAGCGACGCGGCCCCGCTGACGAGGCTCAGAAGCTGTAGTCGAGGCCGATCAGCGGCACCCAGGCGTCGTCCTGCAGGCCGTCGTCGGAGAGCGAGTAGAGCAGGTTGACGCTCGCCAGCAGCTGCCCCCAGAGGTTCACCTTGCAGCCCACCGCGGCGGTGATCAGGTTGAGGTCGTCGAGGGACGTCTCGAGCACCGGCCGCGTGGTGGTCGAGATCTCGGTCTGGTCCCAGCGCCGGTAGAGGTGGCGTTCGTCGCGCACCGACATCACGTTGGCGTCGAAGAGGGTGCGCCAGAGCAGGTCCCCCGCCACCGTCACCCGCGGGTGCGCCGCCCAGTCGAAGCCGACGGTGAAGCTCGCCTCGTCCGGCAGCTCCTGGTCCTGCAGCCCCTCGCCGGAGTAGACGGCGTAACCGGCGTTGAAGTGCGGCGCGAAGGCGCCGAAGGAGGACGAGCCGATCAGCGAGAGGCGGGTCTGGGTGGCGCCGCTGCCGAGCAGCTCCTCCTCGTCGCCGGTGGGCAGCCGCAAGTCGAGCGCCGCCGCCAGGCCGCGCCCTTCGGCGCGCAGGAAGTTCCACTTGCCGCGCAGCAGGACGTCGCCGATGCCGCTGGCGCTGCCGCTGGCGAGGAAGGTGGCCGAGTCGGTGCCGTTGGCGAACAGGTGGGCCGGCGGATCCTCGAACCCCTCGGTGGCGTGCCGCACCACGGTCGTCGAGAGCGCCGCGTCGAGCTCGACCCGCACCACGGGCAGGGCCACCGTCAGGTCGATCCGGTCGGTGAGGCCGACGTGGGCCGACATCACGGCGATGTCGCTCGCCAGGTCGAAGCGGGCGTCGGCGACGATGACGTCCCCCTCGTAGACCGTCGCCACCGTGGTGCCGTCGTTGTTGGTGTCGAGGTGGGTGAAGGAGAGCGCGACGTCGCCGTCGTCGAGGTCGAGCCCGTCGATGGCGTCGTAGTCGAAGCGCTCGTACTTGATGCCGAAGTTCCACTTCCCCTTGCCGATCGTCCCGGCGCGCTCGGCGAAGATCGGACCGAACGACTCGCTGGTGCGCTTCATCACCCCGAGCGCCGGGTCGAACTCGTAGGTGAAGCCGCCGGCCGAGGAAGAGACCGGGTAGGCCGTCAGCTGGGTGAGGATCGAACCGTTCAGCTGCAGGCCCGCTTCGCGCAGCGCCTGGCCGGAGCCGATGAAGTGCGCCTCGTGGCCGGTGGCGGCGAGCACGATGGTGCGGTCGAACAGGCCGGGAATGAGCTGCGAGAGCGACGTCGGCCCGGCGGGGCCGGAGGCCGGCGCGGGCAGGGACGATTGCGCCGCGAGTGGCGCGGCGACCAGGAGTCCGAGCAGAAGCGCGGCACCCTCCGACGGGATTCGGGACATGGGAACTCTCCTCGTGAACGTGGAACGCGCGGACTCTAGCACCCGGCTTCGAACTTGCCCGCCAGCACGTCGACGAGGTCGCCGACGGTGGCGATGCGCGCCTCGTCGTCCGGGTCGAGCGCGACGCGGAAGTGGTTCTCCACCTCCGCCGCCAGGGTGAGCAGGCGCAGCGAGTCGAGTCCGAGGTCCTCGACGAGCCGCTGCCCGGGCTCGAGCGGCGCCTCGATGCCGAGGTGCCGGCGCGCCACCCCGGCGACGCCGGCGAGGATCTCGGCGCGCGTCATCGCCCCCCCGGCAGGAAGCGCGGGCGCTCGCCCAGCCGCTCGCGGTAGGCGGAGGTGCGGGCCAGCAGCGCCTCTTCGCGCGGAATCCGGCGCGCCAGCAGGACGGCGCTCGCCAAGCTGCCGGCGAGCGCCGTCAGCCAGGCGCCGTGCACCAGCGGCAGCGCCGCGACCTCGAGGGTGACCGCGACGTAGTTCGGATGGCGCAGATAGCGATAGGGCCCGGCGATGACCGCCGGATCGCCCGGCACGGCGATCACCCGGGTGTTCCAGCGCTCGCCGAGCGCCGCGATGGCCCACCAGCGCAGCGCCATGGTCGCCGCGACGACGGCCGTCATCGCCGCGGCCAGGGCAGGTCGGAACGGGCGGCCGGCGAGCAGCACCTCGACCGGCGCCGCCGCCAGCAGACCGGCATGGGTCGCAACCATCGCCGCGTAGGCGCCGCGGCTCTCCCCCTCGAGGCCGCCGCGGGCCAGCGCCCGGCGCGCGTGGCGCTCGGAGACGACGAGCTCGGCGAGGCGCTCGGCGACCACCGCCGCGAGCACGCCGAGAAAGAGGTGCCAGCCGCTCACCCGGTCACCAGCGCAGCAACACCAGCTCGGAGCAGAAGCCGGGGCCGAGGGCGAGCAGCATCCCCCACGAGCCCGGCGCCGGGCGGGCTCCGGCCAGCGTGTCGGCGAGCACCAGCAGGACGGAGGCCGAGGAGAGGTTGCCGACCTCCTCGAGGCTGCGCCAGGTCAACGCCAGCTCTTCGCGCGACAGACCGAGGGCGCTCTCCATCGCCATCAGCACCTTCGGGCCCCCCGGGTGGCAGACCCAGGAGGCGATGTCGCCGCGGCCGAGCCCCTGGTCGGCGAGAAAGGCGTCAACGTCCCCGGCGAGATGGCGCTCGACGACCTGCGGCACCTCGGCCGACAGGACGATGCGAAAGCCCGAGTCGGTGACGTCCCAGCCCATCACCCGCTCGCTCGCCGGATAGAAGACGGAGCGCGTCGCGACCACCCGCGGTCCGTCCCCGCCCCGCGCCTCGCCGGTGACCACCGCCGCCGCCGCGCCGTCACCGAACAGCCCCGAGGCGATGAGGGCCGGAATCGACAGGTCCTCGCGCTGCAGGGTCAGCGAGCAGAGCTCGACAGCGAGCAGCACGGCGACCTCGCCGGGGAAGGCACGCACGTAATCGGCGGCCCGCGCGATTCCCGCCGCGCCGGCCACACAGCCGAGTCCGAAGATCGGCAGCCGCTTGACGTGCGGCGACAGGCCGAGACGGCCGACCAGCCGGGCGTCGAGCGACGGCGTGGCGATGCCGGTCACCGAGACGGTGAAGATCGCGCCGACGTCGGCCGGCGCCACGCCGGCTGCGGCGAGCGCGGCCGCGACCGCCCGCTCGCCGACCTCGAGCCCGACGCGGATCCAGGCATCGTTGGCGGCGCCGAATCCGGAGAGCCCGGCGTAGGCCTCGATTGGCAGCGCCAGGTGGCGGCCGCCGACTCTCACGTTGCGGTGCAGCTGCTCGAGCCGCGCCGGGTTGAAGTAGCGCTGGCTCCAGTGTTCGCGGAAGGCCGCCAGCAGCGCCTCCTGATCGTAGTAGTGGGGCGGAAAGGCCGCAGCGACCGCGGCGATCCTCACGCCCGCTCTCCGGCGTCGAGGCGGGTCGCCCGCGCCAGGGCGGCTACCGCGAAGCCGGCGAGCGGCAGGGCGACGAGCTCGATGCGCGCCGCCTGCCAGAACGGGGCGGTGGGCAGGCGGGTGAGCTGGGCGATCGTCAGCACGAGGATCGGACCGCGGAAGAGCCAGGCGGCGAGGCCGGCGGCCACGCCGTCGAACAGGCGCGCCGCGCCGCGCCCGCGCACCAGCAGGTAGAGGGCGACCAGCGCCGTCGCCTCGAAGGCGAGAGCGAGGGTGCGCACGCCCGGCGGGAGGCCGCCGGGGCGGCCGACGCCGCGCGCCGCCAGCGGCGCGAGGTCGGGTCCGGCGCCGAGCGTTTCGGCGGCGAAACCGGCCAGGGCGAGCACCAGCATCGCCGTCGGCAGGGCCAGGGCGAGGAAGCGGGCGGTCGGCAGGCGGAGGGGTGGCATCGGGCGGCATGATAGCGCCGGCTTCCCGGGCGACGATTCCGGTCTAGACTTCCCGGCGGTTCGCCCCGCATGCACTCGGTCTGGGTCTTTCCGCTCGCCCTCGCGCTGGCCACCGTGGCCGGCCTCGAGGTCGTCTACCTGCTGCTGCGCCGTCATCTGCCGCGGCTCGGCGAGCGGGTCGCCTTCCAGCTCTGGACGCTGTCGCTCGGCGTGGCGGCGCTGCTCGCCGCCGGTCGCGAGCTGACCCTGCTGCCGCCGGGCGTCGAGGGCCGGCTGCTCGCCATCTCAGGCTTCGTCGCCGCGGCGCTCTCGGTGGTCTTCGCCTGGCGGCTCTTCGACCGGCTCCTGGTGGCGCGGCGCCTGGATGCGCGCGGCCGCCCGGCCGTCCCCCGACTGATCCGCGATCTCGGCGCCTGGCTGGCGCTGGCGCTCGGTCTGGTCCTCGGCGCGGTCTGGTTCTTCGACGCCAGCCTGCGTGGCCTCGCCCTGCCCTCCGCGGTGGTCTCGGCGGTACTCGGCTTCGCGCTTCAGGACGTGCTCAAGAACGTCTTCGCCGGCTTCGCCCTGCAGACCGAAGTGCCGTTCGACATCGGCGACTGGATCGTCGTCGACGGCGATCCGCGGCGGGTGGTCGAGATGTCCTGGCGCGCCACCCAGCTGCGCAACTCCCTCGGGGTCGACTACCTCGAACCCAACGCCAACCTGGTCTCGACCGAGATCGTCAACCT
Source organism: uncultured Thermoanaerobaculia bacterium (assembly GCA_964471955.1). Lineage (GTDB taxonomy): Bacteria > Acidobacteriota > Thermoanaerobaculia > Multivoradales > JAGPDF01 > JACTMI01. The sequence continues at coordinate 32,062 of CAYYIK010000019.1, read as the reverse complement.
CGGCGGCGGCGAGCGCCCGGTCGGATTCTCGGTCAGCGTGCGACTCGCCTACGGGGCGCCACCGCGGCTGGTCAAGGAGGCGCTCGAACGGGCGGCGCGCGAGGCCTCTGGCGTCGCGCGCGAGCCGGCTCCCGCGGCGCTGGTCTCCGGCTTCGGCGAGTCGGCGGTCACCTACGAGCTGCGCTACTGGACGCGCGAGGTCGAGGCGGTGGCGCGGGTGCGCGACGCCGTGCTCTCGCGGGTCTGGTACCGCCTGCATCGCGACGGCTGGACGATCCCCTTTCCGATGCGCACGGTCCAGGTCGAGACCAGCCGCCGCGTCGCCGACGACAAACGCACCTGGCGTACCGGCCGCGCCGAGGAACTGCTGGCGCGCACGGACCTGTTCGCCGAGCTCGATCCGGCGGTGCGCCGGCGACTCGCGGCGGCGGCGGGGCACCACTACTACGACGCCGGCGAGCGGCTGGTGGTCGAGGGCGAGCACGGCGACTCGCTGATGCTGCTGTCGCGCGGCGCGGTGAGCATCTCGAAGTCCGGCGCCGAGGTGGGCACCGCCCGGCTCGTCCTGGCGACGCTCGACGCCGGGGAGTACTTCGGCGAGATGTCGCTGCTCACCGGCGCGCCGCGCAGCGCCACGGTCACCGCCGACGGCGCGGTCGAAGTCTTCGTGCTCGACCGCGCCGCCCTCTCGCCGATTCTCGAGAGCGACCCGGCGATCGCCGAGGCCCTGTCGCGCCGCCTGGCCGAGCGGATGGCCGCCACCGCCGCCCGGCTCGAGGATCGCCGCGGCGCCGCGCCGCGCGCCGAAGCCTCCGACGCCCAGACGCTGCTGCGCCGCATCCGCTCCTTCTTCCATCTCGGCAGCCGCGGCAACTGAAGCGCGCGGGGCGGTTCTCCCCCCGGGGTTGACATCCCGCCAAGTGTTCGATTATTCTGGAACTGTGAAAACGATGACCGCCGTCGAACGGCTCGCCGCCCTCGCCCAGGAGACCCGCCTCGAGATCTACCGCCGCCTGGTGCGGCGCGGTCCCGAGGGGCTCGCCGCCGGCGCGATCGCCGAGGCGCTCGCGATCCCCAAGCCGACGCTCAGCTTCCATCTCGCGACGCTCGAGCGGGCCGGCCTGGTGACGGCTCGCCGCCAGGGACGCTCCATCCTCTACGCCCCCGACTTCGCGGCGGCCGGCGAGCTGGTGGCCTTCCTGACGGAGAGCTGCTGCGCCGACGGAGCCTGCGCGACGGCGGTCCCTCTGCGGCGCTCCGGCGCCGCCCCGAAAAGGAGCCGTTCATGAGTCGGATCCCAGAATCCCCCGAGTCGCTGGTCGCCGAGGTGCGCCAGCGCTACGGCCGCATCGCCAGCGGCGAAATCTCCGGCTGCGGCTGCAGCTGCGGCGACGCTCCGGCCGGCGTCGAGTCCGCGCTCTCACGCGGCATCGGCTACGCCGACGGCGACCTCGCCGCCATCCCCGAAGAGGCCAACCTCGGCCTCGGCTGCGGCGCCCCGCTCGCCGGGCTGGCGCTCGCGCCGGGCGAGACGGTGCTCGATCTCGGCTCGGGGGCGGGCATGGACGCCTTCCTCGCCGCGCGCCAGGTCGGCGCGGCCGGGCGCGTTCTCGGGGTCGACATGACCCCGGAGATGATCGTCCGGGCGCGCGCCGCCGCCGCGAAGCACGGCTTCGCCAACGTCGAGTTCCGCCGCGGCCGGCTCGAGCAGCTGCCGGTCGACGACGCCTCGGTCGACGCGGTGACCAGCAACTGCGTCTTCAACCTGGTTCCGGACAAGCCGGCAGTCTTCCGCGAGGTGGCGCGCGTGCTCCGGCCGGGGGGGCGCATCGTCGTCTCCGACATCCTGCTCGACCGCCCGCTGCCCGAGGCGCTGGCGCGCGACCTGCTCGCCTGGGTCGGCTGTGTCGCCGGCGCCGAGTTGCGCGAGCCCTACTTTGCCGCGGTGGCCGCGGCGGGACTCGCCGAGATCGAAATTCTGCGCGACACCGACTACGGCGCCACCTTCGAGGCCGCCGCACCCGACCAGGCGGCCGAACTGCTGAGCCGCGCCGCCGTCGACCCGGAGGCCGTGCGCGGCACCATCCGGTCGATCACCTGGCGGGCGCGCAAGCCCGCCTGAGTGCGGCGCCGCGCCGCCGGGTCAGCGCGGCCCGGCGGCGCGGCGGCGCGCCGCCAAGGCGAGGAGGGCGAGCGCCGCCGCCGGACCGAGCAGGCGCAGCGGCGCGAAGCCGGCGGCGACCGCCGCCGGCGCCTCGATCCAGGCGCGCCAGGGGCTCCAGTCGGCGAGCAGCAGCGCATCGACCGCCGCCAGCGTGCCCCGCCAGGCGCCGGCCGGAAGCAGCCCGCCGGCGCGGAACAGGACGATCGCCGCCGCCTCGCGCAGCAGCACCACGCCGGCCGCGGCGAGCGCCAGATCGACGACCGGCACCCGCAGGCCGGGCGAGAGCACCGGCAGCGCCAGCGCCAGGCCGGCGGCGAGCGCCAGCAGCACGCCCTCGCCCGGCCGGCCGGCGCGTTCGGCCGGTGCCAGCAGCCGCGCGTGCAGCGCCCACTCGCCGCCGAGCGTCGCCGCGGCGATGGCGAACGGCAGCACCAGGAGGAAGAGCAGCACCCGCCGCGCCACCTGCATCGGATCGCCGAGCGCCAGCGCCGTCCAGCCGAGCGCCACCGCCAGGCCGATCGGCGCCAGGTCGAGCGCGATCGCCGCGGCGATCCAGCCGTGCAGGCGGCCGGTGCCGGCCACCCGCGCCGTCGAAGCCTCGCGGCCCCGCGGCACGAGCAGCGACGCGAGGCCGCCGGCGACGATCGGCAGCAG
>CAYYIK010000019.1:0-29144 GCA_964471955.1 uncultured Thermoanaerobaculia bacterium | reverse complement strand
CGCGGCCCCGCGGCACGAGCAGCGACGCGAGGCCGCCGGCGACGATCGGCAGCAGCACCAGGACCGCCAGTCGGCCGGCGCTCCATGCGGCGCGCGGCAGCAGCGCGGCGAGCGCAGCGGCCGCCGGACCGAGCAGCACGAGAGCGAGGGCCAGCCGCCGCACGTTGGGCATCTCCGGCCATTCTAGGGGAAGCCGGGGCGCGGTACGCTTGCCGGGTGAGCCGTCCGCCCGCGCGTACCGTCTACCGCACCGACGGCGGCCGCACCTGCCCGCGCTGCGGCTGGCCGGCGAAAGAGTGCCGCTGCGCGGCGACCCTCGCCGCCGACGAACCGCTCCCCGAGTGCATCGTGGCGAAACTGCGGATCGAAAAGGGCGGGCGCGGCGGCAAGACAGTCACCGTCGTCGACGGCCTGCCGAAGAACGCCGGGTTTCTATCCGCGCTCGCCGCCGAGCTCAAGCGCGCCTGCGGCACCGGCGGCACGGCGACCGCGTCGACCGTCGAGTTGCAGGGAGATCATCGCGAACGCCTCCGCCCCCTGCTCGCCGCGCGCGGCTGGACCGTCAAGGGCTGAGCGGCGCTCTTCAGTCGTAGTGGCGCACCGCCGGCCAGACGTCGGCGAGGGCGGCCTGCGGGCCGCGGGCGAGCCAGAGGGTGACGTTCTCGTAGGGCATTCCGAGGTCGCTCGCGTGCTGGCCGACGGCCTCGACTGAGGCGAAGATCTGCCGGTAGTCCTCGACCTCGCCGCCGAGGATCAGCATCACCTCTCCGGTGCAGCCGCCCGGCCCCCAGAGCCACCAGCTGTTGTGGCCGGAGACGACCGGCGGCAACCGGAATTCGCGCGCGAAGTGCTCGATCGCCCCGGCCTGGCCGTAGTTGTTGGCGAAGACGCAGAGCCGGGCGCGCTCGCTTTCGGGCAGCGCCGCCGCGACCCGGCCGACCTCGGCGGCCAGCTCGCGCCAACCGTGCATGTCGGCGAAGAACTGCGGCAGCCGGCCGAGTTCGTGGTGCTCGTCGCTGCCCGGCTGCTGGCCGAGCCGCGCGGCGTAGCGCAGATAGTCCTCGACCGGCAGCAACGGCTTGGCGAGCGGCGCGGCGATCAGCGCCGAGACGGCCGCGCCGACGGCCAGGCGCCGCGTCCAGCGCGGCGCGCGGCGCGCCGTCCACCCCTCGAGGGCGACTCCCGCGGCGGCGAACAGGAGCGGAAAAGCGGGAGCGAAATAGTAGGGCTTCGCCGCGGAGAAGGCGAAGGTCGCCAGCACCAGCGCCACCGCGAGGCCGAGCGGCCGGAAGGGGCGAGCCGCCGGCGCGCCGAGCAGCCAGAGGAGACCGGCGAGCGCCATCAGCGCGGCGACCGGCCCGACCGTGCCCGCCTGCGCGGCGAGGAAACCGAGCGGCCCGAGGGCGACGATCTTGCCGCTCTGCGCGTTGGCGACGAACTCGCGGGTCGGAAAGTCGTGCGCCACCTGCCAGATCAGGTGCGGCAGGAAGAGCCCCAGCGCCAGGGCTGCGCCGAGCCAGAGCCGGCGCTCGCCGAGCAGGTCGCGCCGCGCGGCGAGGATCCCCGCCGCCAGCGCGGCGCCGAGCAGACCGACGTCGAGCTTGTTCTGGAGGCCGGGGCCGGCGAGCGCCCCGAAGGCGAGCCAGAGACGCGGCGAGCCGCCCGCCAGCAGCGCCACGGCGAGCCGGCAGAGGCCGGCCCAGACGAGCAGGTCGAAGGCGTTCATCGAGAAGATCGACCCGAGCGCCAGGAAGACGGGCGCCGTGGCGGTGAGCAGCTGCGCCAGCAGGCGAGCCCAGCGGCCGCCGCCCAGGGCGCGGGCCGTGTCGCCGGCGAGCAGGACGGTGGCGGCGAAGGCCGCCGCCGGCAGCGCCCGCAGCGCCACCAGCGACTCGCCGGCAACGGCGCGCACCAGCGCCGCCAGCAGCGCCACGAGCGGTGGATGGTCGACGTAGCCGAACGCCAGACGGCGCGAGCAGGAGAGGTAGTAGAGCTCGTCGCGGAAGATGCCGTAGCCCGGCGCGGTGATCAGCATCAGGGCGAGCGTGGCGAGCGGCAGCGCCCAGCGGCCGAGCGCTTCCCGCCGGCGATCCCGTGCGGCGTCGAGGTCCATGTCCGGCTCCTCCGCTCTGCGTCCGTGGCCGCACGCGGGCGGGCGCGCCGCGCAGCGGTCGCCCTTCCCCGGCCCGGGTCTCGAGTTTCGCCGCCGATCCTGGCGGCGAAGTCGGCGCCGCGGACTCTAAGGCAGGGCGGCGGACCAGGCGGAGAGGTAGCCGGACTCGAAGTCGTCGAGGAAGAGCGCTTCGGCGTCGAGCACGAGCGAGCGCCGGGTCATGCGGATCGGCGCGCCGCGGCCGGTCTCGACCCACAGATCGTGGAGGATGTCGCCCCAGTCGTCGGTTTCGTTGCCGTCGCGCAGTGCCTCGATGTAGTGCCGCGTCAGGCTCTGGTAGAAGAGCTCGACCTCGGCGAGGACGGCGCCGGCGGGGATCGGGTAGAGCGCTTCGCCCCAGTACTGGCCGTCGGCGTACGCCGTGCCGACCGCCGGCGCACCGCCGACTTCGTAGGCGGCGTTGGAGAAGCCGCGCGGCGGGATGCGGTTGTCCTTCTCGATCGTGTCGGCGAGCGCCATGTGCGTCGTCTCGCCCTCCGGCAGCCCGGTCGCCGCGGCGGCGTCGGCCGACAGGCCGACCTTCATCTCGAAGACCGTCGTCGAGGCCTCGTCGAGATGCGCCTCGGCCGCGTCGTAGTGGCCGTGCTCGCCGACCAGGGCCCCGGCCGCGTCGAGGAAGCGCACGTGGATCCACACCCGCCGCCCCTCGATGTGTCCGGTCGGCAGCTTGTGACCGCTCTGGTTGTAGACCCGCACCGCCAGCGCGCCACCCTGACGCTCCAGGCCGAGCGTCGCGGCGCGCTCGAGCATCGACACGGCGCGGGCGCGCGCCGCCGCCACCAGGGCCGGATCGACGGCCGGGTCGTCGGCGTAGTGGGCGACGATCAGGTCGAGCGCCTGGGCGGCCGCACCGGCGAACTCGTGGCGGGCCAGGTCGTCGCGCACGCGGCCGAAGTAGCAGCCGCGCGCCGTGGTGGTCGGCATGTGGCAGTCCTGGCAGGTCGACACCAGCGGCCCGCGCGCGCCGCCGAAGCGGCCCCCCAGGTCGACGCCGCCGGCCCCGAAGCTGCTCAGCTTCCACTCGGTGTACGTGCGTTCGAGCGGAAACTGGGTCCACGGGTCCTCGTCCGGGACCCGCTCGTCGATCGCGTTGTAGCGCCAGCTGCCGTCCGGGCGGCGGGAGACCGCGACGTTGCCGACGTCGTGGCAGGTGCCGCACATCTCGCTGCGGCGGACGAAGTCGGAGGCGATCGTCAGGTGCGGCGCGTCGGTCTCCTCGTACGGCCCGCGCCGGCGCCCCTGCGGATCGAGCACGAACATCGAGTTGCCGTAGTAGGCCGGCACCTCGCCGAGCCCGGCGAGGATCGCCTCGTCCTCGGGCGGGCTCTGGCCCGGCACGTAGACCGGATCGACCAGCGAGTGGCAGAAGTGGCAGGTCACTCCGTCGCGGTCGATCGCGTCGAGGCTGGCGCCGCTCGGATCGAGCGCGTGACCGGTGACGAACGACATCGGCACGTGGCAGCGCATGCAGAAGGTGCCGGCGTTGGCCGCGTCCTGGTTGGCGTTGGTCATCTGGGCGAAGAAGAGCGGGTCGCGCCCGGCCTGCCCCATCAGGCTGCCGGCCCAGGTCGAGTACGGCTCGTCGGCGGGAGCGAAGTCGCCGTGGCAGACCCGGCACTCGCCGGAGGTCTGCAGAATGCCGGCCGGGACGTCGCCGATCTGGGTGCCGGAGAGGTGGAAGTCCTCGAGGGTGAGCGGCACGAGGGCTCCCAGCGCCACGCCGGCGACGGCCAGCAGCAGGAGCCAGATCCGCCATCTCGCCGCCGTGACGCGGGCGCGTTTCGTCATGCTCGACCTCCGGGAGAGGCGCGAAGCTAGCAACCGCCGGGCGTCACCGGCATGACGCCGGTCATAACGGCGCCCGGCGCGCGCGGCGAGGATCGCCCCCTTGTCCCCGACTCCCGCGCTGCCCGGCGCCGATCGCCACCGCTTCGCCCGCCGCCGTGCCGCGGTGCTCGTCGGCGTCCACCTGCTGATCGGCCTGCACATCGCGCACTGGAAGATCGCCGGTCGCACGCTCGCGCCGCTCGAACTCAACGAGGTGATGCACACGCTCGAGCTCGGCATCGTCACCGCCGGCTTCCTGCTGATGGCGACCGCGGTGCTCTCGGTGCTGGTGGTCGGCCGCTTCTTCTGCTCCTGGGGGTGCCACCTGCTGGCGCTGCAGGACTTCAGCGCCTGGATTCTGCGGCGGGCCGGCATCCGTCCGGTTCCCGTTCGCTCGCGGCTGCTGCGTCTGGTGCCGATCGGGGCGGCGCTCTACATGTTCGTCTGGCCGCAGGTGGCGCGACTGCTGGTGCGCACCTGGCCGGGTCTCACTCCGCTGGTCGGGCCGCGTCCGGACTTCCGGCTGCGCGTCGCGGCCGACGGCGAGGGGTGGGCCTCCTTCCTGACCACCGACTTCGCGCGCAACCTGCCCGGCCCGGGCATGGCGCTGCTCACTTTTCTGGTCTGCGGCTTCGTCGTCGTCTGGCTGCTCGGCACGCGCTCGTTCTGCCGCAACGTCTGTCCGTACGGCGCCCTCTTCGCGGCCGCCGACCGCTTCGCCCCGGGGCGCATCGTGCTCGCCGGCGACTGCACCGGCTGCGCGCTCTGCACGGCGGTGTGCGAAACCGGCCTGCGCGTCCACGAGGAGGTGGCGCGCCACGGCCGGGTGACCAGCGGCGACTGCCTCAAGGATCTCGACTGCGTGGCGGTCTGCCCGACCGGTGGCCTCGCGTTCGGCTTCCGCCGGCCGCCGCTGCTGGCCCGGCGCGGCGTCGCGCGACCCTTCGACACGACCCGCGGCGAAGAGCTGCTGGCCGGCGCGGTCCTGCTCGTCGTGCTGCTCGCCACGCGCGGGCTCTACCGCCTCGTCCCCTTCCTCCTGGCGCTCGCCCTGGCGGGAGTGGCCGCCGGCGCGGCGGTCGTCGCCCTGCGCCTCGCCCGGCGCCGGGAGGTGCGCTGGCAGCGCTGGCGACTGCGCCAGGCCGGCCGACTGACCGCCGCGGGGACCCTCTTCCTCGTCCTGGCGCTGCTCGCCGGGGTGGCGACGGTCCACGCCGCACGCCTGCGCTGGCACGAGTGGCGGGGCGACCGGGCCTGGAACGCCTGGCAGCTGCAGCGCGGGGACGGACCGCTGGCGCGAGCCGCCGCGCGGCGCGCCCTGCACCACGCCGAGGCCCGCACCCGTTTCGCGCTCTGGCGCCCGCCCGACCTCGACCCGCGGCGGGTCGCCCTGCAACGGGCCCTCGGCGACGACGCGGCGGCGCTCGCCCTGCTCGCCGAGCTGGCGCCCCGGGATCCGCGGGCCGCCCTCGACCTGGCCGAGCTGCAGGCCCGCGGCGGACGGCTCACCGAGGCCGAGGCCACGCTGCGCGCGCTCGCCGGCCGCGCCCCGGAGACCGCCGCCGCGCACTACGGTCTCGGCGTCGTGCTGGCCGCGCAAGGGCGCCGCCTCGAGGCGATCGCCGCTCTGCGCGCCGCCCATCGCCTCACCCCCGACGACTCCGAGGTGCTCAACAATCTCGGCTGGGAGCTGGCGGCCGAGGCCGATCCGCGCCGCCGCGCCGAGGCCGAGGCGCTCTTGCGGCGAGCCCGCGCTCTGTCGCCCGGCTGGGCCCTTCCGTGCCGGAATCTCGCAGCGCTGCTCGCGGCGAGCGGCCGGCCGGACGAGGCCATCGCCACGCGCGCCGGCTGCCCGGCCGGCGGCTGAGCCGGCCGCGGCCGAGTGAGCTCAGGCCTTGCGGTCGTTGCCGCCCAGGTACCTCACCAGGAAGACGAAGAGCACCAGGAAGGCGACCAGGAGGAGGTACTCGAGCCCCTTGGTCTCGAAGATGTTGACGTAGGTGTAGGTCTCCATGGCGTCGTCCTCAGGCGGCCGGTCCGGGGCTCGCGAAGTCCGCCGGCCGCGGCGGCGGGAGCTCGTGCGCCTCGCGCAGCACCGGCAGGCGCAGCACGATCCAGCGGAAGACCCAGATCTCGGTGAAGATCACGGTCGCGGTCACCACGTATTCCTGCCAGCTCGGGAAGTAGCGCACCGGCTCCTGCCAGTTGAAGGCGATGATCGAGATGTTGAGCCGGTTGAGCAGGATGCCGATCAGCGCCCCGGCCGCCGCCACGCGCAACAGGCCGACCCGCCGGTTGCGCACCGCGTAGGTGAACAGGACGCACGGCACGAGGACGAACCCCAGCACCTCGACGAGGTACCAGGCGCCCCAGCCGGTCGCCAGCAGATCCCACTGCCGCTCGTGCAGGAAGACCAGCAGCTTGAAGAAGTAGTAGACGAACAGCGAGATCGCCGCGCCCTTGCCGAGGCCGAGCATCAGGTCGTCGTGCGAACCGTGCTTTTTCGGATCGAGCTGGGCGCGGAAGACCCGCTCGCTGATCGAACCCTCGAGGATGACCATCGACAGCCCGGCGAAGATGCTCGAGGCGAAGAAGAGGACGGGAATGAACTCGGTGTACCAGAGCGGGTGGATCTTCGGCTTCGCCATCAGGAAGAGCGCCCCGAGGCCCGACTGGTGGAGCGTCGAGAGGGTCACTCCGAAGATGACCGCGCCGAGGGTCATCGAAGCGAGGATACGACGCGCCCGCTTCCAGCCCAGCCACTCGGCAACCGCCGGAGAGAACTCCAGGACCTCGGTCAGCATGTAGAGCAGGAAGTGCCAGGAGACGAGAAAGAGGACCGAGTTGTAGCCGAAGGAGTTGCCGATGATCGGGTTGATCACGTTCCAGGGCCGGCCGAGATCGAGCACCAGCGCGCCGGCGTAAAAGACGTAGGCGAGCAACCCGTTGAGCACCGTGGCACGGACGATCGGGTGGTACTTCTCGAGCCGCATCACGTAGACGACGAAGGTCAGCACGTAGGCGCCGCCGGCGAAGGCGACGCCGGTCACCACGTCGAAGCCGATCCACAGTCCCCAGGGGTAGGCCTGCGACAGGTTGGTCACCGATCCCAGGCCGTAGATGAAGCGCTGCACCAGGATGCCGATGCCGAGCAGGATCACCGGCACGGAGATCAGGTTGAACGGCGTCAGCAGAGGCCCCTTGGGGCGCAGCTCGGCGAGCAGGAAGCGCAGCAACGGACGACGGGCGGCCCGCTGCGCGACGGGCATGGTGGTCACGACGAGGCATCCTCCATGACTTCGGACTTGCGCTCGGCGAGCAGATGCAGTCCCAGCTGCAGGGCCGGCAGGCCGAACAGCACCAGCGGCACGCCGTAGAGGAAATCGCGCGTGTATTCGGGATAGGGGGTCGTGCCGAGGTCGGTGCGGAAGCCGAGCTCCTCGAACGGCACCGCCGACAGGTAGAGCCATCCGGTGCCGCCCACTTCGTGCTCACCGTAGATCTTGTGCACGTAGCGGTCCGGATGGTGGTAGATGCGCAGGCGGGCGATCTCCATCAGCTCCCGCTTACTGCCGAAGGTCAGCGCGTCCGTCGGGCAGGCCCCGACGCAGGCGGGCTCGAGCCCCTCGACCAGGCGCTCGTGGCACATCGAGCACTTCTGGATCTTCGGATTCCACGAGTCGTACTCGAACTTCGGGATGTCGAACGGGCAGGAGACCATGCAGAAGCGGCAGCCCATGCACTTGCTGCCGCGCCAGATCACCGGGCCGCTGCGCGTCTTGTACATCGCGTTGGTCAGGCACGCCGCGCCGCAGGCCGGCTGCCAGCAGTGCATGCACTGCTTCTTGACGAACACCTCTCCCTTCGAGGTCTCGAACCGGTTGACCACCGTCCACTGCGTCTCGCTGGTCGGCCGCACCGCCGAGAGGGCGCCGTCGTTCTCGATGTCGGGCACCGGCAGTTCGTGAGCCACCGAGCAGGCGCGCTCGCAGGCGCGGCAGCCGATGCACCGGGTGGTGTCGACCAGCACGCCGACGAACTCCTCCGGGTTCTCCGTCTGCTCGCCCCGCGCGCCGGTGCCGGCGAGGCCGGCTCCGGCGATGGTTCCGATCTTGATGAAGTCGCGTCGATTCATGGCTCCCTCGCTTGCGGCTCACTGCGTGACCGGAGCCGCGGCCGGGACGGCCGTCGTCTCCTGCTGCTGGTGACAGAAGGAACACTGGCCGGTCGCCTCGGCGCCCGTCCCCTGTTCGTGACAGCTCCAGCAGCTGCGATGGATCGCAACCTTTACCGTCGGCATCTCGACGTGCGGCCCGGTCGGCCGCTCGGGATGGCAGGTCGCGCAGCGTTCGAGCGCGGCGCGGCCCTCGCTGCCGCCGTGACAGGTGGTGCAGTCGATCCAGAAGTCGTCGAAGTACGCCGGATGCGGCATCTCGAGGTCGGCCGAGTTCGTTTCGTGGTGACAGGCGACGCAGTCGGCGCCGAAGTCCTCGCTGTGCATGCGGTGGGCGAAGACGACCTCGCCCACCGTGGACTGCCAGCGGATGGTCTCCGGCGGCGCCTCGGACGGCGCCGGTTCGTCCGCGGCGCGCGACGCGAGCGGCACTCCGGCGGCGAGCAGCAGGCCCGCGAGCACCAGTCCCGCGCGCGGTGCCAGACATGAAGTTCCTCTCATGGTCTCCTCCCGCTGCCACCCGGTCAGACCGCGGTGGGTTGGGGACGGTCCGGCGTGCGCGTCGCGGCCGCTCCGGCTGCGGGTGTCCCCAGGAAGCAGCTGGCGAAGGCACGGCATGCCACCCGGCCCTCGACTTCGCCGGGAGGTTGCCCGTGCTTCTCGACCGCGGTCTCGCCCGCCAGCCCCTTTGCCACGCACTCGCCGAAGCGCCGCACCTCGGCCTGGTACCAGGCCACCGAGTCCGCGCCGATCACCAGCTTGCCGAGGTCCGCGGTGAGCTGATCGGGATGAATGCTGCAGATCCACCCCTGGTCGTACGGGCGCAGGCTCATCAGCTCGAGCTGGAATTCGAGATCGTGATTGACGTGCACCACCTTGCCTCCCACCGGCGCGGTGAAGGCGAGTCGCTCGCCACCCGCCTCGAGCGCGAAGAGCGGATCGCCGCGGCGCACGACCAGCCCCGGCTCCGGCAGCGAGAGCGCCGTCGGTTTGCCGGCCGACTTGTGGAAGAAGTCGTCGAGGCCGATGCGCGCCTCGCCGGTCAGCTCGACCCGCGTCCAGGTGTGCTCGGGCGAGACGTAGACGCCCCCGGGTACGTTGATCGTGCGCGGCGACGCGACGCTGGCGCTCGACGGCGTGACGAGATGGATCTCGGGCGGCGTGATGCGCCGCTGGCGATCCTGCCGGCGCAGCAGCAGCCGGTTGGCGAACTCGACCAGCTCGTCCTCGGTGAACGGCTTCTGGACGTAGTCGACCGCCCCGAAACGCATCGAGTCGACCGCCGACTCGACCGTGGCGTAGCCGGTGATGATGGCGATGTCGATGTCGGGGCGCAGGTGGTGGACGGCCTTGGTCACGTCGAGGCCGTCCATACCCGGCATCTTGAGGTCGGTGAAGACGAAGTCGTAATCGTGCTTGCGCACCAGGCTCAGCGCCTCCTGCCCGGTCTCCACCGTGTCGACGGAGAATCCCGCCAGAACGAGGATCTTGCGGAAGCTGTCGAGAATCACCGGTTCGTCGTCGACCGCGAGGATGCGGGCCCGGGGGCTGGCGACCTCGACGCGCTTGAGGCTCTTCGCCTCGTCGGCGAACTCCAGCCGCAGGCCGATGTCGAGAGCTTTCTGGCGCTCCAGCCGCTGGCGACTCGTCTCGATGCGCCGCAGCGTCAGACGCAGAGCGAGGTCGACGACCGCGAAGATGACGACCGTCACGACCACCATCAGGATGACCATGATTGCTTCTCCTCCCCGTTGCTCCGCGTCACCTTCGCGAGGACTCCGCGGCAAGTCAGTGTGTTGAGCTCCGTCTCCAGGTCGGCCGGCGCGACGCGCGCCAGCCAGCCCGAGTAGAGCGGGTCCCGGTTCAGCAGATCGGGGTCCTCCCGCAGCGCGGCGTTGACCTCGAGCACCGTGCCGCTGAGCGGCGCCCAGACGCGGTGGATCGACTCGTCCCCGGTCGCGATCTCCGCGCACGCCAGGCCCTGCGTCAGGTGATCCCCGGGGCTCGGCAGCCGCAGTTCGCGGATGCCGTCGATCAGGCCGGGCCAGCCCTCGGCGAGGCCGATGGTCGCCACGCCGTCGCCGAGCTCCGCCCAGGCGTGCTGGCCCAGGAAGCACCGTTCTCCCGAAGTCCGGTTCTCGCGGCGGGCCGGGCCGGCCGAAGGGATCGCGTGCCAGGCTCCCTTCTCGGCCGCGCGCAGCGCGCGCCGCACGACGCCGAGCAGCTCGGGCACGTCGAACGGCTTGGGCAGGAAGTCGAACGCCCCCTTCTTGAACGCCGCCAGGGCGTTTTCGATCGTCGCGTAGCCGGTGACCAGGATCACCGGCAGCTCCGGCCGCTCGCCGCTGACCCGCTCGAGCAGATCGAAGCCGGAGAAGCCCGGCAGCATGAGGTCGGCGACCACGACCCGGTGGGTGGCGCCGCGCAGACGCGCGAGCGCCGCCGCGACGTCCTCGACGCGGTCGACCGTCACCCCCTCGGGGCGCAGGATGCGGGCCGCCGCCTCGCGCACCACCGGCTCGTCCTCGACCAGCAGGACGTCGAACTCGCGGCTCACGCGGTGGCCTCCCCGGAAGCCGGCGCGGCCGGCCGCGGCACCAGCGGCAGCCGCACGGTGAACGTCGTTCCGCGGCCGACCCGGCTCTCCACCTCGATCGTGCCGCCGTGCTCGCTGACGATCCCCCAGCAGACGGCGAGGCCGAGGCCGGTGCCCCGGTTCTCCTTCGTGGTGAAGAAGGGCTCGAAGATCTTGCCGAGATTCGCCGGCGCGATCCCGACGCCGTTGTCGGCCACCTTGATCTCGGCCACCTCGTCACCGTCGACCCGCTTGAGATCGGTGGCGATGAAGATCTGGCGGTCGTCCGCCTCGAAGGCGTCGGCGGCGTTGACCAGCAGGTTGATCACCACCTGCTGCAGCTGCGTGGCGTCGGCCGACAGGGAGGGCAGGTCGGGCCGCAGGCTGCGGGTGACCTGGATGTTCTGCACGCTCAGCTGATTGGCGACCAGATCGAGGGCCCGCTCGACCACCGCGTTGAGGTCGACCCGGGTCTTCTTCGGCGGCACCTGGCGCGCGAAGTCGAGCAGGCCGCGCACGATGTCACGGCAGCGCTTGGTCTGATGGACGATCGTCTCGAGATCCTGGCGGGTCTCCGCGTCGGCGGCGCGTTTGAGCAGGAAGCTCGAGTAGGTCAGCACGCCGGTGAGCGGATTGTTGATCTCGTGCGCGATGCCGGCCGCGAGGCGGCCGACCGACGCCAGCTTGTTCGACTGGTAGACCTGGTGGCGGGCCTCGGCGAGCCGCGCCGACATCTGGTTGAACGACTCGGCGAGCTGGCCGAGCTCGTCGCGGCGCTCGACCGGGACCCGGTGGTCGAGGTCGCCGGCAGCGATCTTGCCGGTGGCCGCCAGCAGCGATTCGACCGGTCTGCCGACCCAGCGATGGAAGAGCCCCACCAGCAGCAGACTGATCGCCGCCATGCCGGCCAGCGAAAGGCCGGCGGAGACGCGGCGCCCGGCCGCTACCGTGCGATCGACGTCGTCGAGCGACACGGTGACGTCGAGCACGCCGAGAATGCGCTGCGCGGCCGGCGCCAGATGACAGCCGGCGCCCTCGCAGTCGGGCTCGTTGGCGATCGGGGTGATGATGCCGAGGCGGCGGCCGCCGGCCGCGTCCAGAAAGGTCCGCGTGCGATGGCCGGCCGCCAGCTCCACCGCCGGCTTGCCGGCGGCGTGACAGCCGTCGCAGGCCTCGCTGCGCTGGTCGGCGCGTGTGCCCACCAGCGCCGGGTCGGGCGAGTAGATGACCACGCCGTCCTTGTTGTAGACGCGGATCTTCTCGAGCCCCTCCTGCCGGCCGATCTGCTCGATGATCTCGTGCACCATGTCGCGCTGATTGAGCAGCATCGACTGCCGCGTGGCGTTGCGGATGGTGTCGCTGAGCATGAGCGCCTGGCGCTCGACGAGGGTGCCGAGCTGGCGCTCGCGCGCCCGGCTGTCCACCCAGACGAGGGTGCCGAAGACCGCCAACGAGATGATCCCGACGGCGACCAGCACGCGGGCCGCGATGCGCCGCTTCACGGCGGGCCCGCCGCGCATCGCATCCGCCCGATCCTGCTGTCGCGTGCTGGCACCGACCCGACCTCACGACTCCGGAGGTAGCGGGGGGCCGGCAGGAATGCCCTGGCCGCGAACGGGCGTCGCCCCTCGAATCCCTCCAGAGCACTTCAACCGGAGACCCCGCCGCGGCCCCGTTCGCCGGAACCGACTGCTCTGAGCCTCCGAGTGGCATGTTGCGTGAGCCCCTCCGGAGGAACAACACCCCGGAGGTGCGGCCACGCCTCCTGCCTCGCCGGGTAGTGCGCCGTCGCCACCGCACCCGGCGCTCGGCCGCGCCATCGTCGTCGCCGCGGCTTCGGCGTTAGAGTCGCTGGCGACCGTCCGCGAGGCGGTCACGATCGCCACCGAGATGACGACGCCGACTCCGGGTTCCGCCGCCCCCTTCGACGCCCTGCCCGAGGCCGTCCGCACGGCGCTGCGCGCCATCGGCCGCGAGCGGGAGTTCGCGCGCGGCGAGTCGATCATCGCGCAGGGCGGCCGCTGCGCGGGCTTCCACGTCCTTCTCGCCGGGCGGGCGAAGATGGTGCGCGACCTGGTCGCCGGGCGCACGGTGCTGCTGGCGCTCTTCGCCCCCGGCGAGCTGTTCGCCACCGCGCCGGCGCTGTCGGGCGAGGTGAGCGACGCGGCGTTCGTCGCGCTCGAGCCGTGTCGCACGCTCGAGGTCGAGCGCGAGGCGCTGCTGGCGCGGCTCGGCGAGGACCCGGCGCTGCTCGGCCTGCTGCTGCCGGCCCTCGCCGGTCACCATGTCGAATGCCGCAACTGCATCGTCGAGCTGGCGGGCTACCGGGTCGAGGCGCGCTTCGCCCTGCTCTTCCTGCGCCTGGCGCGCGAAGTCGGCGAGCCGGAGGGGGGCGGCGTGCGGATCCCCGTCCGCCTGACCCGCCAGGAGCTCGCCGACCTCGCCGGCACGACGCTCGAAACCGCGATCCGGGTGTTCAGCCGCTGGCACCAGGCCGGTCTGCTCGAGACGCGCCCCGACGGCTTCCTGCTACGCGACGTGGCGGCCCTCGAGCGCGCCGCCGACGGCGCCGCCACGCTGCACGGTTAGCCCGGCGCCCACCTCCGGTCGGCCGGCGGCGTGCGCCGTGCCGATCGCCGCAGCGAGGACCGCCAGAGCGCCCGCCTGGTGCGCTACGCCGAGTCCGAGTGCGACGCCACCGAGAAGCGTCGCCACCCCGAGTCCGAACTGCAACGCCAGCGCCGCCGCGAGGAGGATGGCGGCGCGCCGCAGGAGGCGCGGTGCCGGTCGCCGCACGACGGCGACGACGAAGAGACCACCGGCGAGCACGAGCGCCCAGGCGAGCAGCCGGTGGGTGAACTGGATCGTCACCAGGTTGCGCAGGAGATTGAGTGGCGGCGGGGTGAGGGTCCAGAGCCCCGCCGGCACGAGGCTCTCCCCCATGCGAGGAAAGGTCTGGAAGAGGACGCCGGCCCGGCTGCCGGCCATCAGCCCGCCCGAGAGCAGCTGGACGAACACCAGCGCCACGAGCAGGCGCGCGGCGCGGCGCAGCCGCCGGCCGCGCCGCGTCGGCTGCGGCGTCGCCTCCGTCCCCGTCCACTGGCCGAGCGCCAGGCGGAGCAGCAGCGCGAGGATCAACATCGCCAGGCCGAGATGGGCGGTCAGCCGCAAGGCGCTGACGCGCGGATCGTCGACCAGACCGCTCGCCACCATGAACCAGCCGAGCGCCCCCTGGAGGCCGACCAGCGCGACGATGCCGGCCAGCTGCGCGGCGAGGCGGGGCGCGATGCGCCGCCGGGCGACGAGCACGACGAGCGGCAGCAGCAGGACGAGGCCGAACAGGCGCGCCAGCAGGCGGTGGGCGTACTCCCACCAGAAGATGGCGCGGAAGCCGTCGAGCGTCATGCCGGGATTGGCGAGCCGGTACTCCGGGGTCTCCCGGTAACGATCGAACTGCGCCTGCCACGCGGCCGCGCCGAACGGCGGCAGCGTGCCGGTGACCGGCTTCCACTCCGGAATCGACAGCCCCGAGTGGGTGAGGCGCGTGGCGCCACCGATCCCCACCAGGACCGCGAGCAGCACGCAGGCCGTGAAAAGCCAGAGGGCGAGCGGGCGTGAAGGGAGGGGGGAGGAGCGCACGGACCCGGCAATCTCCGCCGCCCACTGCGCAGCGCCTATGACGACGATCATGTAGGGTGGACCCGGCGCGTGCTCGACTCGGCCCCGCGCACTTCACGCCCCCGCTCCCCATCCATCCACGTTCGCTTTCCGAGGCCCACTTCATGACCGCAGCCACGGCACTTCCCCGCCTCATCCAGGGTGGCATGGGGGTCGGCGTCTCCAACTGGTGCCTGGCCGCCGCCGTCACCGGCTGCGGCCAGCTCGGCGTCGTCTCGGGGACGGGGCTCGACACGCTCTTCGTCCGCCGCCTGCAGGACGGCGACCTCGGCGGTCATCTGCGCCGCGCCATGGCGCACTTCCCACTCCCCGAGGTCGTCACCCAGGTGCTCGAGAAGTACTTCCGCCCCGCGGGCCGGCGGGCCGACGCTCCCTATCGTCCGCTCGCCCGTTACGAGCTGGCGGTCGACAAGCTGCGCCAGCAGATCACCGTGCTGGCCAACTTCGTCGAGGTCCACCTCGCCCGCGAGGCGGGCCGGGGGCCGGTGGGCATCAACCTGCTGACCAAGATCCAGCTGCCCAACCTCGCCTCGCTCTACGGCGCCATGCTGGCCGGCGTCGACTGGGTCCTCATGGGGGCGGGCATTCCGCGCGAGATTCCGCGCGCTCTCGACGAGCTCGCCGCCCAGCGCCCGGCGACCCTGCAGCTCGACGTCGAAGGGGAGACGGCGAGCGGCGAGGCGATCCGCTTCGACCCCGAAGCCTGCGGGTTCTCCACCGACCGCCCCCTGACGCGGCCGCGCTTCCTGCCAATCGTCGCCTCGAACTCGCTGGCCACCATGCTGGCGCGCCGGTGCGCCGGCGGAGTCGACGGCCTGGTGGTCGAGCTGCCGGTGGCCGGGGGCCACAACGCGCCGCCGCGCGGCGAACTCGAGCTCAACGGCCGCGGCGAACCGGTCTACGGCGCGCGCGACCGGGTCGACCTCGACAAGATCGCCGCCCTCGGCCTGCCGTTCTGGCTGGCGGGCGGCTACGGCGCGCCCGAGCAGGTCGAGGCGGCCACGGCCGCCGGCGCCACCGGGGTGCAGGTGGGCACGCTGTTCGCCTGGTGCCGCGAGTCCGGCATCGACGAAGCGCTCAAGCGCCGGGTGCTCGCCGCGGCACGTGTCGGCGAGCTCGACGTGGTCACCGACGCCGTCGCTTCGCCGACCGGTTTTCCGTTCAAGGTCGTCCAGGTGGCTGGCACCCTCTCCGACCGGGCCCTCTACGAGCGGCGCTCGCGCGTCTGTGATCTCGGCTACCTGCGCAGCGCCGTGCGCCTCGACGGGCGGATCGCCTGGCGCTGCGCCTCCGAACCGGTCGAGGATTTCGTCGCCAAGGGGGGCGAGGCGACGGGCACGGTCGGCCGCAAGTGCTTGTGCAACGCCCTGCTCGCCACCGCCGGCCACCCGCAGCAGCGGCCGCGCAGCGAGGCCGAGGCGCCGCTGCTGACCAGCGGGGACGAGCTGCGCGAGCTGGGCCGCTTCCTCGCCGGCCGCACCGAGTACGACGCTGCCGACGTCGTCGCCCATCTGCTCGCTCCGGTCCCCGCCCCGGCCTGAGCGGCGGCGCGGGCGGGCGCCCCGCTCAGCGAGCCGCCGCCACCCCTTCGATCTCGACCCGCAGGTCGGCGCGACAGATGTCGGCTTCGAGGAAGATCGCCGGCGTCGCCGGCGCGAGCCAGGAGTCGAGCGCGGCGCGCGCCGCCGCGAGGTCGGCGCCCGAGCGCAGGTAGACCTTGACCAGGTCGAAGCCGCCGAGGCCGGCCGGCGCGCCCCTCCCGCCGCCGACCCGCCGCGCCTCAGAGAGCACCTGCTCGATGTTGCGCCGCGTCTCGGCGAGCTGCCCGGCGAGCGCACCGGGGTGCCAGGTGGCGTGGCCGACGACGCTCGCCGTGCCCGACAGCAGCAGCAGGCCGTCGCCCAGCGTCGCGCGGCTGAAGCTCGGCGGCACCGCCCCGTAGCGGCGCGGATAGCGCCAGGCGGGCACCTGGCGCGGATTCTCCAGATGGCGCGGTGGCGGCAGCGCCGCGCCGGCGGCGAGAAAGACGGTACACAGTCGTTCGCCCGGCGCGCCGACCGCCGACGAGGCGGGGTAGCCGGCCGCGGCCTCGTCGCCGCGCCGCGCCGCGAACGCCTCAGCGCGGCCGCGGTTGAACAGCCGGTAGCGCTCGCCCCCCGCCTGGCGGTCGTTGATCCCCGGCAGATAGTTCCAGACCCGCAGCAGCCGCGGATAGCCCCGCTCGGCGAGCAGGTCGAGGATCGCCGCGAAGTGCCGACGGGTCACCGCCGCGAGGTTCTCTCCGGCGGCCACCGTGAGGCAGCCGGCCAGCCGCTCGCCGTCTTCGCTCCAGGCGAGGTCGCCCCGCGTGAACGAACGCACCGGCGCGGCCGAGAGCCAGCGCTCGACCGTCGGCGGCCCGCCGAGCAGCCGGTTGGGGACGACCAGCCGCGGGGGCGAGCCGGCCGCGGGCGCCGCCGCCGGCTCGCCGTAGATCACTTCGAGAAGCGCCCCGGCCGGCGCTGCCCGAATCCCTTCGCGGACGAGCTCGAGGCGCACGCCGCCCGCCTGCTCCGCTGCCGACTCGACGCTGCCCGCCTCCCGCACGTGCCTCCTTCGCGCCGCCCGACCCGCCTCGCGATGCGCTGAACGGGAGATCCTAGGGGGCGCCCCGGCGTCCCGACATGATCGCCGTCAGGTCGGCGATCCGGCACCGCACCCGGCGCGGCGGCGCATAGACTCGAGTCCGTGCGCTCCCCCTCGCTGCTGCTCGTCCTCGCCCTGCTCGCCCGTGCCGCCGGCGCCGACGCACTCACCGCGCGCGAGCGGGAGCTGGCCGCCGCGGCCGGCGCCGGGATCGAGGCTTCGCTCGCCCTGCTCGAGCGCGCGGTCAACCTCAACAGCGGCACGCTCAACCCGGCGGGCGTGCGCGCGGTCGGCGAGCTGTTCGCCGGGGAGTTCGAGCGCCTCGGCTTCTCCGTCCGCCGGGTCGACGGCGCTCCGTTCGGCCGCGCCGGCCACTGGATCGCCGAGCGCGCCAGCGTCCGCCCCGGAGCGCCGAAGGTGCTCCTGATCGGCCATCTCGACACGGTTTTCGAGCCCGACCATCCGTTCCAGCGCTTCGAGCGGCCCTCGCCCGAAGCGGTACGCGGGCCCGGCGTGATCGACATGAAGGGGGGCGTGGTGGTGATGCTGCGCGCCCTCACGGCGCTGGCCGAAGTCGGCGAGCTCGACCGGCTCCACCTGGTCGCCGTGCTGCACGGCGACGAGGAGAGCGCCGGCCGGCCACTCGAGCTGGCACGCGCCGACCTGCGCGCCGCCGCGGCGGGTGCCGACGTGGCGCTCGGCTTCGAGGACGGCGACGGCGACCCGGCGACCGCCGTGGTGGCGCGGCGCGGCTCGGCCACCTGGCGGCTCGAGGTCACCGCGACGCCGGCCCATTCGTCCCAGATCTTCCAGCCCGGCGTCGGCGCCGGCGCCATCCTCGAGGCGGCGCGCATCCTCGACGGGTTCGTCACACGGCTCGCCACCGAGACCGACCTCACCTTCAACCCCGGACTGCTGCTGGCCGGCGGCGAGGTCGACTTCGACGCCGCCCGGGCGCGCGGCGCGGCGAGCGGCAAGAGCAACATCGTGGCGGCCCGGGCGCTGGTCTCCGGCGATCTGCGCGCGGTCACCCCCGAACAGCTCGAGCGGGCGCGCGCCGCGATGCTCGAGGTGGTCGCCCGGCCGCTGCCCGGCACCGCGGCGACGCTCGTCTTCGACGAGGGCTATCCGCCGATGGGTGCCCGCCCGGGGAATCTCCGCCTGCTGGCGCTCTACGACCGGGCCAGCCGCGACCTCGGCCACGGTCCGGTCGCCGCGGTCGATCCGCGCAACGCCGGCGCCGCCGACATCTCCTTCATCGCCGCCGACGTGCCGATGGCGCTCGACGGGATCGGCCTGATGGGCCGCGGCGGCCACACCGCCGACGAGACGGCCGACCTGGCGACCCTGCCGATGCAGGCGCGCCGTGCCGCCCTGCTGCTCTCCCGCCTCGCCGGCGACCCGGACTGAGGGCGCCGGCCCTCAGCAGCCCGGCTCGATCAGCTCGATCCGGTCGGGCGCGTTGGGGACGATGCAGAGAAACTCGAATGGCGCTTCGACGACGGCATAGGCGTGGCGCGCTCCGGCCGGGATGTAGAGCACGTGGCCGGCCGCCACCTCGTGAACCTCGTCCTCCACCGTGACGCGCGCCCGGCCGCGCAGAACGAACTGCTCGTGCTCGACCGCGTTGGTATGCAGGGGCATGCCGCCCCCCTCGCCCATGCGAAAGCGCCGCAGGGCGAAGTTCGGTGCCCCGTCGGCGGGGCCGACGAGCATCTGCATGTCGGTGGCGGTACCGGCGGCGACACGCTGCCCGGCGACCTCGTCGGCGCGCCGGACCGTGGCGCGCGGCGCTTGCGATGGACTCATCGGGGCTCCTCTTCCGGGGTGCTGGCCAATCGCGCGGCCACCGCCAACCACCTGTCCTCGGATTCAGGCCAGTGGCCGAGATCCTCGAGGCGGATCGCAGCACCCGGCCGAAATCATACGGCAGTTCAGAGCGCGAGAACCCATGACCGCGGCTTGCTCCACGGCTCGCGAGCGCCGGCCTTCGAGAACGGAAGACCCACGACGCTTCTGCGGCCGAGCACCCTGGCCGACGCCCAGGCGACCAGCAGAAATCGACCCACGGACGTCCGTCAGGAAAAGCCTCGACCAGGGCATACTGTTCCTGGTCCGGCGTTGGCGAAAGAGTTGTAGTAGCGTTTCCGTCATGAAACTTTCCGACAGCAGTAGAGATCAGAGACCGCGGACATGCCGGCTCTGGATCACGATGGTCGCAGCTGCGCTTTCCACTCTCGCGCAAAGTGCGCCGGCGGTCGACTTCGCCAGGATGACGCCTCTGTTCGATGCGGCTGCAACCGGCGATGCCGACGCGGTGTTTGCTCTGCCGGGCGTTCGCAGGAAGGTCGACTGGAAGGACGACAATGGCTTCACCGCACTGATGTATGCAAGCGCGGCGAGTCGCGACGAGCTGATAGGAAAACTGCTCGAACGAGGTGCAAATCCCGAGGTCGCCGACGAGGGCGGCCGAACGGCGCTGCATTTCGCCACAGGTTGTGCACCCGAAGAGCTGTTTCCGGCCGAAGCGGTGTCGCCGGAGACCGCAGATCGACTGCTCCGGGCTGGAGCGGGTCTCGACACTCGCGACGACTATGGAAACACACCGCTCCACTGTGCCGTCTGGGCCGGGAGAGTCGACGTAGCCCGGGTGCTGCTTGATCTCGGGGCGGATCCCGGTATTCGGAACTCCGACGGCCTTACGCCGGCCGACCTCGCTTCGCAAGGACTGAGTGCCGGAGCCTTCGAGGAGCTTCTCGGCCCTGCGATAGCCGTGGGTGATGAGCCGCAACCAGCGGCAGCTCCGGAGCAGGGTTGGGCGCCGTCGGAGGGGGCGGCGCGACCGCGCTTGCCGCTCGAGGGAGTCGAGTTGCCAGTCACCCTCACGATGTTCGTGCCGCGTTCCGAAGACGTCGTGGTGCGCGGGGGCGAGCCGGATGTATTCGACAGCTTCGCCACGTCGCTCGAACTCGCCCGTGCGGAGCCTGCCTGGGCCGAAGACGAAGAGTGCTCCGGAGTGCGTGCGAGCTTCATCGATGAGTGGCGTGACGAGCTCGCGCCGGCGATGGCGTTCGCAGGCGGCAAGAGCGGGTATCAGATGTGGAGGCCGTCCGCCGGCGCCGTGGCCGTAACGATGAAGACCCGCAAGGGAACACGAACCAGCCTGCACACGACGAAGCCAGTGATTGAGGAGGATGCGGGCGCCGGAGGCATCGAGTGGGTGCGGCTCTGCCACATCGGCTTCGGGCACGGACCGGGGCTCGGCACGGAGGTTTCCTCCGTCCACTTCCGGGATGCCCTGCTCGGGGACGTGGTAGTGAGCTTCCCGTCGGGACCGCTCGAGGCAGCCTTTCGCAGTGAGATGGAGGACGCACTGCTTTATGGCCGCTCTCTGCCCGACCCGAAGGCCCTGCTGGTGACGATCAACGAGGCGGGCCTGTCCATCGCGGCGCTGGTGGAGCCTTGAGGCTGGCGGAGCGGCACTTCGAATTGCCCTGCGGGCCGCTGTCGACCTCGATCAGCGCTCGCGGCGCGGACCATGGGGTGCAATCGCTTTCCCTGGAATAGCTCAGCGGCCGTCCTGGACTTGCTCGGGCGGCGGGTCGGGCTCACAAGCCTCGCTCAACCCGTGCTCCGCGAGCCACCGATCGTTGTAGATCGTCGAGAGATAGCGGTTGCCGGAGTCGGCAAACAGCGTGGCGACGCGCGCCGGGTGGTCGAGGCGGGCGAGCAGCTGGCGCACGCCCCAGAGCGCGGCCCCCGAGGAACCCCCGGCGAAGATCGCCTCGCGGCGCGCCAGCTCGCGGGTCGCCGCGAAGGCGGCGCGGTCGCTCGCCTGCACCATGTCATCGAGGCGGTCGAACTCCGGGCAGCCGATGATCTCCTCGTCCCCCAACCCTTCGAGGAAGCTCGCATGCGGCGTCACCCGGCGGCCGCTCCGGAAGTACTCGGTGAAGACGGAACCCTCGACGTCGACCGCCAGCACCCGGACCCGTGGATCCTGCTCCTTGAGGTAGCGCGCCACGCCGGAGATCGTGCCGCCGGTGCCGATGCCGGCGACGAACCAGTCGATCCGGCCCTCCATCTGCCGCCAGATCTCGGGGCCGGTCGTGCGGTAGTGCGCCTCGTTGTTGGCGCGGTTGTTGTGCTGGTCGGGGAACCAGGCGCGCGGCCGCTCGGCGGCGATCCGCCGCGCCATCCGGTTGTAGCTGTCCGGGTGCTCCGGCGGCAGCGCGCCGTCGACCAGCACGAGCTCGACCCCGAGCGCGCGCAGGGCGTCGAGCTTCTCGCGGCTGGTCTGCCGGCGCACCACCATCACGCAGCGCAGGTCGTGCTCGATGGCCATCATCGCGAGCCCCATCGCGGTGTTTCCCGACGAGGCCTCGACCACCGTGTCGCCGGGGCGCAGCGTGCCCTCGGCGAGCGCCTGTTCGACCAGGAAGCGCGCGATGCGGTCCTTGACGCTCCCCATCGGATTGAGGAACTCGAGCTTGGCGAACACCTCGTGCCCGCCGCCCGCGATCACCCGCCGCAAGCGCACCATCGGCGTATCGCCCACCAGCGCGCTCACCCCCTCCCCCACCCCCCCCCGAAATTCAGTCAAAGGCAATTTCTCCCCGAAATTCAGTCAGAGGCAGTTTTCGGCCATGCCGCCGCGCGCCCGCGCCTCTCAGAACGAGGCGTCCTGGAGGATCCGCCAGCCGGCCCGCTCGTCGCGCGCCAGGACGAGCAGGGTGAGGCCAGAGAGCTCCGGCCGGTCGGGGTAGGCGAGCGTCCAGCGGGCGGCCACGCCGGCCTGGTCGGCACCCGGTCGCACCTCGAGCACCTCGAGGGTGAGACGACCCATCGCCGCGGCATCCGGGTACCGCTGGCGATAGCGCGCCAGCACCTCGGCCCGCCCGCGGGTAAGCCCGGAAGGGGACAGGAAGAGGGTGTCCTCGGCGTAGACGGAACAGAAGCCCTCGAGGTCGCCGCGACTCCACGCGGCGGCCTGCGCCGCGAGCAGCGCGGTGACCTCGGCGACGACGTCCCCGCTCGCCTCCGGCTCGCCGGGGGCGCCCTCCGCGGCGCGGGTCTCGCCCCCCGCCAGCAGAGCGAGCAGCGCCAGGGCGCCGGTGAGGTTGCGTCGGTGCCTCCTCACGAGCCCACCACCGCGAGCGCCGGCAGCTGGAGGAAGAAGTCGTTCCCCTTGTCGTCGACCAGGATGAAGGCCGGGAAGTCGACCACCTCGATCTTCCAGATCGCCTCCATGCCGAGCTCCGGGTACTCGAGCAGCTCGACCTTGCGAATCGACTCCTGGGCGATCAGCGCCGCCGGTCCGCCGATCGAGCCGAGGTAGAAGCCGCCGTGCTTCGCGCACGCCTCGGTGACCTGTTTCGAGCGGTTCCCCTTGGCCAGCATCACCAGCGAACCGCCGTGCGCCTGGAAGAGGTCGACGTAGCCGTCCATCCGTCCGGCGGTGGTCGGCCCGAAGGAGCCCGAGGGCATCCCTTCCGGCGTCTTGGCCGGGCCGGCGTAGTAGACGGGGTGCGCCTTGAAGTAGTCGGGCAGCCCCTCGCCGCGATCGAGCCGCTCCTTGAGCCGGGCGTGCGCGGCATCGCGCGCCACGACGATCGGCCCGGAGAGGCGCAGCGGCGTCGACACCGGATGCTTCGACAGTTCGGCGAGGATCTCCGGCATCGGCCGGTTGAGGTCGATCGGCACGCCGTGCTCGTGCGAGCCGCCGCGCAGGTGCGCCGGGATGAAGCGCGCCGGATCGTGCTCGAGCTGCTCGAGCCAGACGCCGTCCCGATCGATGCGTCCGCGCGCGTTGCGATCGGCCGAGCAGGAGACGCCGACCCCCACCGGGCAGGAGGCGCCGTGGCGTGGCAGGCGGATCACTTTCACGTCGAGGGCGAAGTACTTGCCGCCGAACTGGGCGCCGATGCCGATCTTGCGCGACAGTTCGAGCGCCCGCGCCTCGAGCTCGGGATCGCGGAAGGCCCGCCCGGTCTCGTCGCCCGAGGTCGGCAGGCGGTCGAGGTAGCCGGCGCTGGCGAGCTTGACGGTCTTGAGCGTCTGCTCGGCCGACGTGCCGCCGATCACGAAGACGAGGTGGTACGGGGGACAGGCCGCCGTGCCGAGAGAGCGCATCTTGTCGACCATGAAGGCCTCGAGGCTCCGCGGATTGAGCAGCGCCTTGGTCTCCTGGAAGAGCATCGACTTGTTGGCCGAGCCACCCCCCTTGGCGACGAAGAGAAAATCGTAGCGTTCGCCGTCGACGGCGGCGATGTCGATCTGCGCCGGCAGATTGGTGCCGGAGTTCTTCTCCTCGTACATGCCGCGCGCCAGCGCCTGCGAGTAGCGCAGATTCTCGCGCGTGTAAGTCTCGAAGACGCCGCGCGCCAGGTGCTCGGCGTCGCCGCCGCCGGTCCAGACGCAGTCGCCCTTCTTGGCGACGATGGTCGCCGTGCCGGTGTCCTGGCACATCGGCAGCTTGCCCTGGGCCGCGATCTCGGCGTTGCGCAGCAGCGACAGGGCGACGCCGCGGTCGTTGCCGGACGCTTCGGGATCGTCGAGGATCGCCGCCACCTGCGCCAGGTGCCGCGGGCGCAGGAAGAAGGAGATCTCGCGGAAGGCCTCGCGCGAGAGCAGGGTCAGCGCCGCGGGGTCGACGCGCACGATGTCGCGCCCCGCGAACGTGTCGACCGACACGAGGCCCGAGTCGGACTCGAGCAGACGGAACGGAGTCTCGTCCGGGCCCTCGAGCCCGAACAGGTCGGCATAGCGGAATTCCGACGGGATCGGCGTGCTCACCCGGTCATTCTACGGGCCCCCCGCACCCCCGCCCCGCGCCGCGGGAGGGGGAGGCGAGGGTGCGCGAGAAAAGCGCGCTCAGCCGCCCGCCGCCCGTTCGACCAGGCGGCGCAGGCGCGTGCGGTGGCAGCGGCTTTCGTCGGCGCAGTAGCAGCCGAGGCCGACCGGCATCCGCCGCGCCAGCACCGCCAGCAGTTCGACCAGCTGGCGCCCGTCGGCGCTGCCCAGCAGCTCGCGCTCGTAGGCGGCGAACAACGGCGCGAGGTCCGCGCCGGAGGCGATCTGCGGCCGGAAGCGCGCCAGCAGGGCGGCGCTCGGCGCCACCGCCGGCAGCCAGACGTCGAACAGCCCCTCGGCTACCCAGCGCGCGCGCGCCACCCCGCGCGGCGGCCGCCGGGTGACGCCGATCCGCAGCCCCCCGCCCGGCGCCGGCGCATCGCCGACACGAAAGGTGAAGATGTGCAGCGTCTCGCTCGCCATGCCGGCCTCCCGAATCCCTGCGTCTGCCATCCTAGCCCCCGGCATGCGGCGGAGCGGGCCCGATCGCCGCTTCCCCTGACGACCGTGCCGGGTTTCCCTGCCTGTCCCCGAAACTCGACCGGGACGCCATGGGCTTGCGGGGCAGGCAGCCGGGTTTCTCTGCCTGTCCCTGAATCGGGGGTTTCGGTGCCTGTCCCCGAAACTCCCCGAAACTCAGGTGGTGAAGCCGAGGCGGGCGAGGGCGGCGTACAGGTCGTCGCTGCGGATCGGCCGGGCGAGCAGGAGGGCCGGGGCCGCGGCGGTGCGGCGGTCGGCGAGGTCGCTGTCGCTCGTCAGCAGCTGGGGCAGCGCCGGGCTGCCCTGGTGGAGGAGCCGCGACAGTTTCAGGCCGGTGCCGTCGGGCAGATCCCAGTCGACGACCGCCAGGGCGAGCGCCGCGCCGGCGCTCTCGGCCGTGGCCAGCGCCTCGGCGACGCCCGCCGCGGCGACGACCTCGAAGCCGACCTCGGTCAGCAGCCGCGCGAGCTGCTGGCGCGCCGGCCCGTCCTCGCCGACGATCAGCGCCACGCCGGCGCCGCGCGGCAGCACGCGCGGCGCCGGCGTCTGCCCCGTGCGCGCCCGCCGCGCGAGCGCCGGCAGGGCGATGCGGAAGCGCGTGCCGCGGCCGGGCGCGGTGTCGATCGCGACGCCGGCCGCGTGGGCCCGCAGAATGCCCGCCAGCGCCGCCAGGCCGAGGCCGCGGCCGCTCCCCTTGGTCGAGAAGAAGGGGTCGAAGATGCGCTCGCGCGTCCCCTCGTCCATGCCGCAGCCGCTGTCGGCGACTTCGACCAGGACGTACTCTCCGGGCGCCAGCCCGTCGCCCCGGAAGCCGGCCAGCTCTTCACGCCCGAGTCGCCGGGGCGCGACCGAAACGGTGATGCTGCCGCTGCCCGTGCCGATCGCATCGGCCGCGTTGGTCAGCAGGTTGAGCACGACCTGCTGGAGCTGCGCCGCCTCGCCGCGCACCTCCGGCAGGTCCGGTGCGATCTCGACCGCGAGCTCGATCGAACGCGGGATCGAAACGCGCAGCAGCTCACCGATGTCGGCCACCATGCGGCCCAGATCGAGCGGCTCCGGCGAGGTCTCCTGCTTGCCGGCGTAGACCAGCAGCTGGCGGGTGAGCGCCGCGCCGCGCTGGGTGGCCGCCTTCACCGCGGTCAGGCGCGGCTGCGCCGGCGAATCCTCCGGCAGCGCCTCGGCGACCAGCTCGGCGTTGGCCGAGACGGTCCACAGCAGGTTGTTGAAGTCGTGCGCGATGCCGCCGGCCAGCAGCCCCAGACTCTCGAGTTTCTGCGCCTCGAGGTGCTGGCGCAGCAACCGCTCACGCTCCTCGCGCTGCGCCCGGCGCTGGGCGAGCTCGGCCGGGAGCCAGCGCCGCAGGAGCACCGCGAGGACGGTCGCCGCGACGACGACGTTGAGCACCTTGGTGAGGGTCAGCGGCACCGGGTGTGACAGCGGCTCGCGCAGCGCGGCGAAGCCGATGCCGTAATTGGCGGTCCAGACGATGCCGAAGTAGACGCTTTCGATCAGCGACTTGAAGGCGTCGAGGGCCAGGACCGCCAGCAGCAGGGCGATCAGCGGGTCCTCGGCGCGCGCCGCCCGCCGGTAGCGCAGATAGAGCACCAGGATCGCCCCCCACAGCAGCGCCAGGAGGGCGTACGTGGCCACCGTCCCATACGCGAACGACTGTTCGACCGGCATCGAGGCGGCAACTCTAGTGCATCTCTCCGGGGCGCCCCGCCATCCCGAAGGCCCGCTTCAGGCGAGCAGCCAGAAGAGCAGCCCGGCGAGCGCCGCCGCGACGAGCGCGGCCAGGGCGAGATGGACCCACGCCTCGGCGGTGAGACGCGCGGCGACGTCGGCGGGAGCTCCGGCATAGACCGGAATGCCGCTGGTGCGCGCCGCATGTGGCCGCAGCGCCCCTTCCGGATCCCAGCGGCCGAGCACGCAGACCTCGGCCTCGGGCGAGAGCACCCATTCGATGGCGGAGGTCGGCCCGGTCGACGCCTCGTCGTGCCGGTAGCGCCAGTCGACGCGGAGCCGGTCGGTCGCCGCCGCGAAGAGGCGCGCGCGCGCGAAGGGACGCAGCGGCTTGGGCGGCCCGGGCGTCTCGTCCCCCTGCCGCCCGCGCCAGCTCCCGCCCGGACGGGTGTCGAGCTCGCGCAGCTCCGGCATCGCGTGCAGGCGCACCGCGCGCGCCGAAGTGTCGATCACCGTCGGCACGAGGTGAAAGCCCTCGTAGCGCAGGCGCGTCGCCGATCCCGAGCTCGTCGTGCCGCCGCCCATCGACGGCGAGCGCCGGTACGGGCGATCGCTGATGCGATAGCGGCAGGCGAGCGCCGGCACGCCCGCGACCGTGCTGATGATGACCTCGCCGGTGGCGCCGCGCGCCCGTCCGGCGATCGCCACCCAGCGGTCCGCCCGGGGCGGCTCGCGGCGCAGCAGACGCCGCAGGGCGGCGGCGTCGACCCGGCGGCGCCAGGCGCCGCGCAGCAGGGCGAGCGCCGGCAGCGCGGCGAGCGTCGCGCCGAGCGCGAAGGCGACCGCCCAGAGTGCCGGCCGCCCCGCCTCGCGCGCGCCGGCGTAGAGCGCCGCGGCGAGCGCGAGCAGCGCGGCCGCGGTGGCCAGCGCGACGACGGGGACGCCGCGCGCCCCGGCCGGAGTGGACGACATGGGGTCGGAGTTTCGCACGACGGCGCCGGCATCCGGGTACGTTGCCGGCCTCAGGGCGCCGCGCCGGACGTCGCCCAGCCGCCGGCCGTGCCGCGCTCGAAGCCGTCGGCGAAGAGGGCGCCGTAGAGCAGCTGGACGCCGCCGGCATCGACGAGGATCGCGTGGTCGTCGAGCGGCGCGCCGGCCGCCAGGTCCCCCCAGCCGTCGCCGTCGAAATCGCCGATCGCCAGGGCCTTGCCGAACTGGTCGAAGCTCTCCGGCGGTCCGATTTCGAGTCCGTTCCGTGCCACGACCCGCTGCGCGGAGAGCGCCCCGCCGCCAACTCCCGCCGAAGAGCCGAAGAAGAGGTAGGTCGCACCGGCGTTGGCGACCCCCGCGACGGATTCATTGAGGGAGCCCACCGCGAGATCCGCGAAGTTGAACAGGGCTCCGGCGGGGCTGCGGTCGAGGTGGCCGGCGGCCAGCGAGAAGCCGAAGCCGTCCCCCGTCTCCGGAAGCTGCTGGGCGGAGAGACGGTTCAGCGTGGTCGAGCCCGCGCCGGAGAGACCTGTCGGCGAACCGTAGGCCACGACCGTCTTGCCCGCCGCCGACACGGCGAGCACGGTCTGGAAGGGGACGCCGATCGCCAGATCGTCCTCGCAGGCGACGATGCAGGCGAGCCGGCTCTGGTCGAACTGGCCCGCGGCGAGGGCCGTTCCGAAACGTTCGCCGGCGACCGCGGTGGAACCGAAGTCGCCGTCGTCGAAGAGCTGGTTGCCGGTCGCGGTAAGCCCCGCCGCCGAGCCGTAGAGGACGTGGACCTGGCCGGCGTTATTCTCTACGCCGACGTCGCGGTACGGAGCACCGATCGCCAGGTCGTCGAAGTCATCCCCGTCGAAGTCGCCGGCGGCCAGTGCCCAGCCGAAGCGATCGCCGGACGCCGGCGTCCCGAGCACGCCGCCCGCGCCGGCGCGCAGCGTCTGGCTCCCTTCGTTGAGCAGCCCGGTGGCACTGCCATAGAAGACGTGGACAACGCCCACGTCGCTCGTCGCGCCGGCGTTCTCGAAGGGGACGCCGATCGCGAGGTCGTCGAAGCCGTCGTGGTCGAAGTCGCCCACCGCCAGCGTGTGGCCGAACTGGTCGTCGACCTCCGGCACGCCGTCGACCGAATCGTTCTGGCCGATGAAGCGGCGAAAGCCGGGGGTCGGAGAGCCGTCGACCCACTCGTAAACCCAGACCCCGCCGGCGTCGGCGACCGCCGGCGGAGGACCGAATTCGAGGTCGTAACCCGGCGCGCCGGCGGCGATGTCGGGCGTGCCGTCGCCGTCGAAGTCCCCGGCGACGACGGCCGCGCCCGCCCGGTCTCCCGGATCGCCGACGAACCAGGCCTGAATATCCATCGTTCGGGCTGCGCCGCCGAGATAGAAGGCGAAGGCGCCGGCCTGGGCACCGTTGCCGTTCGACCCGGGCGCGCCGACGACCAGGTCGTCGATCCCGTCGCCGTCGTGGTCGGCGACCGCGATGGCGGTGCCGTGCTGGAAGTCGGCGAGCCCCACGGTGAGAAACCGGTCGTCGACCTCCCAGACCTGGGCCGGCGCGGCGGCGGCTGCGGAGAGGATCAGCACGAGCGTGGCGGACGGCGTGAAGCGACCGGACGACGTCTCCGTATGGCGTTTCATCGAACCCCCTGGTTGTCGCGATGCGCTCGGGCGAGCGCTCCGTACCCCCTGCCCATGCGCCGATTCCGCGCCGCAGGTGACATGCGGCGCGGCCAGTCGGCGCACCCTCTGGCGGCGAGAGTACCGACGCAATCAGCGCGGCAGCGCCGGCACAACGCTCGACCAGGAGGCGCTCCCGCCGCTCTCGAAGCCGTCGGCGAAGAGGGCGCCGTAGAGCAACTGGGCGCCGCCGGCGTCGACCTGGCCGGTGTTGTCGTCGAAGGGTGCGCCGGCCAGCAGATCGCCCCAGCCGTCGCCGTCGAAGTCGCCGATCGCCAGCGCCCAGCCGAGAAGGTCGTCGGGCCCGGGTGCGCCGATGCCCAGGCCCGGCCGCGCGACGACCTTCTGCCCGGACATCGTGCCGCCGCCGATCCCCGCCGAGGAGCCGAAGAAGAGATAGGCGGCGCC